>NZ_UGOD01000001.1:1740000-2058750 GCF_900461525.1 Legionella busanensis | reverse complement strand
CCGTATGCCTGGCTAAATGTCGATAGCAAATAGTAGGTTCTTTATGCCAAATTGAGACTTCTTTTTCTACTGAGTCTAATATAGTTGAGTTGATAGTATGTGGTGGAATATTAATGATGCGCCATTGATAAAGCAGAGGAAAATAGCTGCATTGGCCAGATAACACCCAGTTACTAGCCATTTGTTGGGCGCTTAATTCACGCCAAGCACCAAAGCCAAGCGAACCAATACCATATTGGTAATAAAGGGGTAATTGAAAAAAATTGGTTGTAGACAAGTAATTTTCAGGTAAACACTCTAGCTCTGATAAGTAGATTGCTTTAATAAAAACGGTTTGCTTACTAATTTGCATTAAAGCGTTAATGTTACCTAAGCTTGATACTTGCGAATTAATTTGCAAAAACGCTTTTAAGAGCCCTTCTTCACTTAACTTATTTAATTCTTGTCTAATTAAATGATAATTATTAATACGTACATGCCAATTATTTTTTTGGCGATTTTTATCATATGTCATGGATCAAACTCATTATAGGCTCTAGTTTATTCACCCAAAATATTACTTCTTTAAGCAATATTGCCAGCCCCAATGATTTAAAAAAGTCTCTTTATCTAATTCATCTTGCTGCTTAGTTGCATTTTTTTTTAAGATAATCTGCTCTAGATAATAACGGGTATCTTCAAAAAATCGTTGCAGTTGATAAAATTTACATAATTCTAAATCAATTGATTGTATATTTAATTTGGCATAGAAATTAAGTAAAGAACTCTCCTGGTAATGCCAGAGATCGCGTTCGATAGGAGCAATTTTAATACCGTCCCAATCAACTAACCATACCTCATGTTCGGTCTGTAAAACATTATAGTGGTGAGGATCACCATGGGTAAGGGCTAATGGTATATCTCTTTGTTGAAATTGAGTTTGCCATATTTTAAGCTGGGCTAGTTTTTCTTTTAGTATATCTTCGTAGTTATTTAATCGAGATAATAAAGTAGATGCGTAAATCTCATCTTTAGCAGAAATCTGGGGTTTAAGCCAATTTTCCAAGCCAAGTGCATAGGAAATATCAAAATCTTCTTGCTTAAATTTAGGAAATTCACTAATCGGAATTTGATGAAGCTTAGCAAGTATAGAAGCAAGTTTTTCAGCTAATAATTGGTTTGGATAGTAGGAGGGATGTGAGCCTTCAATGTAATTAGAAAGCAGCAAAATAAGCTCAGGTGTATTCAAACAAAATGTACCTGCTGTCGTTTGTATGATATACGGAATATATTTAAATTCAAACTCACATCTAAATCGATAGAGTGCAATCGCAGCGTAATTAATTGATTCAAGATTAGGATGAATAGGTACTAATGTTTGCTCTTTTGGATAAATTTTTAAAAAAAATTTTTTATTATTGGCAGTTTCAACAACAAAGCTGTAGAAAGACCCTGTATTAATAAAGTGAACCTGAGTTCCTTGAAGAGCATATGTTTGCTTGAGAAGATTAATTAATTGCGGGTCAGAACATTTTAATTCATTGCGTCGCATATCAATTCCTAAATTAAAATAGACTGAAAACATAAGAAGTATCATATTTCATGCAGCAGGTACTACTATCAATTTAAGACTATTATCAGGTAGATAATAAAACAGCTCATATTTCCATAAAGTATAACGGTCTAAGCTCAATTAACTAAATATTTAATTAGCATAATAAATTCTCGTCTACACGGAAAAGTCATTTATTATTCAAGTTGCAAAGCCACATGGGTATGATAAGTGATTTTTATTGATTTGCTAGGTTGCAGAAATGTTTATAGCCTATTGTTATTTAAAATAAGCACATATACATATGAAGCTCTATAAGTGACTTTTAAGTCACTTATAGAGTGGAGGGAATTAATCATAACATTCTACATTACAAATTTTTTCACCCCATTTATTTCGGTAACAAGATTTAAGGCATTCACGACCATGTTTCCAGAAGTATACATTGGGATACCAAAATACATTTCTCCAGCCTGGGTACCAATAGTGTCCATGTCCGTGATGATGTTTATGATGGTGTCCTCCGCCATATCCACCACCCCCGCCATAGCCGCCGCCCCCACCATAGCCACCTACCTTCCCACCGCCACCATATCCGCCGCCTTTACCACCCCAGTCGCCATTTTTACCGCTTTTTCCACCTTTATTATCCCAGTTACCGTCATTACCACCTTTTCCACTACCTATTTTTCCTCCACTGCCACCATACCCGCCCCATTCACCATTATTATCGGCTAATATAAGCTGATTTGTTGGGAGGTTAGTATGGGGAGAAGCAATTGCTATTGGAGAGACTGCTAAGGCTATGGAAACACTAAGAAATTTAAGTTTTGTGAACGTTGCCATATACACTCCTTGTAAATGAAAAAATTTGTAGAAAGACAGTATAAGTATAAGCAATTTGTAAAATTTGTACAAAATACGAATAAAAAGTGCATTTTATGGACAATATTATCATAATTAACATTTTATAGAGGCTTTCAGTTGCCAATAAAGAATAAGTTATTGATTGAAAATACTTTATGAGACTAAACGTTTCAGATTTAATGGTTTAATTAGAAAGGCAAAAAAAGAATGGATTGTTATCTCTAAACCAAAAAGAATAGTGCCATTCTTCATAATAAGTGTTTATTAAGGCTATTAAAATCTAGATTTTTTTACTTATCCAGTAAACTTTAAAATTTTGTTATTAGAGTTAAAAATGTTTGCTGTTATCTATCGAGCTTTTATTAAACCTGGCTATGAGGCGCAATACCAAGATGCTTGGCGTCAGGTTGCCTCTTATTTTGTGCAATATCGGGGCGCTCTAGGCTCTTGTCTGCATAAAACTCAGGAAGGGATGTGGCTTGCTTACTCTCGTTGGCCTGATAAAGTTACTAGAGATGCTTCTTGGCCAGGGGAAAATGCGCCATCAGAAATTTTACCTGGTAAAATTAAAAAAGCTATTGTGACCATACAAAATTGTATTGATCAAACACATAAATTTCCCGAAATTGCTATGGAAGTCATTGATGATTTATTGACTACGAGTCAATTGAAAGCATAACCTCAATTGAAAGAAGACTCTCATTTTGCTTTAACGCTGAGCCAATTGAATTTCTACTATTTTTTCGTCGTTAATAAAACACCTAGCATTAATACAGGTTCTTTACCTTCATTAATCCAATAATGATTGGTTGAGCGTTGAACTACAGCATCAAAAGGTTTAAGTTTAACTTCACCTTCATCAAGCAATAAGGTTACTTCTCCCTTTAATACAACCACATAATCAATTGTATTTGTTGTATGCATCATAGGATGGCGCTTAGTATTAATTCGACAATGTGCTCCTTTAGCAGCAGTAAACGCTTCTTGCGCTTGTTTTTCAGCTTCTTCACGTGAGCAATTTTTATCTGTAGGGGGAATTTCAAAGAAACGAAAAATAGTTCCGTTTTCTGATGGTTCAAGAGATGTAGGTTTATTTAACAAACTATTTTTAGCTTGGCTTGAGGGTGGCATTTCTTCGGTTGCCCAAAAATCATAAATCCCTAGAGGGCTTTTTGATGCACTGTAATCTTCTTCTATAAAGGAAGTACCATCTGATTTTTTGCCAGTAACCACACAACGAAAAGATGTTTTCATTAAAAGACCTTTAAAGAAGTAAAATAAGATTTAATTTTAAGGTTTAATCTAATAATCAACACAACATCCTCTAAAAATTATAGCAAAACTAGTCTTGTATCTTTTTAAATTAGAAAAAAATCTATTTATTTTAATAACTTAATAAATCGATAACCATATTAATCATTTCTGACTTTTTTTTACAATTTAATTTATCTTTAAGCGTATTTAAATAATATTCAATTGTCCTTGGTGATAAATTGAGAATAGGGCCAATTTCACGTGCTGATTTACCTTTAAGTATATAAAATAAGCATTCTGCTTCCCGCTGCCTTATATGCTGCTTAAATTTTTTAGTAAATAAAGATTTTATTTTTTCAATTGTATATGGATAATGGTCACTTTTATCATCTAAAAAAATTAAATTAGTATTGCTGTGAAACATCCGATTATCTGACAGTAAACCTGTTTTAATTAACGTTTGGACTGATTGAGCCAATATATCTAAGGGTATAGAACAGCCAAAAATACCTATAATTTTTCCATTGTCATTAAAAAGCGGGTATTTGATAGCTAAGTCATAAAATTCAAAGTCATCTAATCTTAAAAAGTGTTCATTTTTAATTACGATAGATTTGTTAGTTAGGACTTCATTATTATGTTGAATAGAGAATTCAGCAGATTCTCTCTTTGAAACTGCGCGTGCTGTTTTACCAATAGCATCTTTTCTTGAGTAAAAACCACATAGATTAGCAGTTGTTTCGCTCATATCTTGAATAATACTCTCTGGAGATAAAAAATAAATATTGAAAGGCAAGCTAAACAAATCATCTACTGAAGGATAAACTAAGGGCGTAGGTTTAATTAATTTAACGCCATTTTCATACCTTATTATTTGCATTTCTTTACTTACATCAAAAGCATATTTTCTCGCCATAGCTGTTAGATTTTTATATATGATTATAAATTATACAGTACCTAGTTAAGTTTAGTATTTTTTACTAAACTTAATTTTTCTTAATAGCTGTATACTTAAAATACAGGAAACAAGCAAAAATTATTAATTAATATGAAAGATATACAAGTGGTAACTTATCAAGAGCATTTAAAAGATCAGGTTATAAAACTTATAAGTAGCATACAGCAACAAGAATTTAATATTCCCTTATCTATTGAAGATCAGCCTGATCTATTAAATATTCTTAATTATTATCAGGTAGATAATGGTAATTTCTGGTGCGCGATAATAGACAGTCACGTTATTGGGACGATTGGTTTAATAGATATAGGAAATGGGCAAGGCGTCTTGCGTAAGATGTTTGTAGCTAAAAATTATAGAGGGAAAGAACAAGGCATTGCTCAATTATTATTAAATAAAGTCTTAGGCTGGTGTGCAGATAGGCAAATTGATGAAATTTATTTGGGCACAGTTTCAATTTTTATTGCAGCGCAAAAATTTTATTTAAAAAATGGTTTTAGTGAAATTAGACAATGTAAATTACCAGATAATTTTCCCATTATGACTGTAGATACTAAATTTTATGTGTATCGGGGAGGAAAAGATTATGCAAGCAATTAATCTTAAAGAGAAATTTGCATTATTTAATGATTATTGGTCACCAAAAATTATCGGTGAAATAAATGACACTCATGTAAAGTTAGCTAAATTTAAAGGCGAATTTGTTTGGCATGTGCCTGAAAGTGAAGATGAATTATTCTTAGTGATAGAAGGACAATTATTAATTCAGCTTAAAGACAGAGATATTTATTTGAATAAAGGTGAGTTTGTTATTATTCCTAAAGTCGTTGAACATAAACCCATAGCCCAAGACGAAGTTCATGTCCTGCTACTTGAGCCGAAAACCACAATCAATACAGGTAATATTGAAGATGAAAATTTAACTAAAAAAGTATTAAATCAAATCTAATTCCCTTTATCCTTGTAAAGTAGTATCCCCGCAAACTCTACATCATCCTACAAATTCTTTGTCATCTTCATAATACAAATTCGTAAAAAGGGGTTGAAAACCTATTCGCTTATATACATTTAGGCCTGATGTTGCAGCCTCTAAAAAGCATGTTTTTATTCCCAAACAAAAGGCATGATGCAAAGCTGCATGAGTAAGTTCGGTAGCATAACCTTTTTTTTGATAAGCAGGTATTGTTGCAATATCATCTAGTCGAGCACTATCTTCATAAATAGATAAAGTTAGTGAACAGATAGGTTTTCCTTTAATAAAACCAGTGAAATGATAAATATTGTCATTTGTTTGTACGGCCATTTGATGCTGCTTAATATAAATATCCATAATATCAGGTGTAGACTCAAATCCATGAAGTAGGGGAATACTCCATGTCTCTAGTGCTTGTTTCATCTCACTAATGTTTAGTAATGATGGCACAAAGTTAGATGGATTTAAAACGATCTGCATTGCTATACCTTTATCTATCAGCAACAATTTTTCTGTATTAAGTAGAGATAAAATGTCTTTAGTGCATAAATAATCAGGCAAAATTATTGACCAAGGCAAACTTTTTTGTCTATAAAACGATGCACAGCTTAAAATATCTTCCTTAAGACAAGAATTAACTGTATTTAGAATAGCGGGGTTTAAGTTGGACGCTTTTACCCCTGTGGCATAGGCGTTTAAACAACTTAAATTCATTTGTTCAAAACTAAGTAGCGAAAAAAACTGATGCTCAAGTTTATGGAAGGTATTAAAGAGAGTCATTCTACAGCCAATAAGCCTTAATTTGCATGATAATACGTAGGTATAGAGCGCATATTATAATACAATGGTAGCCTTTATAAAGTATTAACTTTTAAATTAGTTTAGGTATATATGTAGCCTTAATGCAGCGAAGTGCAATCAATGTTCATTCAGTAGTTTATCAATCAAACACTTACTTGCTGTTCTAAATTAAAGCATATTAATTGTGGCTTTATATAATAAATTTGATTTGGCTACATTTCACCAAAAGTTGCTAAATATCTGTTTATAGTATTGCTAACATTGTTCAGTGTATATGTAAGGAATAAATATGAGAAAAATATTAATAATATTAATTCTTATACCTATAAGTGCTTTTTCTTATCCTAATAAACGAGAGATTGAAGCAAAATCACTTAAAAATTTGGTTATTGATGCAATAAAATCATGTAATAAATTCTCCAGTAATAATATAAATAAACGATCAAATTTAAGTAAATTAGTTGAAGTTTCTTTAGAAGAGCTTAATAAACAATTTTTAATTAATCATCATAAAGCCGCACAAGCCAGTCGTAAAGAAATCAAACAAGTTATTGTTAATTTATCTGGAAAACTTTCTTTATGGGTTAAGCAGGATAATCAATTTGTACAAAAGGATTCAGCTATTATACCTTCTCCACAAGGAGTTTATAGTAGAGTAAAACAGATTTCTCATATACCGCTGCTTATTTTAGAGTATGTTAAGCAATTGAATGAGGGTCTAATAGAAGTAAGTGAATTTAAAAAAATGATGAAAGACATCGATGATAGGTTGCCTCTTATTCTAAAAGAATTACCTAGTATTTTTAATGATGAAATTATAGAAATTCAGAGAAAAATTTTAATTGAAACACAATATTTTATTTTAATAGCCATCAATGATTACAATGTTGAACAGTTATCACAAAAAACTACAGATTATTTTAATAAAATAAATTATTTTTTAGATAAAAATATTGACTTAGGCGGCGAAGCTATTATAAATGAACTAGATCATCAAATAAATAAATGGCATTTAAAAAATAAAATTCAATTAATGCATACCCGCGTTGTTATTGTAGGGCCACAAGGGCCCAGAGATGGCGAACCTATGATTCAATATTTTGAAGGTTTGTTTAATCAATACCTATCAAATTCAACTGCTAATTTTTTAAGTTCTAAAAGAGTTTATTATTTTGAGCTCTTACCTAAATTAATGAGTAAACTAAACATTAAAGACGATTTAATTCAAGATTTTTTATTTGGTGAGGAATTTAATAAATTAATAGCAAATCAAGTTTTATTTAATTCTAACGCCTTATTTAAAAACATACTTAAGGATTCCGCTCATAAAAAAATAGAACAAGTATTTGGCTTTTCTTAATGCGGAATAAAATAAATTAAATAGCTTTAGTAAACGTAGTCTTGATGTAGCTTGCCTCGAGCCCAAGATAGTTTCTATCCGACTTTAAAAACCTTCACAGAATTTTAAAAATTTCTCTTGACCCTGACATGATGTCATCCTCTATTCTCAGTCATGACAGGAGATTTAAGATAATGAAATGTTATATTAAAGAAATAAGTGAGTTAGCTCAAACATCCACCCGGACGCTGAGACACTACGATAAAATTGGTTTATTAAAACCTTCCTTTCGTGAAGCAAATGGGTATCGTTGTTATACTAAGCCTGATTTAGCAAAATTACAGCAAATTATTGCTTTGAATTACTTTGGTTTTAGTTTAAAGATCATAAAAGATATTTTGCAAAAGGCTCACAATATCTATACACATCTTCAAGCGCAGCAGAAAGTGCTTAAAAAGCAAAAGGAGCATTTGCAGTAGGTAAGTAATACTTTAGAAACTATTCTTAAGCGCCTTTCTCCATCTAAGTCTCCTGATCATAATAATTTATTTTTATTAATAGTGAGATTTAATTGGTTGTGATTCGGGTAAACCAATTGCAAAGTATCTTAAAGATAAAGGATTTGATTTTATGGATAGAATAGATCAATCTGGAAATCAGGTGATCTTGGCCAGAAAAATTATCTAATATAAATAAAAAGGCCGCTTCTGAAATTAAACATAACTAGGTGCATGAAGTGTTAGATAGAATTACCTTCTATAAACAGAATCTGATTAAGAAATTAGGAAGTACTAAAAATACTGCGTTTTTAGATTATGGGTGCGGAAAAGGCGATTTTATTAAGCTATTGCTTGCAGCAGAAGATACACGGCCAAAAACAATTTTTGCGATTGACTCTAGCAAGACAATGATTCAAGGTATCAAGAAAAATTATGCTAAAGAAATAGAGCTAGGTCTTTTAGTACCGAAACAATATTCAAATCTAGCTTCGCTAAAACCTAATAAATTCGATAAAATCGTCTGTAATAATGTGCTTGAATGCATTGATAACAAGCTCGATTTCATTAATGAGTTTAAAAATCTACTAAATAAAAATGGCGTGTGCATCCTTTCTCATTATGATTTTGATTCAGCCATTTATAATAGCCAATATAAAGAGTTGACACGTAATCTTATTCACACATTTGCTGATATAAAGCAAAGTTGGCAAGCACATTGTGATGGTCAAATGGGTAGAAAGCTTCCAGGTTTAATTGCCTCTAGTTTTTTTAGTAAAACAAGTAAATGTGAAACATGGCGTATTGTTGAATATGATTTCCAGCCAGGAAATTATGGCTTTTTAATGGCACAATTAATTTTTGACATTGCTGAATCGAGTTTTAATAAAGAGTTACTGCAAAATTGGTTGAACGATTTAGAGTTAAAGAGTAAAAATAGACACTATTATTTTGCTATTGATCTAAATGTAACTGTACTTATTTTGTAAGTATATAATTTGCTATGCCCGCGTAGCGGGCGTCAATTAATTTTGATTAGGCGTATTAATCAATCTTATATTTTCTGTGCAACAGTCAATATCCGTTCTGATTTATCTTCAACAAAAGGTAAGCCATCAACATTACATTGACTTAAAGTTTTAAAGCCACACTGGTGCAAAAGTTCTTGTAACTGTTTTGCTGTATAAATCTGCAGTGTTTGAGAACTTTTAGACATTTTAGGTTGGCTAGAACCGTATTGCTCAATGGCCGTCGTAAATGATGCAAGGATGCCATCTTCATCTATAGTACTATATTGTATTTCGCGTATTTTCTTTTCCTTGTCGACTTTAAACCAGTCGATAGTAAGGTTAGTGATATTATTATCAGTTAAAAAATAACGTAAATTGAAAATATCAAATACATAGAAACCGTTAGGTTTTAAATTTATATGAATATTTTGCAAAGCAACTCGAAAGTCATCTTTTGTTAAATGACCTATGGCATTAAAAATCGTAATAACTGCATCAAATTCGCTACCAATTTTTAAAGAACGCATGTCGCCTTTAATAAAGGGAACATTGAAATTCTCCTGTTTGGCTTTGTTTTGCGCTATTTTAAGCATATTAGTATTAATATCAGCACCGGTTACTTGATAGCCACGTTTTGTTAACCAAAAGACTTGCGAGCCAGTACCGCACGTTAAATCAAGTACAGTTTTTACATGATGTTGTTTAAGAATATTTTCGATTGTTTGGTTGATTATTTTTGAGTTTTCTTCATTAAAGGCATCGTAATTAGCAGCCTCAGCATTGTAATGTGATGGTTTTGCACTGGTATGAGATCTATATTTCATTTAACTGTAGACGTTTAATGTTTTAATTAAAGATATTGCTACAACTATGCATAACTTGCAATCTAGTTTTAATGTGCGTTTTTAGTGTATGGGGTAATTCATTTTTCATTATACTAGTTTTTGCGTTGCTTATAAAAAATACTGAGATTTTTATTAAAAAAGTTAAAATGTCATGATTTGACTACGCACTCTTAGACTAAATATACTAATAAGTAGTCATTACGGATTTATAACAATGTGTCTTGCCTTAATAGCTATTAACAAACATCCGAAATACCCTCTTATCATTTTATCTAATAGAGATGAATTCTACGCGCGCCCTACTTCATCGGCCCATTTTTGGCAGGACAATTTAAACGTTTTTGCTGGAAGAGACTTAAAAGAAGGTGGAACTTGGCTAGGTATTACTCGATCGGGTTATTTTGCCTTACTTACAAACTATAGAGATCCACAATTATATGACTTGTCATTAGAGTCTCGAGGTAAGCTGGTCAGTGATTATCTTTTTACCTGTGAGTCAATATCGCCTCTTCAATATTTGCAAAAAATTCAATCTTGTTCAGATAAGTACAACAAGTTCAACTTAATTGTCGGTAGTATTAATCAAATTGTTTATTATTCTAATATTCAAAATACAATACAGACGTTATCTTCTGGTATTTATAGTCTTAGCAACCATTTGCTCAATACTTCTTGGCCTAAAACGGAAAAAGCTAAAGCGTTATTTAAAAAACATATTGGAGAATTAGATAAATATACAAACAACCAAGAAAAAATTGACTTTCTCTATACAATATTATCTGATAAAAGCTTAGCGCCGGACAATCAGCTTCCTAAAACGGGAATTGCACATGATTTAGAAAAATCATTAAGCTCTATATTTGTGCATGTGCCACAAGCGAAATATGGTACTGTAAATTCTACAATAATCTTATTTCAACGGGATTCTTCAATCTTGTTTTCAGAGAAAATATTTCATAAGAGTAATTTTATTTCATCAAAGCTTGCTACTATTTGTCCCTAATAGATTTATAGAGGTTTTAATTAACCTTATCCTCTTTTTATTAAGTTTGTAATAATTAATAAGGCTTTTTCATGGAAATCTCAATTGTGGCTCCAGCCTCTTTTCTGGATTTAAGGTATAATTTCGCATCATTTTTTGCCAACTTTGCATTAAGGTGAAATAAACCTATACCGCATCCACCAATACAATAATCTTTTTCTTTCTTTTTAAAATGCTCTTGGGATTTCGTATGCTTAAATTCAGGATAAGATAACTTGTGTAAGTAATTCTCTCCTAATCCAATCCCATTATCTTTAAGCTTCATTATCAAAGTATGACCATTATCAATAATAACTACTTCAATAATTGCCATATCAAATTGATTATTTACCAATCTTTTTTCAGCAATGCTATCTAAGCAATTATTTATAATTTCATTTAAGTTATTTTTTAAAATGTTATAAGCAGGTATTTTTTCGAGGTTAGGATGCTTTAAATTACATGCTTCAATAATTTTCCTTACAATAAAGTCGCTTTTACTGTAGCTAAATAGTTTTATTATTTCAATCTGCTTTTCTGGTATGACATTTTCGATACTATCAAGTTTGTACGAGATTATTAGTTTCATTTTAATCAGTAATTATTAAATTATTAGACTAGCGTTGCAAGCCATACAAGACATTACCAATTGCTTGAACTCCAAAAGCCTCTTATGATTGGTTTAGCTTAATTGTCAATGCCTGCAGCACTGCTTGTAATGGAGAAATGACTGGCAGTTTCTTTAACCCTTTAAGACAACGAGCAAAGTTTATAGAATTCCAGGTAAATTGCTCACTATCTAATGCTTTATCTAACATAACTGCCGGTAATTGCTTTACATCACTTAAAAATTGCAATTGCATATAACCGCTAATCTTGCCTTATAACAATCAATAAGCGGATAGACTTTGTCGTTCATCCAGTCAGAAAGCGATTTTGCTGAAGTAAAGGTAGGTAACATAGTAACTTCCGACCAATAATTGAGTAATTAGAATAAAATTATTTCTTAAAATTAGCCGGGTAGTGTATATGAAGCTATACATGAAAGCTATATTTCTCATTAATAAAAATCTAACTCGTTATTTAAATGGATCAGGTGCTACTTATTTGCCTATTACATTGGTTGGAGAAGAAGAGATTTTAGATTATTAGGATGTTCTATTGATAATTAAGGAGAATTTTTCTTTATAGAATAAATAATACTCTAATTGATGACGCATATAATACTGTAAAGAGACTATCAGTCATGACACAAAATCGCTTCGATGTGCATATTAAGCTATTAATTAGGTATTTTATAATCGCCTTGACATTTATGCGTACTAAATTGAAATGATTTGCTAATTATCGTTACAATAGGAATCCATTGTTTTTCTGCTTCCTTCGGATAATAAAGCCAAAAATAAGCATGTACACCACAAGGTTTAGCAAATATCTTTTTCATATACACAATGGTAGTGCTATTGAACGCTGAAATGACATAAAAATCTTTCTTTAAAAGCCAAAAATCTAGCGTAAATCCCTTTTGTTTAATACCTATTTTTTCATAATTAAACTCATCCTGGATTTTGTAATTCTTTTCATCTTTTTGTGATTCAATATTTGGGAAAAAAGAACCATACACTGACAGGGTTGCATTTTTTCCAATAAATCCTTGACCGTCACCATTTTGGGATTCACCTTGAGGTTTTAAGAATAAAGGGTAACTTATTTGATAATTAAACCTAGCATTCTCATAAGTGTCGTAGGCAGTTGTGCTTGAAGAAATTATTATCCAGGAGAAATAGAGAACAAATGTAGCAGCTACTTTTTTCATATTAGTACTCTATTGGACAAAGCCTTGTCCTAATTATAGACAAAAATAAAGCAGAAAATATAATGGAAGTACCTTAATTTTCCTTGTATCACGGCCTATTCATAGGTAAGAAAAATATTAAATAATCAATTGATTAAAGATTATAAGAGCAGCACTGAGGACGCTTTGCTTAACTGCACTCAATTATTAATATTAATAAAGTTTATCTTAAATGATTACAGTTATTTCTATGCAATATCACTGCAATAAATTAGCGAGATATTTTTCTTTAACTGAGTTGCAAACTTATTACTCACAATTTATATTCTCGGGTTAATTTTATAATAAATAGAGAGTCAGTATGTATAAATATGGAGCTAAATCTCCTCGCTTTTTTGCAAATACTCAACCACAAAAAATAGACTTAATGAAATTACTGCCAAAAGCTGAATTGCATGTTCATCTTGAAGGAACAATGCCACCTGGGTTAGTAAAGAAAATGAGTGAAGATTACAAGGTTTCCTTATCACCTTCACTATTTTCAGAGGATGGTAAAGGTTTTACATGGACAAATTTCCCAGAATTTCTACAGCAATATGATGAAATCAGTAGCGTAGTTAATAGTAAACAAGCACTGACACAAATAACTTATGAATATTTAAAACTTAGTCATGCGCAAGGCTCTATTTATACAGAGCTAACTGTTTCTCCTGATCATTTATCGCGGTTTAAAGTTCCCTATATAGAAACAATTAATGCGGTGGAAGAGGGAATAAAAAAAGCGCAGCAAGAGTTTGGAATAGAATCACGCATTATTGTGGTATTAGTAAGACATCTTGGCCAAAAAGCATGTGAAGAACTCGTTGATCAGATTATTCAAAATAAACATGATTATGTCTGTGGTATTGGTCTAGCAGGCGATGAAATTAATTTTCATCCAGAATTATTTGTCAATGCTTTTAAAAAAGCAAAAGAAGCAGGATTAAAACTAACTGCTCATGCGGGTGAGCTTACCAATTCAGATAATGTATTACAAGCTATTGAATTATTAGGTGTGCAACGGATTGGGCATGGGATTCATGCAGCTTTTGATGAAAATTTATTGCAAATATTAAAAGAACGAAACATCCACCTGGAAGTATGTCCAACAAGTAATCATAAATTACAAACGCGGGCATCTTATCCTCATGAACATAAAGATTTAGAGCATCCATTAACTATTATTCATGAAGCAAATGTTAGTTATTCGCTGAGCACAGATGATCCACCATTTTTTGGTACAAATTTACAGTATGAATATGACTATGTTAAAAATTTATTAAATCTTAAACCTAAAGATTTACTTAAAATCACTCAACGCGCTATTGAACACAGCTTTGCCCCTGAATCGCTCAAACAACAGCTGTTAGAAAAGATTACTACTTTTGCTAATGAACATGCTTTGGATAATGAAACTGCAATATCTTTGCAATATTAATTTAACATACAAGCGTAAATTGGGCTAAATGGCCCAACATCTTACAAAAAAACAGCTAATTTAGCCTAACTAAAATATCTTTTCTCACTAAACAATCTAAGATATACAATTACAATTTAATGTAAATTCATGATTTTAACATTTAATCTTTTACTGCCTAACCATTATATTTGTTAAACTTTAGGATTATGCACGGTTTTACCAAGGCTACCCGAGCTAATTTTTTTATTGTAAACATACTATTTTCATTAAAACTTATAAAAAAAACATACAAATTGGTGAATAATTGACCTAGAATTAAGTAAATACAGTTGGTATAGCCGAGAAAGATGCAGTTTAAAACCGAAAAAACAGAGCAAGAAATTAGTTTTGACATCTATCCTATAAAAGATTCAAGAGCAGCTCAAAATTTGATTGTAGAGAATGCTCAGAAATTAATCTCTAAATTTGACAACCGTCTTTTCTGGCTACTTCGCGAGAGTAACCAAGAGGGTGTCATAACTATTGAATCCAGAAGGTATAATGGTACCGCTCCTAATAAGTGGGAACCACAAAATCCTAAACGTTTGTGGTTAACCGAAACGGGTTGGCAGGATTTTGATTATAACGATCCGAAACCACCTAAAGGTGTACTTGCAATAACAAAAGATAATCTTACTCTTGAGCACATTCGTGCTTTAAAAGATAAGTTAGCAACAGGAAACCCCTCCTACAGTTTAGAAAACATGATTTACCCGGAATTAAAATGGGATATTAAAAAAAGGGAGGCTGTTCAATGTTCGAGAGATAAAAATAATGGTATTTTTGGCAAATTGGCTAGAGATTGTCCGAATGAAGAGAAGGGGATAATAGGAAGATCTGATCCTGCGCTGCCTGTAATGATAAAGCAGCTACCATCAGAGCATGTAACTTCTACTGCACTACCTGTAATGATAAAGCAGCTACCACCAGAGCATGTAACTTCTACTGTACTACCTGTAATGATAAAGCAGCTACCACCAGAGCATGTAACTTCTACTGCGCTACCTGTAAACCGTGGAAGGTCAACACAGGAAAAGATAGAAGCTCCCCTACAGAAGAAAGCTTCCTCAGATATTCATTACGAATACGAAGTCCATGACTCAAACAAAAGCAGAAATCATACCTTTGCAGCAAGTTACCGTGGTATGAAAGAGCAGCTTCACACTTTAAAGGGGGATCATTTAAAAACCCAGATTCTTTTAAATTTTAAATCCGAAATTAATAAGGCTACTAGCACAGAGGACCTAAAAAAAATTGTCGATAAATTAAAATATAAGGAGGGTGATCCTAAAAAAGGACTCACAGAAGAATATGCAGTTATTAAAACTGGGCAGGGACATGCAACAAAGCTATTAGGGCCATTAGGACTACAAACTTCTTCAGACAAGGCATTAGACGCAATAATAAAAGATCAAGAAAATAATATAAAGGCTGCTAATACTTGTAAGCATTAATTAAATTTTAAACAAGTGTAGGTTGGACCACATGGCCCAACATTTATGAAGAAATGGCAGGCTCCTACGGTAAATTACCAAGCGCCAGGAGAAATATAATTAACTTCATCACTGCCTGGCCAGGGCGGCATGGTGATACAAATAAATACGAGATCATCTTCATCACTTCGATATTGAAAGCTTGTCCCTAAAGGTATATCGATACTAATTCCTGCTGATAAGGGTGTAATTTTCTCTTCCTCGCTATTCTTTCGCCAAATTGCGCCTTTGCCAGATAGAATATGCCAAAATTCAGTAACAGTTTTGTGGCGGACTACTTTTGAAATAGTTCCAGCTCTTAAAGTACAATGCGCCATGCCACCTAGATGATTATTCATCAATAAACGTACTTCTGCACCTGCTGGTGAGGTGTGCTGATAGTCCTGTGGTATAAACTGTGTTTTCATTTGTAGCCTCAATTATTTTCTACATTCATAAATGATACTTTCATCATTTGTACTGGGAGATTGGGAGCGGTCAAAGGCTTTAATTAATTGAATTTGCTTAAAACCAACTGCTTTAAGTAGGTCAAGTAAAAAGGTAGCGTCATTATAAAGACGAATTTTGTATTCTTCGATTTCAGTTTGCATAATAGAGTGACCATGAATGAGTTCATATTTACCAATTGAGTAACAAATATCGTCTTCAAGCATGGCTAACTGACTTAATAAAATAAATTTATTATCGTCTAAGCGCCATTTGGAACCACGCCAAAGCCCTAATTCTTTTGGTAATGCAGCAGAGGTTTCTGTTTCAAATATAAAAAATCCATCTGGCGCTAAATGCCTATAAATTGCTGTTAAGGCAATTTTGATTGTTTCCCAATTTGTTATTAAGCCAAACGAGCCACTTGGAATAAAAATTAGTTGATATGTTTTAGGTTGATTAAGATTTTCAATCAAACCTTGCCAAATAACAGGCTTAATTTTTCTTGCACTGGCTTTTGCTATCAATGCATTTAACATACTAGGACTTGCATCGAAACCTTCAATAGTAAATCCGTCGGCTAGCATAGGTAGCAGAAATCGTCCAGAGCCACACATAGGTTCTAAAACGGTGCCATTAGCTTCTTTAACATAACTTAAATAGAAATCATAAGCTTCTTTGGGTGGATTTGGTTTACTCAAATCATATACTTGTGTACATAGATTTAGGTAAGTATTTACTGATTGGTTCATTTACGGCCCTCTAAATTACTGCGGTATTCCTTATCCAGTCTGCTATCTTCCAAGCAACTTCTTTTAAAGCGAGATCTGTGGTATCAAGAATCAGAATATTAGCTAAATCATTATAATTTGCTAATTGGTTAAATCGCCTAAAATCCATAATACTTGCTGCAGCTTCTTGAATAACATTAACAGCCCATTTTGGATCTTGATGATGCATACGAAGCCACGCAGACCAGTTAAGCATATTTTGATCTGCGCCATAGGTGTTGCGCTTTCTAAGACGCTGGATACGCTCAAAGTCATTAACATCTAAAAGACAAAAGTTAATTCTGTTAATTTGCCTGGCAGAAGGGCTGCTTAGGATTTCACCTAAAACGATTTGTCCCAATAAACAAGCGTCTTTGCCTTCGTTTAGTAATTTTTTAATCCATTGTTCAGTGGATTCCTGACGCCATTTTTTATCGGCATTCTCAGGAACACCAATATCATCAAAATCATAAACGGCAATATTATCGCCTAATAGTTCTTTTAAATTGGGTATTACAGCTGTCTTACCACTGCCACTAGCACCACCTATAAAATATAATTGTGTCATGAAGTCAATCCTGCTTTGATTAGAATTTAAAATGTGGTTATTAGGTTGGTAAGCATCATAATATTTTTCCTACTGCAATATCTCGAACGTCCCCTTTATGGCCATCCGGATCATTAAACGGCATATTAATATAACCATTATTTCTATAAAATCTTAGCGCAGCAGGTGAGGATTCAACATGCAAGCTAGAATAGTTTTGGCTTTTGAGCCACTTTTCGCATAAAGCCAAAAATTGGCTACCGTATTGACAGCTTCTTTTAGGCTCATCAATAACAATGATCCTTAATGCTGCTCTGTTATAAGGCCAAAGTTGCAAGTGAGTATAACCAATGATGTCACTACCATGAAATAAAACAAAATGAGCATGAGCGTGATGATCAAAAGTCCAAAGGTAGGGATCTGAAAGCCCAGCTGCATCAAAAAAATAAAATTGCCTGAAATAGCGTACCTTATCCCATTCACGAGGCGTTAGAGCTTTAACTATTCTTAATCCATTAAATCCTGCTTTTTTATCAGTGGCTGCAATAAAGCTCTCTTTTCCCAAACAATAGGTGTTAATATCGTAAGGATGTTGATGCGCCAACGTTTCTTTTAAGCGCGCATAAGCCTCTTTATCTTTTGGATGCGCTCTCAGCCAATCTCTAAATTTTAAATGCCGATCAATTTCAGAATTGCCCAGTTCATAAACATGAACATGATGTGTTCGTTGATTACTCCCTTTTTGGAAATAGCGGCGAAAGGGCATTCCATATTCTCCTTTTGCTTCATAGCCAAGCGTTTGCATGGCAGTATTGGCATTTTCTACCTTGGTAATATCTAAAACCACAGGGATCATATCAATGACTGGTTTTGCAGCTAAATCCGGTACAGATGTTGAACCGATATGATGAATCTCGATACAATTATTACCTAACGCTTCTTTAATTTTCCCTGCTTCTTCTGCAAACTCTATAGGCCAATTAGTATTATAAGGTACTACTTCGATGCGTCGTTGCTCATGCTTAGCTGACATAACTTAGTCTCCTTCTTGAATATGCTTATTCATAAACTACCTCATTAGCCAAGTTTTTTTGGCGCTCCTCATTTTGCTTATCTGGTAAAAATCCACCTACCTGAGCATCCCAGAGGGTTTTATATAAGCCACCTTTCTTAAGCAATACATGATGTGCGCCATCTTCAATAATGTGTCCTTTATCAAAAACCAATATTCGGTCCATCTGTAAAAGTGTCGATAAACGATGTGCAATAACTAACGTTGTTTTTCCTTGCATAAGTTCCCAGAGACTCTCCTGAATAGTTGCTTCCGTGATGGAATCGAGCTGGGAAGTTGCCTCATCAAGTATTAAAATAGGTGCATTTTTTAAGATAGCGCGTGCAATTGCAATACGTTGACGCTGGCCACCTGAAAGCTTAACTCCACGCTCGCCAACTAAGGCTTCATAGCCTTCTGATAAGAGATGTATAAACTCATGAGCATGTGCTTTTTTAGCGGCATAAATGACTTCTTCATCAGTAGCATCTGACTTGCTATAACGGATATTATCCATAAGACTGCGATGAAATAGGGTTGGGTCTTGCGGAATCATGGCAATAGCACGTCTTAAGCTCTCTTGAGTAACAGTAGCTATATCTTGACCATCAATTAAAATTTGGCCATCTACAACATCGTAGAGCCTTAAAATGAGATTTACAAAAGTTGATTTGCCACTTCCTGAAAAACCTACTAAACCCACTTTTTGGCCAGGCAGAATGGTGACTGATTTATTTTGGAAAAGACAATGTCCATCTGGGTAATGAAATTTAACATTAGAAAATACAATTTTTCCTTGCGTAATTTCTAATGAAGTCTCTTTATTTTTATCTGAAATATCATGCGCTACAATCAATGCGTTTAAACTTTGTCTTGCCTTTCCTAAAGCTTGGTTAAGTTGGTCCACTTGGGACATGGTGTACCACATCATATGCCCTAGCTCCATTGAAATACCAAGGATTAATGCAAAGTCACCAATACTAATCAGCCCTTTGCCATACAAATGAATTAGAGTAAAGGAAGCCAACCCCATCATCACTGCAATCATTCCACCTTGACCACAACATAACAAAATAATAAAGAGCTCTTTTCGTTGAAACGCCTTTTGCACTAAATGAAAGAACTGATTCATTCTATTTAGTTCATAACCTTTTTGTGCAAAAAGGCGAATATTCGCTTGATTAGAAAGACTATCTACTAATTGGCCAGATAACTGCGATTCTGAACTAGCATGATCATCAGACATCTGCACTAAACGCTTAGACATCCAGATGCTAAACAATCCAAACGCAACAAACCAAAGTAATAAAATATAAAAGAATAAAACATTAACAGAATAAGCTGTAATAAAGGAGACAACTAGCAGAGATGAGCCGCGCAAAAAATCCATCGATACGCGATGAAGAATAATTTCAATATTATCAGCAAGGGTTGTGATTTGATCAGCAATGCGTCCCGATAAATTATCCTGAAAAAACTGCGAGCTTGCGGCTAATACATATTCAAACGTTTGGCTAATAATTTTATTTTTGATAACCGCTTCATATTTATAATTTAAAAACTCAAGCGTTCGCCAAGTGATATTATCAAAAATAATAAAGTTCAATACCAACAAGCTGGCTATCCAATACAAGGCAGACATATGCTGGTTTGTTTTCGCTGTTAGGGTATTAATGAAAGATTTCACCAATAAACTGTTAAATGGCCCCCACAAGCCAGCAAGTACAGCAAGCAGGATAAACAAAAAAACGACAGCTCGATACGGCTTTAAAAAATACCATATAAAGGAGCCTAAGTGATTTGGTAAATCATTGGCTTTAAAATTGGTTTGAGAATAAATAAGGCGTAGGTCTTTAGATAGAATTGATTTATGGTTCATGATTTACTCTTAAGTATGTCTGTTAGGACATAAAAAAAACAAAAAAGTCAAAAATGACTTCGTTCGCTTTGCCCTATAGATTGGGCGTACTTAAGATGTAATTTCCATGATGATATAAACCTACTTTTAGAAAATTTTGTCTAATTAACGTTCAATTGTAAAATAAGGTAATTAAGTATGTCAATATTATGTTCAAATTATTTTTATCTTTATAAAAACTCCTTTATTTTAATAATTAAACTAATTTTTAAAGAAAAACAATCCCAATTTGTGCTATAATGGTGCTGAAAATAGTAAAACTACTATTTATCTAACTTATAAATCACTCGTAATTCTATTCTATTTAGCTGCATAATTATAAAGGCCTTGCTACACTAAATTTTAAAATATTTAAAAATATACTTATGACATTACTGCGCAAAATATGTAGCATTATATGTCTTTTACTCTTTTCAGCTGTAGTTGTCAGTCAGCTTATAAAAAACTTTGGGCAAGCTAAAAGGAGCGCTCGAGTACTTTTTGCATTTCATCGGGAAACACTCTATTGTCATTGCCGTTTTGACGAACGCCTGCAAGTTGATTTAAAAAGTTGCAATATGCAATCAGCAGCTAAATTTAAGCGAGCACACCGAATTGAATGGGAACATATGATGCCTGCTGAGAATTTTGGTAATCAGTTTGCTTGTTGGCGTGAACTACTTTGTCAGAAGCAAAACGGTAAACGATATAGAGGCCGCGCTTGCTGCGAGCGTATTGATCCTAAGTTTAGACAAGCTGAAGCTGAGCTTTATAATCTATGGCCTGCAGTAGGTTTAGTTAACCAAGCTCGCTCAAATTATCGCTATAGTATATTAGATATTCATACGACTTTTTATGGGTGTCCTATTACAATTGATCCGGTTACTAAGCGCGTTGAGCCAGCTGACTATGCTAAAGGGATTGTGGCAAGAGCAAATTTATTTATGTCGCATAAATATAATATTCGGTTAAGTGAAGCACAACGTCTATTATTTTTAAATTGGGATAAACAATTTCCACCTAATGATATAGAAATACAATGGGCTCAAGCAGTTGCCAATATAGAAGGCTATGAGAATCCTTATATCTTTAACAGGGAAGATGATTATTTAAATTTGATTGATGAAGTCCCAACTTTCATTAAGTCACCTGATAATTTGTTTAACATAATACAGGTTCTATTTAAGTAATATTTTTCCATTTTGTTTTGAAATATTACTAGGTATTAAATGAGAACTAATACAGAAGAAAATATGAGCTATTTGATATCATAAACATTAACAAGCTTAGCAAAGTTAATGAATAAAAATCTATTAAAATTTATTATTTAACCACAATAAATTTTAGTAATACTCAACCTCGAGTGCCTTAGCTCTTAGCTAATCCTTTTCACGAGCAATTCTATCTCAATTTTTTTTCAAGAGAGTTAAGTTCTTTATAAGGCTTACCTCCTTAAATGGAACATAGTAGGCCATGGCCATTTGGCTTATAGTGCTTGGTAATCAGATATTTTTTTGGGCATACTCATGTCGAAGTCCATGATATTTACTTTGTAAGCGTAGGTTGTGCCGATTAGCCAACATTTGGGAAATCCAATTTATCCAAAAACCTGCTTATACTTTAAAATTTTGAAAATTACCGTATAAGTTCGAAGTCTGATGTGTTTGATTAATGCGCACTGTAATTGGGGAAGACCCTGTTGTATGGTATAGGACCAAAAATTGTTACAAATTTGCTACATAACCAGCTCGTCGATAAAATTACGTGAGATATAAGCCATTGATATATATAAGAAAATGGCGCGCCCGGAAGGATTCGAACCTCCGACCTCCTGGTTCGTAGCCAGATACTCTATCCAACTGAGCTACGGGCGCGTAAACGACTGGCGGAGAGAGAGGGATTCGAACCCTCGATGGGATTTCTCCCATACTCCCTTAGCAGGGGAGCGCCTTCGACCACTCGGCCATCTCTCCAGGTAATGCGGCGAGTATATCAGTTATTTTGCTTACGTCAATCGCAGGTATAAAATTCATGATAAAAAATATTATTTTAATGATTAAGTGGCATTTACATATTATTTAATTAACTGCTATCTTTCATATATAGTAATGAATTAGTGAAACTCAGCGTCATATTAATTTTGTGTATATTGAGCTTTGGCTTAACAAACGATTGATCTTAAGAATCCATTTCATTCTGATTTTAATAAAATTTAGTGTAAACTCCTGATATTAAAAAATTAGCTTAGGGTACATCTTTATAAACTGAATGACTGGTTATTACTTTGTGGCGCAGGATGAATGATAGGAGGATTAATGAAACACAAATCGTATTTAGATGGTAGAGAAGTATATGTTGTTGATGGGAATCGTACCCCTTTTCTTAAGGCTAAAAATATCGGACCCTTTAGCGGCTCGGACCTAGCTGTTGCCGCAGGTATGTCTCTGTTAAGCCGTCAGCCTTTTTCTCCTACTGATCTAGATGAAGTTATTATTGGCGCTGCAATGCCAGGTCCCGATGAAGCTAATATTGCACGTGTAATCTCTTTACGCTTAGGCTGCGGTGAACGTATGCCTGCTTTTACTGTCATGCGTAATTGTGCTTCTGGTATGCAAGCATTAGATAATGCTGCCTTACAAATTGCTTCAGGTCGAAGTGATTTAGTTTTAGCGGGGGGTACGGAAGCGATGAGTCATGCTCCTTTGCTATTTAATCAAAAAATGGCTGGTTGGTTAGCTAATTGGATGGGCGCTAAAAGTGCGGGACAGCGTGCACGGCTAATTATGCAGTTTAAACCTGGCTACTTAGCACCTGTTATTGCTCTTATGCGTGGCTTGACCGATCCAATAGTTGGTTTAAATATGGGCCAAACTGCTGAAAAGGTTGCTTATCGTTTTAATATTACTCGTGAGCAAATGGATGCATTTGCCTATGAAAGTCATCAGCGTTTAGCACGTGCTTATGATGAGGGAAGGATGACTGAGATTACGCCAATTATTGATAATAAAGGGCAAGTCTATACTGAAGATACTGGCTTAAGAAAAGATTCAACGCCAGAGAAGCTTGCAACGCTTAAACCTTTCTTTGATAAGAAATACGGTATGGTAACCCCAGGTAACAGTTCTCAAGTAACAGATGGGGCTTGTTTATTACTTTTAGCGAGTGCTGATGCAGTTAAAAAATATGATTTACCTGTACTTGGTCGTATTGTTGATGTTCACTGGGCTGCTTTAGATCCAGCTCACATGGGATTAGGGCCTGTCCATGCAGCGACACCTATTTTAGAGCGCCATAATTTAAAGCCTGCGGATTTAGACTGTTGGGAAATTAATGAAGCATTTGCAGCTCAAGTTCTAGGTTGTTTGAGAGCTTGGGATGATGAAGATTATTGCCGTACGCAGCTGGGCTTAAAACAGGCATTAGGTGCGCCATCTATCGATAAAGTAAATAAAGATGGTGGGGCAATTGCTGTGGGTCATCCAATTGGTGCAAGTGGTGCAAGAATTGTTTTACACACATTACAATCCTTACAACAAACAAATGGTACGCATGGTATGGCTGCAATTTGCATTGGCGGTGGCCAGGGCGGCGCAATGTATTTAGAAAGAGTGACTGGGGTGAAAGGATAATGAATAATTACAAACATTGGGAATTTGAAACTGACGCAGATAATATTATTTGGTTAGGTCTTAATCGTGCTGATACAGCGTTAAATTCTATCAACTCAGAAGTTTTAGATGAATTAAATAGTATTTTACAAGAAGTTGTTAACCAACCTTCAGCCCAGGGTTTAGTTATTTATTCAACCAAAGATAAAGGCTTTATTGCTGGCGCTGACATTAATGCCTTTTCTAAATTTCAAACTCCTGATGAAGCAGTTGATTTTTTGAGAAAAGGGCAAACTGTTTTTGCTCGTTTAGAGGGCTTAAAAATACCTACTGTCGCTATGATTGATGGGTTTTGTATGGGAGGTGGCCTAGAGCTAGCATTGGCTTGCGATTATCGTATAGCTTCTGATGAACCTGATACTCGCCTAGGGTTGCCTGAAATATTATTAGGCATTCATCCTGGTTGGGGAGGAACAGTTCGCTTAGTCCAATTAATTGGTGGCTTTGACGCATTAACCAAAGTTATTTTAACCGGTGCACCTATTGCAGCTTATAAAGCGAAAGCAATGGGTTTTGTGGATGATGTTGTTCCTCTACGTCAGTTAAAGCGTGCTGCTGTTTATTTTATTAAAAATAAACCTAAAAAACATCAACCCACGTTTATGCAATCTTTTACTAATTTTGCTTGGGTTCGGCCTATTGTTGCGCCAATCATTCGTTATAATGTAGCAAAGCGAGTTCGAAAACAGCATTATCCTGCCCCCTATGCCGTAATTGATTTATGGGAAAAGGAAGGAGGATATGGTGAGCGAGCTTATTTAAAGGAAATAGATTCAGTCGAACAGCTGGTTACGCGAAATGAAACCGCTAAAAATTTAATTCGTGCGTTTTTACTAAGAGAGCGTATGAAGAGTTTTGCCAAGGCTAGTGAATTTAAAGCAGAGCATGTGCATGTGATTGGTGCAGGTGTCATGGGTGGTGATATTGCAGCTTGGTGTGCATTGCGTGGACTTAGAGTTACTTTACAAGATAAATCTTATACTCAAATTGGGGCAGCGAAAGCACGCGCTTATTCGTTATATAAAAAGAAGTTAAAGCAGCCGCGCTTAGTGCAAGCAGCAATGGATAGGTTAATCGCTGATCCAGAAGGTTTTGGTGTAGCGGGTGCTGATGTCATTATTGAAGCTGTATTTGAGAATTTAGAAGTCAAACAGACTATTATGAAGCAGGTAGAAGAAAAGGCAAAAGCAGATGCTATCATAGCAACAAATACTTCAAGCATTCCTTTAGATGAAATTAGCCAAGTGATGACCAATCCAAGTCGTTTGGTTGGTATTCATTATTTTAACCCTGTTGCCAAAATGGAGTTAGTTGAAGTAGTTAGTAGTAATAAAACAGCAAGTGATATTCGCGACAAGGCTTGTGCTTTTGTCAATCAAATTAGCCGTCTGCCATTGCCTGTAAAATCAAGTCCGGGCTTTTTAGTGAATCGAGTTCTCATGCCTTATTTAATGGAATGCGTGCAATTACTTGAAGAAGGTTACGCAGGTGAAACTATTGATGAAGCAGCAAAAGAATTTGGTATGTTTATGGGGCCTGTTGAATTAGCAGATACAGTCGGTATGGATGTATGCTTAGCGGTTGCTGAGAATTTAACTAAATATTACGGTGGTAGTGTTCCGCAAAAATTACGTGATATGGTTAAAGCCGGTAAACTTGGTCGTAAGACAGGGGAAGGCTTTTATAAATATAAAGATGGTAAACCAATTAAGAAAAAGCCACAAACTGATAAATCTTATCCTGAAATTGCTAACCGTTTAATTTTACGAATGGTAAATGAGTCAGCTGCTTGTCTAAGAGAAGGCGTCGTAGCGGATAGTGACCTTTTAGATGGCGCAATGATCTTTGCAGCAGGGTTTGCTCCTTTCCGTGGTGGACCAATGAATTATGCTAAGCACTTTGGTCATGATAAATTAAATGAATTATTTGCTAAATTAGAAAATCAATATGGTCAGCGTTTTAAGCTGGATAAGCAATTTAGTGAAAGTTCAAGTTAAAAGTAGTTTGGAAATCTGAATGCTGGAACTTTTCCAGTATTCAGGTTAGAACTATGACAAAGAGAGCAGCTGCAATGATACTCATCAAATATCTAATCTGCTTGTTGTTTTTAATAATTACCTCTACCAATTACGCGTCGACTTGGGTTTTTTCAGAACGTAGTGATTTAATTGGCAAAGTACAATATGCCACTGTACAAGCCGGAGAAACGTTAAGTGATGTGGGAATACGTTACGATATTGGCTATCATGAGATGGTACAAGCTAATCCTAAACTTGATCCATTACGGCCTCTCTACCCTCAAACTCAAGTTATTATTCCTTCACAATATATTTTACCGCCTGGGCCACACCAAGGTTTAGTTATTAATTTAGCTGAATTTAGACTTTACTATTATGTACCAGGCGATAACATTGTTATCACAATGCCAGTAGGTATTGGGCGGGAAGGTTGGAAAACGCCTATTGGCGTTACCAAAATTATTGCAAAGGAACGTGATCCTCACTGGCGGCCTACTGCTAATGTAAGAGCGGAGGCTGCCCGACATGGTACTCCTATTCCTCAAGAGTTTCCTCCAGGTGAAGGAAACCCTCTTGGTAGGCATGTTTTAAGATTGGGTTGGCCAACTTACTTAATTCATGGTACTAATCGTCGTGATATCGTTGGCTCACGTGTAAGTGCTGGATGTATTCGTATGATGCCAGAAGATATTGAATCTTTATTTGACTACGTAAAAGTAGGCACTTCTGTGCGAGTTATTAATGAACCCGTTAAATTAGGTTATGCTAATGGTGCAATCTTTCTTGAAGCACATCCACTTTTAGTAGAGCAGCAAGGTACGAATTTAAGTAAATTAGTGGCTAGCTTGTTGGCAACAAAAAACAATATACGAGATAAAAATAATAAAGTAATTCAAACTGAAATTCATTTTCCTTCTGGAATTCCTGTCAAGATCGGCTAAGGTCTGGCATTCGCACTAAGCTTCATACTTCGTTAAGAGCTCACTCAGGAAGTACAGTACTTGTTTGTACATTACTTTGCCGAATGAACTTGTGTCTTGTCTGAAACTTAGTGAGAAACGCTATCATTTTTCTCTTTAAGATAATTATAAATAAAGTGGGTAATAAGTAGCACAATAATACTCCCAACTAAATCTAAAGGATAATGCCAACCTAATAAAATACAAGATAAAGCAAGAAAAAAATTAATAATTAATATTAGTATAAATAATGGTTTAAAACCTCTAACAACATATAAGCATAACCAAGCCCAAATAAAATGAAAAGAGGGTAGAGCAATCATACCACCTTCAAGTGAAGTCGGTTGTTGATGGTGATGAATTTGCGTAAATTTTATGCCAGTAATATATTGCTCTGGTAAGAAAAAAGGACTTTTTAAGATACTAGCTGGTGCGGTAGTTGGAAAAAAATAGTAAAAAGTAAAGCCAATCATTGCCGAAATTAATAATAAACAAAAATATTCCCAAACTTTAGAAAATTGACCTAATAATGCGACTAACAACGGTAGAAATCCCATTTGCCAAGCCAAGCTATCATAAGCTAAGCCCAGTATTAATTTAAAATTAGGATATTGATTAGTCCAAGCCATTAAAGCAGGTAAATCAATGTAGAATTTAGACTCTAAAGCAACTATATATTTATCAATAGGTGGAAAAGGACTGTATTGTGCGGCATTTGTTGCTAAAGCAATAAATAACATAGAGAAATAAAGACCAGCAAAGGCATAGGTAATTTCAATAAAATAATCATTAAGGCTAAATTGTAATCTTAGGCCAATTAAAATCAGACACAAACTAATGCCGGCCCATAAAGCGAAGGGTGGAAAATAGTTGTTACCTATATAGTGGTAATAATGAGAATTAACGTAAAAAGCAAGGCTGGAAAGTATCGCTATTAATAAGCTTGTTATAATCGAGCAGGCTCTATCGGGATGTTTGAAAGCTGTAAAGTTAGGTAACTTCACTTTGTTTCTCTTTTGATTGAATAGCTTGATAAATCTCTTCTCGATGAATTTTTACTGAGCGGGGTGCTTCAACACCAAATTTGATATTGCCATGCTCCAGGGTTTTAAACGCCACCAGTAAGATATTATTATTTTTTACATTAATCACTAACGTTTCTTCAAAGTCTACTGTAATGATATCCATATAAATCTCTTTTTTAACAGGTTATAACGTATAGGATGGGCAAAAGCAATATGCTTTAATGCACGTAATTTACATTGTTTGAGTAATATCCTAATAAAGCCATCATCCGTTCACTTAAATTTATTAAAATAAAAGGTGATCTCAAATAATGGCTTGGGAAAGCAATCAAAGTATTCGTTAAATTACTTAATAATTTTTAATAGTTAGTTATTAAGGATGCGAAGGATAATAATAGGATGCATGTTGATAATGCTTTTCTATCATGTCCATAATATCTGTGTCTGAATGTAACCCGGCAATATTTCGTGCTTCTACTTTTGTATCTTCAGAGAAGAGCTGGTAATTTTCTAATGTATCCAATTTTAATAAAAATTTAATCAAATCTTTGCCACCAACTTCTGCTGCCTTAACTAAAGTATCTTGTGGAAAAGAAAAACGCTTATTATTATAAAAAAGTTGTAGACATTCAATTGAACCTTCGTATAAACAACGATAGAAAGCATCTTTGTTATTTTCATTCGGATCAAAGCGACCATCATTAAGTAGTATTTTTAAGACTTCTGGATGTGGGATTGCTTCATACAATAAACTATTAACAACTGTAGAGTTATAGCCATCTTCATCTGGATAACCTGTATCTTCCATAGGATTTGATAAAGGACATTTAGGTTGAGATAAGTAAAACTTTACAAAATTCACATCTCCCGATATAACAGCAGCCTTTAATTGGGGAAAAGTAACCTGCTTATTAAAGAAACAACTTATTGATGAAAATAATCCACTCATTTCTACTTCCTAGCCAGTGAATACTATAAATACATACTTACGTATTAAATCAAATTCTACTGCAAAAAGCATCTTATTGCAGCATTATATCTTATTGAGCTTACAGTATTCTGTTTTAAAAAATAAATCAATTTTTTGTAGTGTTAATTAAAGTCTCTTCTCACAGTATTAGCTAGCCCTAAGTCTTTAACAGCAATTAGATTACAAGCAGAGACAACTTCCAACCTATTAGAGAGGCCCTTATCCTTAATATAATTGCATAAATTTGTTTTAGATATACCTGCGCCTGACTTATCCTCAGTACGTTGCTCTAATAAATAATTTACAAATGCTTTTATTTCCTTGTTTTTAAGACCAGCAGCTTCTAAGAAAAGCTGAAATTCCGTTGGCTGCTCACGGAGGTCACCTCGGGAAAGATGGCAAGTATTAACATTAAAGCTTACACGACGTGGTTGATTTGGCCTAGAGGAAAAAAATGAAAATAATTTTCCTAAAACACAAGGCATAATATTTTGATCATTACCATTTCGAGGAAGTTTGCTTTTACGCAGGCTATCAGTTAGTTCTTCCGTAAATTTACGGCTTATGTTACCGGCCATCGCGCCATGGAAACGAATACTTTCACATATCGTACTTAAACATACGAAATGTCCATCGCGTCCCCGAACAATTTTTAACTCATTTTCTTCTATTTCAGTAAGTACCAGTGAGCGAATTTTACTTGCATCTTGTCCCATACCAGAAATCAATTGATCGCAGCGTTCTGTATGTAAATTCAAAAGATAGTATTTATCATTATCTTTTACTATCTCAGTGTTTTGGCCTTTTCCTTGTAAATCAGCTGCTAACTCTTGACTTATTTCTGCCGCACCTTCTCGTTTATGAAAACGTAAAACGATTTCATCTTGTTCAACTTTGATACCAATAAGTAAATAACCTTCATAGAGCGCATTTTTCCCTTTTGCGTATTCAAATGATTCAGTTGCCTGCCGAGCTAAATTTCTATAACTTACTGTGCCGCGTGCAAAAATTTTAACATTAGGGTTAAGTGATATACCAGGCCTATCTTCTAGAAAATCACCGTTATCATTTTGTAACCTATACCCTAGCTTATCGGTACCAAGTACCGAGATGCGATAAGCTGTGGCCGCACCGCCAGCGCCACCAATAACTACTACTCTTCTTGTCTTTACCTCTGCAACAGTTTGTCTTTCCTGATTACTTAAATCAAAATCATTACCATGAATAATAGGAGTAAATCCTCGGTTTTTATCATAAGTAGAATATTGTGCTAGGAATTCCTTACCAAGTTTGTCTTTATTGATCCCAGAATTTTTTGAAGAATTTCGTTGAATTTCGTACTGACAGGCATCTTCAAAAGAAGTATTTTGTCCTTCCCCCATGCCTAAAGCAAATTCCATTAATTGAGCATAGATATAAGCATGGTGAATACTATCATTAATTGTTATGGAAACTTTAACGCGAAAATTATAATCTAAAGCCTCACCACACCAATCTTTTAGGTGTTTTGTTTTTCTCTCAAGCTTTTCAACCTTTACACCAAATAAAGGGGGAGGGGTATCCTTTAAAGCCATATTTACAGTATTGTTATAGTATAAGTGGCGAGTATTTGTTCTTTTGTCACGATTTATACTTTGTGACTCTGGAACGAAATCACCTGCATTGGCATTACCAGGAATTTCAAGTAAAGGATGCTCTTGCTCTGCTCTATGATCAGCCTTAGTCCAGTGCCCCGTTTTATATTCCGAAATGAGAAGCGTATCGAGTATAAGATCTTTATCAACTACTGGATTATCAAGGTAGTTTCTTAATTGTTGAAAGGCTGAGCGAGCTACTGCAGGTACAGTTGGGTCGGTGCTCATCAAAGTCATTCCAGCAAATCCACATCCTATAAATAGACGACCTACCAAAATATTAGGTATTGATTGATATGTCACATCTTGGTTCGGACTTAAATATAAAGACAAAGCCTTTTGGGTAAATTCTTGTTTATCAGAGCGAACATGACAAGCTTCCTCAAGGACATCAAAGGAATCTGTAACGCGTTCAAGATCATTTGATTGAGATTTCTTAATTGTTTTTTGCTCTTGTTGTGTAGCAGCATCTTTATTTTCAGTGTTTATCTTTTGGGGATTTTTTTCTGATAGGAGTGTTTTAAAACGTAATAAATGAATTTGCTCAAGTTTTTTTCCACTTAAATCTAACTTATCAAAGGCAAAGCCCTCAATTTCAGCATATTTTTTTATTGCTTCCTTAAAAAGTAGCCAATAAGAATTAAAAAAGGGATCTTTATTTGAACTTGATGGAAAAGGTAAACCCGAAATGGACCAAATTTTTTCAGTATGTTTAAGTATATCCTCAGCCCTAATATAGCCCTTAGTATCTTGATGAACAACGTGCTTGATAGCAATGACTAAGCGATTCAACTGATTTGTCCGCCCATCTTTGTGCCATTTTATAAGCTGAGTGTTCTCAAACAAGGGTATTTCATGTAGAAGTAATGGTTCCCTTAAGGGCGATGAATTTTCAGCTGCTTTTTGTAAATCATGTAAATTTTTTAAAAGTTTTTGATACCCTTTGGGTACAGCTTGCTTATATTTAGACGCCGGGGATAAAAAATCATTAGCTGAAATAATGGCACTAGAAGAATAACTAATATTACCTTCTAACAAATCAATTGCCTTTATAGAATCATCTTTAGTGGTTAATTTTAAAGATTTTAGTGTCGCTAAGCGATTAGTTAAAATATTTCTAATAATACGAGTTCGTTCATTTAATGTTTTTCTTTTTTTACCTTTTGCCATAATAAATTAAACTTACAACAATTAAATTAGTTGAATCGTAAAAGATGAAAATTAATAAAATATTAACAATTTGGCTTTTTTTATAAATATTTTGCATAAAAAAAATTATATAAGACATAATTAATTCAAATGGTTTTAATTATAAGTGGTTGAATATTTTAATTGATTTGCCCTCAAATGAAGTTATCTAAATTAAATAAAAAAAGAGCCTTACAGTTAAAAGGAAATAAAAATTTGCTAAAATTACAAATATAGACGTTCTTAATTGACCAGTGATGAAGTTTGCCCCCTGCCCAAAAATAAGTTAAAATCGGCCAGTTTAAAACCTTGCCTTACTTTATTTTTTGAAAGAAGGCTTTAATCCATAAGGAGAATTCATGAGACATTATGAAATAGTGTTCCTCGTTCACCCCGATCAAAGTGAACAAGTCCCAGGTATGATTGAACGTTACGAAGGTATTATTACCAAGCAAGATGGTGTTATTCATCGTCGAGAAGATTGGGGCCGCCGTCAATTAGCTTATTCAATTAAAGATGTTCATAAAGCGCATTATATTTTAATGAATGTTGAATGTAATCAAGCTGCCATTGATGAATTAAAAAATGCTTTTAAATTTAATGATGCTATTCTTCGTAATCTTATTATCCTTAAAAAGGAAGCGATAACGGGTGAATCTGCATTAATGAAAAAAGATAAAGATAAAGAAAAAGATACCAGAGCAGCTTAAGGAGAATTGAAATGTCAACTTATTTCCGTCGTAAAAAAATGTGTCGTTTCAATGCCGAAGGCTCAAGCGAAATCGATTACAAAGATATTAATCTATTAAAAAATTATATTACTGAAACTGGAAAAATTGTACCAAGCCGAATTACAGGTGTACCCACTCGTTTTCAGCGGCAGTTAGCACAGGCGATTAAACGTGCTCGATTCTTAGGGTTATTGCCTTATTGTGACAGTCATCGATAACAGAAATTTATGAATACCTTTTTGCGTAATCAGGGTCAATATCTACTAAAAAATGAGATTTGTGCATTTTTTGTAGCTGCAATATTGGCCTTAACACCTCTTACTACTTGGTTATCCTTAGCAGTGATAACCTTGGTTACCTTACGAAAGGGGTTTGTTGATGGCGCTAAGGTATTTATTTGTGGAATTATCGCAAGCTATATTTCTTATCAGTTTAATGCTAATTTGGGGCACGCTTTCTCTATGACTATAATAACATTTATTATAGGCTTTAGTGCTGCCTTAATATTGAGATTAACAGCAAATTGGAAAGTAGTAATATTTGGAATTTTAATTGCTGCATTAGTAATTATTAGCTTGATTCATGGACTTTTACCAACGTATGCCAATGAACAATATGCTTTATTACTTACTGTGTTAAAGGAAATAGATCCAAATCATATGTTGGTGCAGCTTTTAGAAAGCCAACAGCACACTAATCCAAATTTGATCGTTAATTCCTTACTGGGTATTAGAGTATTAAGCCTAGTTTTTTCCGCCCTAGGTTCATTAATGCTAGCGCGAGGAATTCAATCGCTGTTGTTTTATCCCGGTGGTTTTAGAGAAGAAATGCTTGCGTTTCGAGCAAGTTGTGTCGGTGTATTTTTACTGATTATTGCTGTTTTTGGAGTATATCAAGGTAATCCTATTGCCATTAGTTGTCTACCACTGTTAGTGGTTTACCTAATGTTTGCTGGGATTAGCTTATTTTTTAATATAATGGCTAGAAAAAGAGATTTAATAACTATTTTTCTATTATTTGTGCCGCTTATAATTGTGCCTTATATAATGCTCCCAATCTATGTGTTTTTCGGCTCATTAGATAGTTTATTTAATCTAAGGTTACATTTATCCTTAGGTAGAAAATTCAAGAATTAAGAGGTGAATGATGGAAGTTATTTTATTAGAGAAGGTAAGAAACTTAGGTAATCTAGGTGATAGAGTTGATGTCAAAGCTGGTTATGGCCGCAACTATTTAATCCCACTGAATAAAGCAGTTTTTGCAACAGAGAAAAACATTGAATATTTTGAAAAACGCCGTGCTGAATTAGAAAAGAAAGCTCAGCAAGATCAGGCTCGTGCTGAACAACGTGCAGCTAAGTTAAATGATACTTCAATTGTTATTTCTGCTTTAGCTAGTGATGAAGGTAAGCTTTATGGCTCCATTGGTGCTAGTGAAATCAGAGATGCTTTAGTTGCTAAAGATGTAGAAGTTAGTAAGCGTGAAATTTCTTTACCGGAAGGCCCAATTCATTCTGTTGGCGACTATGTAATTGATATTCATGTTCATAGCGATATCACTGCTCAAGTTCAAGTACAAGTTGTTTCAGCAAAATAATCTAAATACCTGGGTTACAAAATTTAGTTGTAACCCAAGGTTTTTATCAGTTCTAACTAAACAATTTTGATTAGTATTGCTAAAATAATTCAATTTTCTAAGTTCAAATAATTTCTACACGTATAACATCATAGGCAGGCACTTCATAAGGATGATAGTGACGTAGCATGAGAATAGCTTTTTCTATGATAGTCGCATGACACAACATTTCTACTTTATATTCAGGGACATAATTTAATGTGTAGGTTTTCCCTATATTTGGATGCGCATTACCTATAGGACGAAATTGGCTCTGACCTAAGCATTGCCAACATGTTTTGTCATAATTACCTTGGGAACCTGCGCCTATGGCAAATAGAGCTTCTTTTACTATCTCTAAATGACTTTCTGGAACATAAAAAGATAACTTATAATTAAAGTCTACTTTTTCCATTTAATGTTACATCCTAAACTAGGTTTTTGGATTTCCGTAACAGGTTGATCAGTTAAAAGACAGTCAATAACTTGACGTAAAGATTCACCCGTAACAGGAATTTGATTTCCTGGGCGTGAGTCATCAAATTGACCACGATAAACTAACTTTAAATTTGTATCATAAACAAAGAAATCCGGGGTACAAGCAGCTTGATATGCTTTTGCAATTTCCTGAGTTTCATCAAAAAGATAAGGAAAAGAATAGCCCTCCTTTAAGGCTGTCAATTTCATATGTTCTGGCGAATCATCAGGATAGCTATCAATATCATTAGAATTAATCGCAATAAAACGTACCTTATCTTGATAGGAATTTGTTAATTGAACAAGGCCTCTATTAAGATGTTTAACATAGGGGCAGTGATTACATATAAACATAATAACCGTACATTTAATATCTTCTTGTTGGCCTAAACTGACATTATTTCCGCTGATAACATCTAGTAAACAAAATGCAGACGCTGTGCTGCCTAGGGGTACCATTTTAGAAGCTGTTTTAGCCATTTTTTATCCTAACTAATTATGAAAAAAAATAATTCTAATAAGTGCTGTTAAAGCAAAAATTGTATTCATAATTGCCCATATTAGAGCAGGTGGCTTTTTGTATGAATACGAATAGGCAAAAATTGCAATTGCTGTACTACCAAGAAAAAAAACTCGTTGGTCCTCATAGGATAACCCAATAGATAGGGCAGCAATACCAACAATACCTATAATTAATAAAATATTACTTAATTGTCCACTTAAAAAATAAAATACCAATAATTGAATACAAAGTAGGATAGGTATAGCAGCTTGCACAATAGAACCTATACCTAATAATTTTGCACCGTGCCCGGCCGCCAAAATAATTTCAAGCGCAATAAAATAAAATAACTTAAAATAAATTGCTGTAATAAGTAGTAGAGTTGAGCCAATAACATAAAAAATAGCTGCAAAGCTTTGTGTTAAGCCAATAAGAGAAATAAATGCGCCTAAAATTCCAATGCTAAGAAAAACAACCTCCTTTTTCAACATTGTATTCCTTTGTTTTTCCTCTCCAATAAACATTTTTATTGAAATTTATTGAAAATAATAATTAGTTCACTAGGTTTAAATGGCTTTTTTAGTATTGGCAGTTTAATTTTAAGATTACCAACGCAAATAGATACCTTTTGCTGTTGAATCATTAATTACACTACGTTGTTCTTTATTAACAGATACCCAATAATTACCCATATTACTAAGTGCAAATTTTACTCGCGGATACTGACAAACATCTAAAACTTCCCGACAGTCGACCTGTTTTGCATTATTATTCTCAATATGAAAACATTGAAAATATAAATTTTCTATATCTGATGCAAAAGCTGCCCAGTTTTTGGGATTTATTTTAGCGGTTAGTGACGGGCTCATAAAGATATCTTCTGTCTCTACTCTTTTTAGCTCAACGAGTTGATCACTGCGATTTTGCATTAAATAGAAAGTTTGCCCGCCTTTATCATTGACTACAAGGTTAGGTCCGTTATAACCAAAACCTGTCACCTCACAGCCGCGAGGAAAATTAGCATAGGTTAATGTATTTACCGATAAAATTACCGCCATTAATGTTAATCTACTTATAAACATAATACTTTTTTACCTTTACCTTAAGTAATGTTATTATTTTAATGTGATTGAAAGTATTTTCAATGGCTATTTATTAATGAAAGCCTCTTTAAATAATAAGAATTTAACTTCCGTTAAATTAATCTTTATAAGAAGCAATTTTCGACAACAGCATAGGTGAGTAAGTCCGATAAACACTTAAAGTCAAATACATTATTATATAACCTAATGATAAGACTAAACAGAGTCGATTAATAGTAGGATAAGTCCATAAAACAACCCCTGAGCAAATCCCATATAAAAGTGAGAAACTATGCATTAATATTTTTAATAACTTTGACTCAGTAAGGTAATCTAATCGAGAAGGGTAAACATATTTAATAGGTACAAAGATTAAAACACAAAGAATTGATAAAATCCAAGCGTTAGCGTTCATGGATGTGTTAAAAATAAACATATAGAAAAGTGCAATATTCCAATAGCATGGAAAGCCTTTAAAAAAGTGATCAGGCGTTTTTGCATCAGCTTGGCAAAATTGATATGAAGAAGTGATAATAATTGCCACAATAATTGTAATTGCTAAGTCTGGTGGAAGCATGTCTGCTTTAACAAAAAGAAAAAAGCAAGGTGTAATGACATAATTTAAATAGTCTACGATATTGTCTAGCAATGCGCCATCAAAGTAGGGTAACACTCTTTTAACCCCTACTAATCTAGCTAAAGTTCCATCAACCGCATCAATAACGACAGCAGCTGCCATAAACCAAAGGGCATGAAGGTATTCATGTTGATAAATTTTGATAAGTGTAAAAAGCCCAGCACAGGCAGCACTTGCTGTAAAAGCGTGTACAGCCCAGGCAGCGAGATAATGAGTAGGATGGTAGCTTAGCGTTTTGTTGGTCATTTTTTATCCTAAGCTCCTAAGCAATAGTTTTAAATGTCTAATATTCATGCAGTTTTTAATTATAAATATCTATTAAAGAATTATTCAAACAATTTGATTAAAAAATAATTTGTGCAAAATAATGTTATTTGCCTAAAACAAAACCTATTTCAGGTTCAAACAATCCAACACGCAAAATAGTAACAACAATTAAATCGAATACGCAAGAATTTGCAAAGGAGAAGAATGATTTAATAAATTAATTGTTATATTTTAGTCAACTTATCAATTTTATCTATAGAACTCACAAAAAATATAAAGCCAGAAGAAAAAAAATATTTTAATGAGGAAGTTTAGCTAAGCTAAAAGACTAAGTTATATGTCTTTCAACGTAAAGTTTGCCGTTTTTTGAAAGTCCTGACTTACTGCTCTTATATTGGCTTCAGCTAACTCGTGGTCTACACTTTAAAAATAATTTGAAAGGATGAGCTATGATGATTCAAACTATTAATCCTGCTACTGAGGATGTGTTACAAAGTTATACTCCGCTTGATGAGGCAGAGATGCAGCAAGTTATTGACCAGGGTCATGCAGCATTTGAAGAATGGCGCCAAGTACCTTTTTCACAACGTAGTTTATTAATGACTAATTTGATAAATTTATTGCAAGCAAAGAAAGAAACATTAAGTAACCTTATTACTCAAGAAATGGGTAAACCTATTTGTCAAAGCCAAGCGGAAATTGAGAAATGTGCTTGGGTTTGTCAGTATTATGCTGAGTATGCAGAAGAATTTCTTAAGCCTCGTATTGTTCAAACAGAAATGACTAAAACATTTGTTTCTCATGAACCTATTGGTGTTATTTTAGCAATAATGCCTTGGAATTTTCCTTTTTGGCAGGTCTTTCGCTTTGCGATTCCAACTATTATGGCAGGTAACGCTGTTATTTTAAAACATGCGCCAAATTCAATTGGTGCCGGAAATGCCATTGAGCAATTATTTAAGGATGCTGGTTTTTTACCTAACTTATTTCAGCATATGATTTTAGAAAATGACGTTACCGCAAAAGCAATTTCTCATCCTAAAATTGCAGCATTAAGCTTTACCGGTAGTGAGAAAACAGGCCGTTTAGTTGCCAGTCTTGCTGCAGCAAATTTAAAAAAATCTGTTCTAGAGCTTGGCGGTAATGACCCTTATTTAATTTTAGCTGATGCAGATATTGAGTTAGCTGCGCAAAATATTTTGACATCACGTTTAAATAACTGTGGTCAAGTCTGTATTGCGGCAAAACGGATTATTGTTGAAGAAAGTATTCATGATGAATTAGTTGCAAAAATTTTATCTTTATTACCAACCTATACTTCAGGTGACCCTAAAAATCCTGCAACTAAACTTGGGCCTATGGCTCGTAAAGATTTACGAGATACACTACATAAACAAGTAGAAGAAAGTATTAAAAAAGGGGCTGTTTTGCTGACTGGTGGACAGATACCTTTAGGAAAAGGCTATTATTATCCGCCTACTTTACTTATAGATGTAAAACCTGGTATGCCTGCTTTTGATGAAGAATTATTTGGGCCTGTTATTGCTATTAGTCGCTGTAAAAATGAAGAAGAAGCGATTTCACTTGCTAATAAGAGTCGATATGGCTTAGCAGCTGCCATTTTTACACGTGACTTAGAGCGTGGTGAAGCAATTGCTAAAAATGACATAAATACTGGCGTTTGTTTTGTAAATGCGTTTGTTTCGTCAGATCCCAGGGTGCCTTTTGGTGGGGTGAAATTTTCAGGTTATGGGCGAGAGTTATCAAAGGAAGGCATTTTGGAGTTTGTTAACACTAAAACAGTTTCCATTAAGTAGTATGTAAATATTTTAGGATAGATAATTAAATGACAAATCAGTTTATTTTCATTTCAGTTAAAAAACAGCAATTGTACTGCTATGATAATGATATTCTTTTAGAAATCTATCCTGTTTCAACAGCAAAAAATGGATTAGGTGAGTTAACAGGAACTGAATGTACACCAAGAGGGTGGCATCAAATTTATTCGCATATTGGCAAGGATGCACCAATAAATAGTATTTTTGTAGGTAGAAAATGGACAGGTGAAATCTATTCGTCTGAATTAGGTAAAAATCATACGAAACGTGATTGGATTTTATCAAGAATTATACAATTAGATGGGATGGAAAAAGGCCGTAATAAAGAGGGTAATGTCGATAGTTTAGGGCGTTATATTTACATTCATGGTATAGCGGATGATACTGATATAAGTAAGCCTCAATCACACGGTTGTATACGTATGCGTAATATCGATATTATAAGATTTGCTGATTGGGTCAAACTTAATACGTATGTATGTATTGAGTAGAAGTAAGGCTAGTATTAAATATAAATGAGAAATTAAGAAGAAGATTAGTAGTTTTTTAAGACGTTATTGCATGGTATTGCCTAAAGACTTAAGAGAAACAAGAAAATTAGCTGTTAAAAAATTAACAATTTAAGAACTTCATATATACCATCTTACACCAACGGTATATAATTCGTACAATTTTTTTCATGCCTAATGAGGTGAATGAATGTCTTACAAATTTGAAGAGAGCAAAGTCTTAATTATTGATGCAGTGGTGGCTAAAATTAAGCAAAAAATGAATTCAAAGCAGGCAGAGTTGTGTGCTGCTTTTGTTCAGCAATTTTTAGGTACTGTCGCCTTAGATGATCTTCAAGAGTGGGATATTGATGATTTATACGGTGCCACTATTAACTTTTGGGCTTTTATGCAAAATAGAGCACCCAATGAAACAAAAGTTCGCATTTATAATCCAGAGTTTGAACGACACGGTTGGCAAACAACACATACTGTAGTTGAAATAATTACTAAAGATATTCCATTTTTAGTTGATTCATTGCGCATGGTAATTACGCGTTTAGGCCTTGCTTCTCATCTAGTAATTTATTTAGGTGGCTTATGTGTTAAAAGGGATAAAGAAAATAATGTTGTAGCTGTTTTACCGCATGGCAGTGGAAAGAAACAAGACGTTTTAGTTGAAGCCCCCATTTTTATGGAAATTGATAGGCAAACTAATCCCACTATCCTTGAGGAATTACATCGTAATATTGAAAGGGTTTTAGACGATAACCGTGCTGTGGTCGAAGATTGGCCAGAAATGCGTAAAAAGGTATGTGAAGCAATTGAGGAAATTGATCAACTTAAAGGCCTTGATCCAGCTGAAGCCGAAGAAACTAAAGCCTTTCTCCGCTGGATTGAAGACCATCATTTTACTTTTTTAGGCTTACGAGACTATGAATTAGTAAAAAAAGGTGATGAGATGGTTTTGCAGCCTATACCTGAGACAGGATTAGGCGTACTGAGACCCAGTTTAAGTAAATCAAACGCCCGTAGTATTTCATCAATGACACCTGAGGCACGTGAACTAACCCTATCACCACGTATATTAGTGATGTCTAAGACCAATACGGAAGCGACAGTACATCGTCGAACCTACACTGATTATATTGGTGTTAAACGTTTTAATAAGAAAGGAGAAGTAATAGGCGAGCGACGTATTATAGGCCTTTACACCTCAGCTGCTTATAACACTAATCCTAAGCATATTCCATTTTTGCGTCATAAAGTGGCGCAGGTAATGAAAAATTCTAATCTTGAGCCGCGAAGCCACGCAGGAAAAATACTTTTAAATATTTTAGAAACATTGCCTAGAGATGAACTCATTCAAGCTTCTGAAGATGAATTATTAGAAATTGCAATGGGCATTTATTATATGCAGGAGCGTCGACGTATTCGGTTATTCGTACGAACTGATCCATATCGACGTTTTGTATCTTGTTTAGTGTATGTACCTAAAGATCACTTTACTTCTGAATTGCGCCATGCAATGGAAAAAATATTAGCAGAAAGTTTCCATGCTTTAGAAATAACATTTTCCACTACATTTACCGAATCTATTCTAGCTCGAATTCATTTTTTAATTAGAACTAACCCTGATGATAATACTCAATGGGATTTTAAAGAAATTGAGCGAAAACTAATCGAAGTCGGACGCTCTTGGATAGATGATTTACTTCATTTTCTAAGTGATGCATTTGGAGAAGAGATAGCCAATCGACTCTATTCACGCTATAAAAATGCTTTTCCTAGTAATTATCGTGATAACTTCACTGCCCGTACAGCAGTTTACGATATTAAGCATGTGGAAGCTTTGTCTCAAGATAACCCACTAGTGATGAATTTTTATCGCCCAATGCATGAAATGGCTGATAGTTTTCGGTTAAAAATATATCAACATGATGTCACTATTCCCTTATCTGACGTTTTACCTATTGTTGAGCACTTAGGGATGCGTGCTATTAGTGAAAGACCCTATGTTTTAAAATTTGAAGATGGTCGTATTACTTGGATTAATGATTTTGCTTTGCAATATACTAAGCAAATGGCTTTTGATATTGATGAAATTAAGGAACTTTTTCAAAATGCGTTTGCCAATATATGGACAGGCGAAGCAGATAATGATGGGTTTAATCAATTAGTGCTTGGTGCTGGCTTAAATTGGCGACAGGTGGCTATTCTTCGTACTTATGCAAAATACTTCAAGCAAATTGGATTTACCTTTAGCCAAGAATATATAGAAACTGCCCTTAATAATAATGCAGCCATTGCGAGGAAATTGGTTCAGCTTTTTGAGATTCGATTTAATCCTCAAGAAACCACTACTCGCGACATGCAGTTTACAGATCAGCTTAATCAAATTCTTAAGTCATTAGATGATGTCTCAAATTTAGACGAAGATAAAATTATTAGGCAATATATTCAAGCTATTACTGCAACTGTAAGAACTAATTTCTACCAAGTTGATAGTCAAGGTAAACATAAGTCCTGTATTGCTATTAAACTTAATAGCAAATTAATTCCGAGATTACCTAAACCTTATCCAATGTTTGAGATTTTTGTTTATTCACCTCGATTCGAGGGGGTACATTTACGAGGCGGCAAAGTGGCACGAGGTGGATTGCGTTGGTCAGATCGCCGTGAAGATTTCCGTACCGAAATATTAGGGCTAATGAAAGCCCAACAAGTTAAAAATGCCGTTATTGTACCTTCGGGCGCTAAAGGAGGATTCGTACCTAAGCGGCTGCCTAGCACAGGTAATAGAGAGGATATACAAGCTGAAGCGATTGCTTGTTATCAATTATTTATACGTAGTTTGCTTGATATTACGGATAATTACAGGGAAGGAACAGTTATTAAACCACCACAAGTTATCTGTTTTGATGAAGATGATCCTTATTTAGTTGTTGCTGCTGATAAAGGAACTGCAACCTTTTCTGATATAGCCAATGCTATTTCTTTAGAGTACAACTTTTGGTTGGGTGATGCGTTTGCATCAGGCGGATCAGTAGGTTATGACCATAAGAAAATGGGTATTACCGCTCGTGGCGCCTGGGAGTCAGTAAAGCGTCATTTTTATGAAATGAACGTTGATATTAATAAAACTGATTTTACCGTAGTTGGCATTGGTGATATGTCAGGGGATGTGTTTGGTAATGGTATGCTGCTTTCTAAGCATATCAAGTTAGTTGCTGCCTTTAATCATGTTCATATTTTTATTGATCCCCATCCTGATACTGAGGTGAGTTTCCAAGAGCGCGCACGTCTATTTCACCTACCTCGCTCAACTTGGATGGATTATCAGAAAAAATTAATTTCAAAAGGTGGCGGTGTTTTTAATCGAACTGCAAAATCAATTCCTGTTAGTAAGGAAATGAAACAAGTATTTGATATTACCGTTAATGAAATTGAACCTAATGAACTAATTAAAGTTATTTTAAAAGCAAGAGTTGATTTACTTTGGAGCGCTGGCATCGGTACCTTTGTCAAAGCTCAAAATGAGAGTCATATTGATGTAGGTGATAGAACGAATGATGCTACCCGTATTAATGCTAACCAGTTACGTTGTAAAGTTGTGGCAGAGGGGGGTAATCTTGGTTTAACTCAGTTAGCGCGAGTTGAATATGCTTTAAATAATGGCCTTATTTATACCGACTTTATTGATAATTCTGCTGGGGTAAGTTGTTCAGATAAAGAAGTGAATATCAAAATTTTACTTAATAGCATAGTAACAGCTGGCGATTTAACGTTTAAACAGCGTAATGAATTATTAAGCGAAATGACAGGTGAAGTGGCTTCTTTAGTACTTGCCGATAATTTTATGCAAACACGGGCTATTAGTCTGACAGCAGGCCAGGGCCTACGTACATTTGAATTGCATAATCGGTATATTAATGAATTGGAGCGTACGGGTAAGATTGATAGAGCAGTTGAATTTTTACCAACTGAAAAGTTATTGATAGAGCGAAAGCTAATGGGTAAAGGTCTAACGACTCCTACTATTTCAGTATTGCTTTGCTATAGCAAAATGATATTAAAAGAGCAAATTTTAGCTTCGGACGTACCTGAAGATTCTTACCTTAAAGCCTTGTTAATTAACTATTTCCCTAAACCATTACAAGAAAAGTTTAGTAAGGAAATGCAAGATCATCCTCTAAAGAGAGAAATTATTGCTACTAAATTAAGCAATATTATCTTAAATGAGATGAGCTTTGTTTTTATATTTAGAATGCAAGAAGAAACAGGTGCATCAGTAGCGGCTATTGTACGTGCATATATCATCGCTCGTCGTGTGCTTGAAGTAGATAATATTTGGAAGCAAATTGAAAGTATTGAATCGTGTGTAACGGCTGAAAAGCAAATGGAATTAATTATGCTTTATATCCGATTATTAAGACGTGTTACGCGCTGGTTCTTACGTAATCAACGCATGCGCTTAAATATTGGTAAAGCAATCAAAAATTATTCGCCTGGTGTGCTTGAGTTAAAAGGTGCAATCCCTCTTATTTTTGGTGAAAATAATCGTGTTCAATATGAAGAATATTTAAATCAGTATTTAGAATTAGGTATTCCAGCAAGTTTAGCCCATGAAATAGCTTTAACGCGACCCTTATTTTCTGCCATGGATATCATTGAAGTTTCACAACAACTTGATATTAGTGTAACAAGCGTTGCTGAAGTTTATTTTGGTATTGGTGAATTTTTAGACTTAGCTTGGATACGCAACCAGGTTATTGCTCATCCAGCTGAAAATAATTGGGAGTCATTATCAAGAGAAGCACTGCGCGATGATTTGGATTGGCAACAGCGCCAATTGACTGCCGGTATTATCAAGTTAGGTGATAATAAACGAGACTACATGACCTGCTTTAGAGAATGGTCAGAGCAGCATGCAGGATTGATTAATAGATGGCGTCATATCTTAACTGATTTACGTGCTTCAACTACCCTTAACTATACAATGTTTTTTGTTGCAATACGTGAATTATTAGCCCTTACTCAAACGACTATACAAATGGCTGAAAAAGATACTACGGTTGTTGATGTTAAATAGTTAAATTGTTCTGCTTTAGCCATTGCTTAGATTCCGCGACTTGTTTGCGGAATCTAGACATAAGTAGTCTTATTGGATCCTTGGACAAGCCACGGGACATAGGGGGCGAAGACAGTGCTTACATTCCATTGTTTAAGTTCGACGTAGGTGATGCGTTAAAGAAGTAGCCTGGGTGCAGGCCTTTTAGCCGTAACCCGGGTTTCACTTCGTGCACCCAGGCTACCTTGTAAACATAAAACTTTCGCCAATGTTCCGTAACTTGTCTTGGGATCCAGGAATCACTTCTAACACTGGATCCGGCAGACAAGCTGCGAGACGTAGGCATAAAGGGAAGCGGAATTTTTGTGTGCTTCTTACTTTTCATTTGGCCTACCTATGGCTTACTCTAACTATCATCTACAGTGCATTTTAACCATTGCCTATTTTTTGCTTTCATCACCTATACAGCATTCTAAATACTATCTACGTTCCGCGACTTATTCGCAAAATCCAGAGGATTTTAATCATAGAGAGCATTCATCATTCACAAGATGTAAGCAATCAACCCAGGTTATCTTTTCTCTAATGTAATAGGTTGTTGTTGGCCTGCAATAATAACTTTATTAGGATGGTCGTGTAGAATACTTGCTGCGATTAAAAATTCACCATCTGTTGATAAAGGGCAATAATCAATAACTTCTCCTACTTCGCGCTGAGCTGATTCATCAAAGAGTTTATCCCCGGCATTGAAGGGTTGCTCAATTTTAATTGTAAAAACTGCTAAGTGATGTTTGAGTTTAGCTCGATAATGAGTACGCGCAATAATTTCTTGTCCTTTATAACATCCCTTATTAAAATTGATATAGCCTTGATTATGAAGCTCAAGGCGATGAGGTAAGAATAAACCACGCGTATTAGGATAAATCTCTACTTTTGCTTGTTTGATTCGTAGATAATGCCAAGCCAATGAGCCACAAAATTGTTGATTACTTATAAATGGCGCTGTTAAGGCATCTTGATTAGCTATAGAGCTAATAATTATAAAATGCGATCCGTCAATACAATAACAATAACCATTCTCATTTATAGATAAACCATATTTTTCGGTGGGTAAGTGAGTTTTAGGTAGTAATTTGTCATGCTTGTTACCTAAATAAAAACCATATACTTTATAGTTATTCTTAATACTTAATTGCACGCGCGATAACATAGCCACTTTACTCAAACTTGTTTGTGTATCTGCAATGAGATCGGTGGGTAAAATGAGCTGGTAAGTTGTAGATTTAACAATATCCAGTAATGCTTGGATGCGTCCTTTTAAATTACATAATGCGCCTTGACGCATAGTAGTATGGTTTATATCCCGCACATCACAAGTTAATTGTCCTTGTAAAAAAGATTCAGCTTGGTTGCCTTCAATACTTAATATTGCTAAATAGGATAAATCAAAAAGATAATTTTTATTACTATTTAAAATAAGTTCCTGATTGATATTTTGAAACGTGTTATAGACGCGTGTATTGATGACGTAAGACTCTTGGTTCATATTTATATTAACCTTAATTGCGATGAGTACAAATTTTAGTGTAATATCGCCTTTTTTGACAATTAAAACACAATGATTGATCAAACTCGAAAAGCGAAAATAAAGTGGCACTGCCGTCGTGGAATGCTAGAGCTTGATTTACTACTTAACCAATTTATTGAACAATCATTAGATAAACTACAAGATAATCAAGTCAGTGTATTTGAGCAGCTACTTAATACATCTGACCCGGAATTATACTGTTGGTTAATGGGTAGTGAAAAACCAGCTGATAAGGAGATGTTAGCCATTGTTGAACTTATCCAGATGCATAATCGAGTTAAATAAGTCGACGTCTTACCTGCGCCTTACTTGTGTAATCTATAGTTTTGCAGCTTATATGTTAGTTAATAGTCGCCTAGGATGGACTATTAACATTTGTTTAATATTATGCTTAGTTTTAAATTTTATTTCTGTTTACAATAATCCCATCCCTTATAAACATTTTAAAAAATTAATCTTTCTAAAAGATGAGTGGATTTTAGCTGGTAATTCTGGTTTGGAGCTTAAATATGAAAAAATGCGCATTATTCTAGATTGTGGCCTTTTCTTTTTAATGGAATTACGTAGCAATGCAACACGTAAAGTAATAGTTATTTTTGCAGACCAACTTTCACATGATAAAAAACGTCTTTTAAGATTAATTGAAAAGGTACACTAAAATTAATAATTAAGAGTGTGATTATATTAATTTCAATTAATTTTGAATTCAGCTTAATCTGGCAATCATAAATAATAACAAATATATTTAAAACTTTTTAAGTATAAATAAACCTACACAATATAAATACAAAAAGACCATCAACCTATCTAAAGAAGTATGCTAGAATGCAGCAAAATAGATTATAAGAATGAAAATTATGTTGCAAAGTGATCGCCTCATAAGTGCTACCGCTGGTCAAGAAGATGCTATTGAGCGAGCTATTCGTCCTTTAAGTCTTGAAGATTATATTGGGCAAGATGCGGTTCGCCAACAAATGCGCATTTTTATTGATGCTGCCAAAAATAGGCAAGACGCCCTTGATCATGTATTGGTTTTTGGGCCGCCGGGACTGGGAAAAACAACATTAGCAGGGATTATTGCTCATGAGCTTGGGGTCAATTTAAAACAAACCTCCGGCCCTGTGTTGGAACGTGCTGGCGATATTGCTGCACTTCTTACTAATCTTGAAGAAAATGATGTTCTTTTCATTGACGAAATTCATCGTTTAAACCCAGTCATTGAAGAAGTACTTTACCCAGCGATGGAAGATTATAAATTAGATATTATGATTGGTGAGGGTCCATCAGCTCGTTCTATTAAACTTGAATTACCACCTTTTACTTTAATTGGAGCTACGACTCGGGCAGGGTCCTTAACTTCACCTTTGCGCGATCGCTTTGGCATTGTACAACGTTTAGAATTTTATTCCGTAGATGCCCTCACAAAAATTGTAGCTCGCTCAGCTCGTTTATTGAAAGTTTCAACAGATGAAGAAGGCGCACGTGAAATTGCAATACGTTCGCGAGGAACGCCTCGAATTGCTAATCGCCTTTTAAGACGAGTACGGGATTATGCTGAAGTATGCGGTAAAGGTATCATAACCTTAGAAATAGCAAAACTTGCTTTACAAATGTTAGAGGTTGATCAACATGGTTTTGATATTATGGATAGAAAATTATTAATGGCCGTAATTGAACGATTTGCAGGGGGGCCTGTAGGTGTTGAGAGTATTGCTGCCGCTATTGGTGAAGAAAAAGGAACGATTGAAGATGTTATTGAACCTTATCTTATTCAACAAGGTTTTCTGATGCGTACGGCACGAGGTAGAGTAGCCTCTGAGTTAGCCTATCAGCATTTGGGAATAGTATCGCCCACTCATGAGCCCGTTGATGAATCTTAAAGAAACTTATCAAACTAACTTTCGCGTCTACATCGAAGATACCGATGCTATGGGTATTGTTTATCATGCTAATTATCTTCGCTTTTTTGAGCGTGCACGTTCAGAAATGTTAAGGCAGGCTGGTTTACCTTTAACTAAGCTCGCAATGCTTGATTATTATTTTTCAATTTCAGATATTAAATTGCATTACTATTACCCTGCGCGCTTAGATGATGTATTATCTATCAGCACTTTTATTAGCGATAAAACGAGCTGTAGTTTGTTGTTTGAACAAACAATGGAAGCTAAAGAAAAGTTGCTCTGCCAGGGCACTATTAAAGTTGTATGTATAAATAAGGAAATGAAACCAAAGCGTTTACCAGATAACTTAGCTAACGTTTTAAATTAATTTTAACATACCTAATTATTGGAGGAATAAAAACATGGGTAGCCATGCCAGTGTTTTGGGTTATTTTGTACAAGCAGGTATTGTTGTAAAACTTGTAATGTTGATTTTACTTGTTGCATCAATTTTTTCATGGACACTTATATTACAACGAGCTTGGTATTTTAGTCGTAAACGACGCGAATATAACGATTTTACTAAGCGGTTTTGGGAAAGCACAGATTTAAGTAAGTTATACAGTGACATCGATAGTAGCCCCCGCGAAAAACATGGATTAGCCTCAATTTTTCATGCAGGCTTTAAAGAGTATATTCGGATTAGAAAACATGGTGCTGTCATACTTGAACCTATTCAGCGCGTAATGCAAATTAATCATACTAAAGAAGCCAATAAACTTGAGCGCCACCTCCCTTATTTTGCCTCAGTAGGATCTATTGCACCTTATATTGGTTTATTTGGAACAGTTTGGGGAATAATGACGTCATTGCAAGCATTAGGCCAAGCTCAACAGGCAACGATTGGCATGGTAGCGCCTGGTATTTCAGAAGCTTTAGTAGCAACAGCATTAGGCTTATTTACCGCCATTCCTGCTGTGATTGCTTATAATCGTTATTCAACTCGGGCAAATCATTTATTAAATCAGTACGATTTATTTCAAGATGAATTAGTTGCTTTAATTGAACAGCAAACTGCAGTGCCAGTTAGAGGGTAATATGTTAAGAAAAAAGCGAACTAGTATACGTCCAGTAGCTGAAATAAATGTGGTGCCTTATATTGATGTTATGCTTGTTTTATTAGTTATCTTTATGATTACCGCACCTCTACTTACACAAGGCGTGACGGTTGACTTACCTAAAGCTGCCAGTGAGTCCTTAGCATCTGGCGACCGAGAGCCTATTATTGTATCTGTGAATCAGCAAGGTGATTATTTTCTAAATATTCATAGCCAGCCTAATAATCCTATTGAACCACATGCTCTTATGGTACGCGTTGCTGCTGAATTAGAATTAGCAAAACAAACACACCAGGCTCTAAACGTCCTTGTTAAAGGTGATCAAGGTGTTTCTTATGGTAAAGTTGTTGCTGCTATGGGATTACTTAAACAAGCAGGAGCAGAGCAGGTTGGCTTATTAACAGATTCTGCAAATGTAACACAGGAGTATCAGGGATGATTGATAATAGTTATCGTAAATCATTTTTTATTGCTCTTTTTTTACATCTTGTTTTAGGTATTTTACTATTCACTGAATCGATGAGCAGTAGACCTGTTTTAGTTAAAGAAACTGAAAATAAGCCAGGCCAGATAATAACTGCAGAGGTAGCAGATCAGCCTAAGCCTGAGATTGTAAAAGCAGTAAGTGTTGACAGTAAAGAAGTCATGGACACGGTAAATCACTTAAAAGAAGAGCGAGTTAAACAACAAAAAGCGGAGCAAGATCGTCAACTTGAATTAAAAAAACAAGCTGAAGCTGCTCGTAAGGCACGTTTGCAAGAGCAACAGCGGTTAGCTAAATTAAAGGAAGAGGCTGCTAAATTAGCTTTAGCTAAAAAGAAAGCAATAGAAGAAGAGCAAAAACGTTTAAAACAATTGGCGTTACAAAGAGAGCAAGAAACGAAGCGTTTAGAGGACCTCAAAAATAAACAGAAGCAATTAGAGCAGAAACAGCGCCAAGAGGCAGAAAAGCTTGCATTGCTTAAACAAGAGGAACAAATAAATTTAGCTCGTGCAGAGCAAGAAAAAAAAGAAAAAGAAGAGCTTGAGAAGGAAGCAAAAGCGCAAGCAGAGCGATATCGTGCAGAACAAGCAGCTAAAGAGGCTGCAGACAAAGCAAAGATTGCAGGCGAGGTTAATAAATATAAGGCGATGATTATTAATGCCATTAGCCAGCAATGGATTCTGCCTGAAAATGTAAATGATAATTTATCCAGTCAATTTAGGATTCGTTTGGCTCCTAGTGGAGAGGTTTTGGAAGTAAGTTTAATACGCAGTAGTGGTGATCCAATACTTGATCGCTCAGCACAAACAGCTATTTATAAAGCATCACCATTACCTGTGCCAACTGACCCAACCACTTTTGATTTATTCCGCGATATTAGTTTAACCGTAAGACCTGAAAATGTTAGGGGGTAGGTAAATGCTTAAGAAAGTTATAGCACTACTATTTATTGTGTTTGCAAAATCTTTGTTTGCATTGGATTTGGAACTAACACAAGGTGTTAATTCCGCTTTACCAATTGCTATTAATTCGTTTGGTTATGATAGTGTAAGTCAAGAATTAACTAATGTAATTAATAATGACTTACGTTTTTCGGGTCGCTTTAAACTAGTTACGCTACCCAGTAATTCAGCTGAAGATGTGTCATTTAATGTATGGCGTCAGGCAGGGGCAGATAGCTTATTAACAGGCCATGTTATAAAAACTGGATTTAATCATTATGAAGTTAGTTTCAAGCTCATTGATGCGGTAGCACAAGGCCGCGTATTGTTAACGCAAAGCTTTCAAGTGGGCGCTAAAGAGATGCGTTCATTAGCTCACCATATTAGTGACTTAGTGTATGAGAAACTAACTGGTGAAAAAGGTGTTTTTTCTACTCGCATTGCCTATGTACTGGTACAAAGACAAGGCGGACGTTCTAGATATTTCCTTGAAGTGGCAGATGTTGATGGCCATAATCCGCAAAGTTTACTTGTATCAACAGCGCCGCTTATGTCACCTTCATGGTCTCCTGATGGTCGTCAGATTGCCTATGTTTCTTTTGAAAAGAAAAAAGCCCAAGTTTTTATCGTCAATGTTGCTACTGGACGAAGAACATTAGTCACTGATTTTATGGGTATAAATGGCGCTCCATCTTGGTCGCCTGATGGACGACAACTTGCTGTAGTGCTTTCTAAAGGGGGTAGCCCTAAAATATATAGCGTTGATTTAAGCAATGGTAGTTTAAAACAATTAACGTTTGGGGAATCTATCGACACTGAACCCAGGTTTGCGCCTGATAATCGTTCTTTACTCTTTACTTCTGGACGTGGGGGCTCACCGCAAATTTATAAGTTATCACTTGCTGATGGTAATATCAGTCGGGTAACTTATGAAGGTAATTATAATGCGCGCGCATCTTATACGCCTGATCAAAAACATATTGTTATGTTGCATCGCGATGATACGAGTCGCTTTACCATTGCCGTACAGGAAATTGGTAAAAATTATATAAATCAATTAACCTTTTCGCCGGTAGCTGAGTCACCTTCTGTTTCACCAAATGGTCGACTCATTTTATATGCAACTCGCTATCAGGATAAAGGTATATTAGGGATGGTTTCAATTGATGGCCGCGTTAAAGTACGTCTTCCTACTCGGGAAGGAGATGTACAAGAACCCGCATGGTCGCCATATTTAGGATAAATGATGAAAAAAAAAGTTTCCGTAATAGGTTTAGGGATAAGTTTAGGATTTAGTGTAAGTACGTTTGCTTGGAATAGTACAGGTCATCGTATTGTTGCTCAAATTGCTTACGATCAATTAACGCCGCAGGCAAAACAAATTTATAATTCATATAACCATGCACTTGATGAAGTGTATGGTCCTAAATCACTTGTTAGCGCCGCACCTTGGCTAGATCGTTTACGCTATCGAAATGAACTGTGGCTGCAGCCATTACATTATGTTGATATTCCTTATTCAATTGATAAAACGCCTATTGCTGAGCCTGATAAAATTAATGCTATATTTGCTATCAATGAAGCCACTGCTATTTTAAAAAATAAAACAACCACTACTTATGATAAGGGTTTCAGTTTGCGTGTTTTGTTACATGTAATTGGGGATATTCATCAACCAATGCATGCAGTTAGTTTATTTAGTAAAGCTTACCCTAACGGGGACCAGGGCGGAAATTTGATTATGTTAGCATCTAATTCGGTAGCTAATAATTTACATGCCTTTTGGGATAATGGTGGTGGATATTTAAAGAAGCAATCTACTTATCAGGAAATAGTAAAAAAAGCTCGTAATTTAGAAAAGCGCTGGCCTTGCGAAACAAATGTTGAAGTATTAAACCCAAGCCAGTGGGCTGAAGAATCACATCAGTTAGCAGTTGAGTTGGCTTATTTAGTAAAGAATGGCGATAAACCATCTAAGGCATACCAGCATTCTGTCAAAACGACAGTTAAGCAACGGTTAGCTACAGCGGGGTGCCGACTTGGAAATTTATTAAATAAACTTGCTAAAAATTAACATATTCATCTATTTTTATTGATTTTTGCAAAAAAAATGCTCACAATTGTCGCGTTTTAATTGAAGAACAATTAAATTTTTGTGAGCTTTACTATGCCTTATACAAATGTAACAGATAGTCCCCTTAATCAATTACTTTCATCAATAGAAGAGCGACTTAAATTAGCCAAAAATAATAAAGAGTTTAAAGCAGATAAAACAGAATTGGCAAAAGAAACGGCTAGCCAAATTAATAAATTGTTAAAGCTAATCGATCAATTGCGTAGTGTTATGGGTATTTACAATCAAGGTAGTGGGCCTGGTTTAACTGACATACTGGTAATTCCAAAACTGATAAGTTTAAAAAGTTCAACTAAAGATTACACAAGTCCAACTTATAAGTTATATCGTTTTCTTAAAAAGAATTTAGCTAATATCATTCAAATAGCTGTAGCACAGAGTTTACGAGAAATTCCACAGAATGAACAGGATTTAGCAGGAACGATAAATGAATTAAAGATACAAATAAAAGCAAATCTTTTAAAAAATACAACTGTACAAAGCTTTGGTGTCGAAACAATCATTGAAGATTTATTGAAAAACATTAATTTTCCTTTTCTTACGTTAAACTATATTAGAAATAAAAATAATCTTATAAGTGATATTACTCAGACATTCTTAAAAAATTTTAAACACCTATATTTAAATTCCTTATTACAACGCTATGCTTTTCAAATTAAACATCCCATTATGTTTGATATTGTGGCTGATGTATCTCAATTATTATCGACTGTTCCTAAAGATGATCTTCAAAAGTTAGTTTCTTTTTTAAATCCTATGGCAATTGAGGATACTTCAAAATTACTAGGCAAACTCATTATTCATCAAGGCAATTTTGTATTTAAAGACGGTGAGACGAAAGAATTGCTTGATATTAATGGATTGTACAAACAATACGCCCCACAAAGCTACCAGTTAATTGATATAACAATTGCAAATTATTTTAGCGACTTTGCTGAGACGCCAAAAGTAAAAAGTGAAAAAGCAAAGGCTGAGTTGATTCAGGAAACGATTAGCTATTTAGTTCAAGACTTTAAAACAAAGCTAAGTGAGATAACCTTACAGATAAGGGGCTTGACAGTTGACGGACCTATCCAGTCTGAAAATCCAAAAAAATCTTTATTTAACTTGGTTGATAAATTTAGGCAATTAGAGAAACTTGATTTACTTGCACATGAGCATTTAATTCAATCTAAAAATGATTTAATTACTAGGTTGAAGTCAAAAACACTTTTAAGCGAAGTAACTAAAGAATCTCAAGGCCAACTAGCTTCTTTATTTGTCAAGTATCAAAGACTTGGTTTTGCTGCGCTTTCTATGCAGCCAGAACTATTAACAACTAAGTTTGTTAATACAGGTTCTATAACACATTTAACAACCGTTAAAGAGTATATCGATAATATTTTTAAATCTTTTCAAACTGAAATTGAACAACCACTTAACCAAACTCAAAAAGAAATAGTTGCACAAATGAATGAACTATGGCGTAAGTGGATAGAGGAAGAAAGACAAGAGCATCTTAAGGCAACGACCGCGATAAGTGCTTCCTGTAAAGAAATAAAAACACAAGCAGAGCAGATTAGATTTGAAATAGGCATTTTACCTGATCCTTTAGAATTGAAACTAGACTATGTTGCTAAAAAATTTATTGAGTTAGATAGTAAAAACCAGGTGGTTCAAACTTTACATCAGGAATTAGATTTACAAGAAAGAAATTTAAAAGAGCATAGTGTGAATGCAACGATATCAGAAGATCTAGTTGCTCTATTCGGTACGAAAATCCAAAAAGAGTTTCAGCAGTTATATGAAGCAGAACACGATCAGTTAGTTAAAATAAAGGCTGTCATTAAGCAAATTGAAAAAACACTAATAGAACAAGATAGCATGTTAAAGCAGCTAGATGAAAAATTGCAATTTGAAAGAAAAATGAGTGAAGGTAATGTCAATGAACTTAGGGATATATTGGAAAATAAACTGCACTCCCTAAATGAGTTACATAAAAATTTTAAACCCGGAAACTTACTAAAAAAACAAGAAGAACTTAAATCGCCTCAAATAATAAAACCAAAAGACAGGATAAATAGTTTACAAAAGAGAGTTGGTGACAACATACTCGATTTCAAAGAAAGCCTGGCTGATTTCTCTAAATCTTTAGCTATCCTTGCTAAGAATATTACCATAGAAAAGAGAGGTGAAGTTATTGAGGTTTTAGAGCAATTAGCTGACACAGATCGCTTAGCCGTCATAAAATATATTGAAACACTAGAGCAAATTTATGAAGATGATATTAAAAATGAAGGACTAACTGAGTTAGACAAAATTGCCACGTGGATAGATACAAAACTGATTCCATCCGCTAAAAGGGATCTACCTCTCAGTCAAATCGGAGGTTTATTTGCAGAAACGAAAGCATTTAATAACCCGCACATAAAAAAATTATTTTTTGATATTGTTTGCCCAGATGTAGAAGTTAACGACCCTAATCATTGGAAGGAATTTTATCAGCGCCTTAAAAAAATATTTAATCCTTCAATTTTTCAAAGTGAATCGACAAAGGTAAATAACGCATTAAAGTTAGAGCGACTAAAAAAATTAGCGGCAGATACCCATAAGATTTTATCAATAGTCAATCCTGTAAAAGAAATAATTAGTAAATTAAAAAATATTGATAAAGAAATTACGGAGGATAATGTAAATATTGCTACTCTACAGCAAGAATTACAATTCCAGGAAGAAATTAAGGTTGTAGAAAAAAAAGAAAAAGAATTATTTACTTTACAGCAGGAAATTCAAATTTTAGATAAGTTAATTACTTTATCTGAAGAAATACAACTTTTGGGAAGTGAAATTAATGATTTAAAAAATAAATTAGATGACTCACCCGATTTAATCGAAAATCTTAAAAGCAAGCAAGCTGCAGTTGAAGGTTTTCAAGTAAGTTTAAAAGTTATAAGTAAAGAATTACAAGAATTAAATTTATTATTAAAATTAGTGGATTCTAAAAGCTATCAAGCCAAATTTAAGCAACTAAATAATCTTTGTTTAGTACTACAAAATAATTTAACTGAGCTTCAGAATTTTTATCATAAAAAAATAGTTAACTTATTTGATACAGAAATTAATAAAGTACAGATTGCGAAAGATAACTTTAATCAATTGGTAAAAATATATCAGCAAAATTCAGAACCCAATTTTGCTGGTTTTAATACGCTACTAAATAAGCTTAAGGATATAGAAAAAGCGGTAAGAAAAATTGACGAACAAATGAAACCTATAAAATTTTCTTTACAAGAAAAACTAGATGCAATAACCGCTGATTCTACTGAATTAACTATGTCTTTAGTAAAAAAATTACAAAACCAAATTCAAAGTTTAATTAATCAAGCTAAAGAAAACAGCGATCGAGTGACTATTAATATTATCGATGTGCATAGAGAAGATATTAATGAAAATTATAGACAAGACCTAGAGAAAGCCAACTTATTCATTAAAAGAGCTAGCTCTGAAATAACGAAATTAAAAACCTTTTTATCAGAAGATAAATTAGCTGTAAGGCAAGAAATACTTAGAAGTATTGAAGATACTGAACAAAGCAGTAATAGAGTTAAAAATGAATTAGCTATTAAAGAAGGTTGTACGTTTAGCGCGCTAAGCCGTATTGCAACACGTATGATATTAGCTAGTCACTTTAAACAAGAGTTAGATGATTATCTGGTAAATCGTACAAAAAAATTTAGTGTCAAAGACACATTGCTTTGGCATGATAGTCAAGCTCGGATGTTATTTATTAATGGTTCTCCAACAAAAGAAGGGTTAAAAAACGCTTTAGACAACTACGTTAACGATGGTAATAGCCAAAAATTAATAAAATTTATTAATACTAATAAATCAAACTTTCCTGGCCAACACTTACAGCCTTTATTGAATCGATTAATATTAGCTGTTAGAGATTACGACAAAACATTGCCTATCGATTACAGTGACGATTTTAGTTCAGAAATTTATGCACCCGCTGTTAATCTTAGGAATGCTAGCTCTGTCTTAAAGAGATTGTTTAATAATAATGAAACAAAAGACTTGGCTTTAGGAATAAAAAGTTTATATACCAACATTGAAGGCATGCATAAGTATGGTATCGATATAAATGATGCCGAGTATCTTAAAGGCAACAAAATTAACCCAGGTCAAACTGCTTTAGACTTAGCATCCCGTTTAAAAAATAGTTTAGATGAATTTATGGTGAAAAACGAAGATGAACTGATAAAAGGGGGAATAGTTCGTAAACAGTTACTTCTTTCTTTTCATGAACAATTTAAAACACTTTTACACAGTGAAGATGATAAGTTAAGTAAACATAGGGAAGCATGGAAACCAATAGTGGCCAATACGGCATTAAATATTTTTAGTCTTATTAAACTTACTGTAAGTAAAATAAAAACTCATCAAGCTACATTTTTCTTCCAGCAAACTAAACGTATGCAAAAAGTTGATGCTGTAGAGCATGCATTGGATAGTGTGGTGCAAAACAATTTAAGCTTAAAAGTATTTTAAGTAAGATAAGGTGGTCGCTCACCACCTAAATATGTCAACTTAAAAATGCTGCTCACAACCTAAATGCATGGGGTTGAAATTGTTACTCACCGCCTATGTGCCTCAGCTTGTCCGAGGCGTCTAGAAAATGCCTGCATGCTAATAAATCTCTAATTCATTGATAAAGACAATCTTAAGATTAATGATTGCATGTTGTTATAGTTGGTTTCCTATGTAATTAAAGTCAGTAACACGATATTTTTCTTATGGAGTCCAAACTCAATAACAAGGAACCGCAATGAAATCATTCTATGTTTATATCATGGCAAGTAGGCGTAATGGTACCTTATATACTGGATCAACATCAGAGCTTATTAAACGTATCTGGGAACATAAATAACTGGTAACTAGGCTTCACAGCCAAATATAATGTACATATATTAGTTTATTATGAAGTACATGAATCTTATGTGGTGGCAGCCAGACGTGAAAAACGCTTAAAACTGGCCTAGACAATGGAAATTAAATTTGATCGAAGAATTAAATCCTGCCTGGGAAGATTTATATGATAAAATTTGTTCTTAATTGAATGTTTCTCTGGATGCCTCGGACAAGCCGAGGCACGCAGGTCGTGAAGGCAAAGTAATAATATGCACGTTTTAGAAACAGTTTTGGTTGAATTAGGAGACAATTGAACTGGAGAGTTTAATGTTAAATGAAATCAGGCCATTTACGATATTATTTTTTATCATTCTCTATTTAACTATATTTCTAAGCTTATACATATTACAAAAATTTATCCAGATTCATCCAGAATATTCAAGAAAATTTATTCATATACTTTGTGGTTTAACTTGCCTTACTTATCCCATTTTATTTAATAGTATTTTATCTGTTATCATAATTATGGGTTTAACTATTGTATTTTTTTTAATATTGCGTCTGCCTTATTTTAAACAAACTTTTAATTCAGTTTTTAATTTAAGACACTTATCTTTAGGCGAAATCTATTTTCCAATCAGTATCATTTTACTTTTCTATTTAGCTAAAGATAATTATTTACTCTTTGCTATTCCTATTTTAATTCTTTCTCTTGCTGATGCTGCGGCAAGCATTATTGGTGTTAAATATCACCGCATTCAATATTCGTTCTTTAAAAGTAAAAAATCTTTAGAGGGATCAGTAGCTTTTCTGATAGTAAGCTTCTTTTGTATTGCTGTTCCCTTTTTTTTAGTTAACTCTACATTCCTTTTAATTGATTCATTGTTACTTGCAATTTTTCTTACGCTTCTAGAGGGTGCTTGTAGCAAAGGTTTTGATAACATATTCTTACCACTTTGTGCTTATTTATTACTACACTATTTTTTTATCTAACAAAATATAAAATAACGTAGTTTTACGATATAGATACTTTTACTACTTTTTTCTATTCTAATAATCATCTAAGAATACAAGGGAGATGTAGAATGGCCGCGAGATTAAAAAACAAGCTAAGTGTATTAGTATGGTCTGAAGGAACAGAACCAAAAGAAATATATCCTATGGGGATTAATGGTCATATTGCTAGTTTTTTAGCAGAAAAAGCTGATATAGATAGTCAAGCTATAAGCTTTAGTGATGATAGCTTTGGTATTAAAAAAGATACGCTCAAACAAGCGGATGTATTAATTTGGTTTGGCCATAAAAAACATCAGGATTTACCAGATGAAATAGCTAATCAAATTAGGGAGGCTGTCGAACGAGGCATGGGCTTTATTGCTCTGCATTCCTCACATTTTTCTAAACCATTTAAAAAAATTCTCAACACTAGCGGTCAATGGCAGAGTTACAGAGACACAGGAGAGCCTGAGCATATTGAAATACTTCTACCGCATCATCCTATTGCTGCGGGTATAACTAACTTTACTATTCCACAAACAGAAATTTATGAAGAACCTTTTGAAGTGCCACCACCTGATGAAGTCATCATGCAGGGTAAATGGAATGAGAATCTAATAAGTCGAGAAGTTTTAACTTGGCAAATTCATCAGGGCAAAATTGTTTATATTCGCGCCGGCCATGAAGATTATCCAATTTATTTTATGCCACAAATGCAAAGATTAATTATAAATTCCGTTTATTGGACGGTAAGCTTTAACCATTAAAGAACTTCATTACAAGAGGTCTATAAAACTACCGCTACTCAAATTCATTTGTTTGCAGAAAACGACTCGCTTTGATAATTAGCTCAGCTTTATTTCGACAAGCCAGTTTCCTGCGTAAAATTTGCAAATAATACTCTATAGTTCGGTGAGAGAGGTCCATCTTCTTCGCGATCTCTTTTGCTGATAACCCTTGAATAACATATTTAAGGCATTTCTTTTGTTGCCCATAGATTGTTTGCAAATTCGTTTCCAAGAGGTCATTGGCTTTAACCTGAGGTGACATAGTGTATAAACCTATAATACCTATAATTTCTCCAGCAGCATTAGTTAAGGGAGATTTATTAACGACTACTTCGAAATAAGATGAGTTTGCATGACAATGCTGTTCTAAATGATTCATTAAAAGATAACCTTTAGCTACTTCCTGATCCCAGCGTAAATATTCCAAAGCATGAGTAGCCCAGGGTAAATCAAAATCAGTTTTACCGCTTACATCACGCAGGGTTTTATAACCTGTCGCTGCTATAAAGTCAGAACTTGCATTAACGATTCGGCCTTGCAAATCTTTGATAAATAAAAATCCAGGAATTTGTTTAACAAGGTAAAAATCCTTAAAAAGATAATGATTAAGTGTTTCCATACTGTAATTTTCCTGTATTTTAAGTAAGGCTAAATTTGCTAAGCTAATTATTCATAATAATTATAATTTTTACTAGGGACAATTTAAATACTATGAAAAAACTGCGCTGGGGAATGATTGGTGGTGGGTTGGGTTCAATGATTGGTCCAATCCATCGTTATGCTGCGAGATTAGATAATGTATATGATTTAGTTGCTGGTTCCTTTAGTCAAGATATTAATAAATCAAAACAATTAGGGCAAACCCTAGGCTTAAATGAATCAAGAATTTATCCAGATTACCAAACAATGTTAGAAAAAGAAAAAAGCTTACCACAAGAGCAACGGATTGAGGTTATTTCTATTGTTACACCTAATCATCTCCATTTTCCTATTGCAAAATCTGCACTAGAGAATGGCTTTCATATCATTTTAGAAAAACCAATGACCCTTAATTTAGAAGAAGCAATCATTTTAAGGGATTTAGCTAAAGAGAAAAATCTTTTGGGCTATGTTTTATACACTTATGCTGGTTACCCTATGATTAAGGAAATGCGTGAACAAATTAGAATGGGTAAAATAGGTGCAGTAAGAAAAGTACATGTGAGTTTTACTCAAGGCTGGTTAAGTCAATTTAATGAGCCAAGTAATAAACAGGCAAGTTGGCGGCAAAATCCTAATTATGCAGGGACATTAGGCACAATGGCTGATATTGGCATTCATGCGTTTCATTTAATAGAGTATGTTACCGGCTTACAAACGGAGTCCCTTTTTGCTGAAATTAATACCTGCGTGCCTAATCGATTATTAGATGATGATGGCACTATTTTATTACGATTTAGCAATGGTACTAAAGGTAGTTTGCTTGCCTCTCAAATAACCATTGGTGATAGCGCCAATTTAATCATTCAGGTAGTAGGCGAAGAAGGTAGCTTACAATGGGAACATACTAACCATCATCAATTAAAATACGCCAACTTAAATGCCCCAATACAAATTTATGAAGCAGGCAATAACAATCCCTATCTATCAGAAGAAGCTTTAGCCAACTGCCGTCTACCAGCCGGTCATCCTGAAGGAATGATTGAAGTTTTTGCTAATCATTACTATTTATTTTATTTAGCTATCAAAAATTTAGGAAAGCAAGAAAGCGAATTAGACTATCCAGATTTAGATGCAGGTGTGAGAGGTATGGGTTTTTTAGGAACCGTACATTTGGCAATGCAAAAAGGTAGTTGGGTAGATTTAAATTTGTTTTAGCAATAATAATATGGTTAAAAATTTTATATTTGATAAAACACTTTTCTAAAATTGCTAAGCTAGTCATATTAGTATAAACCCCGACTAAAGCGGGGTTTTTATTTGAAATATAGCTTATTAAGCTTGTTGCAACGCCTTAATTACAGCCCCTAAAAACCGGGTCGCTTCACCACCAGTCACCGCACGATGATCAAAACTTAATGATAAAGGTAGCATGCGATGGGCGACAACTTTTCCATTGTCTACTACTGGCGCTTCGTACAAACGACCAACGGCAAGAATCGCAACTGTCGGTGGCACGATAATAGGACTGGCAAAACGGCCAGCAAATTTACCAAAATTAGATAAAGTAATGGTCGCACCTTTTAAATTATCAGCAGGAACTGAACGCTCACGGACCGTTTTCTTATATTCGTCAATCTGCTTTCGTAAGTCAGTTGCTGATAAGGTATTTGCATTACGAATCACAGGTACAAAAAGCCCATCTTCTGTATCCATGGCTAACCCTAAATGCATTTCTTTAAAACACTTGCGGGCATTATGTAGTGTATCAAACCAAGCATTTAAAGCAGGTTCTAATTGACATGCTTGGGTGAGGGCTGCGATAAGACGAACGGTAATATCACTCTCTGCAGTCCATGCATGAATATCTGCTTCATCAAAAATAGTAACGGGCACGACATCACGATGAGATTGCATCATGCTATTTAGCATCGTTCTTCTAACACCGCGTAAAGCTTCAAAACCTTCTGGCAATTGTGTTTGATTAGAAGCCGCGCGTTCCACATCTTCACGGGTAATCATGCCATGTTCGCCACTTCCTAATAAAGTGGCTAAGTTAACCCCTAGTTTTTTTGCTAGCATGCGCACTGCTGGTGTTGCTTTAGCGCGAGTGGTATTTGTTTTACTTGCACCAATTGTAAAATTATCCTCACTTACATCATGGCTTTCTTCCAAGTTACCAACCACTGTTCCTTTATCAGCCTTTGTTTCAGCAGTTGCTTCAAAAGCGACAAGCGGTGTACCTGTTTTTAATACGTCTCCCGGTTTCCCATAAAGCTTGGCAATTACACCATCTTGTGGGCAAGGAACGTCAACCACGGCTTTTGCGGTTTCCATTGATACTAATGGTTGATCAGCTTTAACAGTATCGCCTTCTTTGACAAACCATTCATGAATTTCTGCATCGGGTAAACCTTCACCTAAATCAGGTAAATTAAAAATATTCATTATTACTCCATTATGCTGATAACAGTGTCTTTGATTCGCTTAACACTAGGAATATAGTATTTTTCTAGTTGAAAATAAGGCATCACCGTATCATACCCAGTGACTCGTTGCACAGGTGCAAGTAAACTATCTAAACAATTTTCCATCAACAGAGCTGAAATTTCAGCGCCAACACCACCTGTTTTAGCCGCTTCATGTACAATCACACAGCGGCCTGTTTTTTCAACTGAATTTAAGATGGTTTCAATATCTAAAGGTTTAATTGTTGCCACATCGATAACTTCACACGATAACCCTTCTTCATTTAATTGTTTGGCAGCCTGCATAGTTTCATGAATACTAGCGCCCCAGCTTACCAGTGTTACATCATCACCTTGCATAAGAGTAAAACACTTACCGATGGGTAATGCTTCACCGTTATCTTCTACAGGCTGCTTGACTAATCGATAAATACGCTTAGGTTCTAGAAAAATAACTGGGTCAGGATTTCTGATAGCCGCAAGAAGTAAACCATAAGCGCGCTTTGGCGATGAAGGAATAACCACTTGTAAACCAGGAATATGCGCGAATAAGGCCTCGGTACTTTCAGAGTGATGTTCTGGGGCTCGTATACCACCGCCAAAAGGCGCACGAAATACTAAAGGACAGTGTAAGCGGCCACGGGTACGATTGCGCATTCTAGCAGCATGCGAAATAATTTGATTCATAGCAGGGTAAATAAACCCCATAAATTGAAATTCAGCAACCGGCTTTAAGCCTTGAATTGACATGCCAACTGCCAGCCCGCCAATCATTGATTCAGCTAAAGGGGAGTCAAATACACGGTGTTCTCCAAAACGCTCTTGTAAGCCCACAGTTGCACGAAAAACGCCACCGTTTTTACCAACATCCTCACCAAATACGATAACATTTTCATCTTGAGCTAATTCGTAAGCTAGCGCTTGGGTAACTGCCTCAACAAGGGTAATATCAGGCATTTGTGGCCTCCTCCATAGCTATTGCGCGCTGTTCTACTAAATAATCAGGTAGTTCTGCATAATGATAATCAAATACTGTATTGACAGTTTGTGGTGTCCTCTTTAAGTATTCATCAACCTGTTGTTGAACAAATTCATTACTTTCATCAATCAATTTTTTTTCTTGCTCATCATCCCATAATTTTCTTTCGACTAGAAAATTTTTTAATCGGGCAATGGGCTCTTTCAATTGTGCTTCTTCAACTTCGCAAGCAGGTTGGTAGCGTGTCGCGTCATCTGCGGTTGTATGATCACATAAACGATAAGTAAGGGCTTCAATTAAAGTTGGGCCACCACCTTGACGCGCTTTTTCAATAGCTTGCATAACCACATCGCGACAAGCTATGACATCATTACCATCTACTTGAATACCTGTAAAGCCAGCAGCAATGGCTTTTTGCGCAATTGTTTTACATGCAGTTTGTTTGGATAGCGGCACAGAAATAGCCCAACGATTATTGTTAACCACAAAAACTACAGGTAGATGCCAGGCACCAGCAACATTAATTGCTTCATAAAAATCACCTTCTGATGTTCCGCCTTCGCCAATGCAGGTAACAGCAACGCGTGGTTCTTTTCGATATTTAAAAGCAAATGCAACACCTGTAGCATGAAGGCACTGAGAGGCAATGGGTACGCAAATAGGTAAATCTTCTGAATTGCAGCTAAATTGGCTACCCCTTTCATCACCACCCCAATAGGCTAAAATTTCAGCCATTTTAACACCGCGTTGCAGTTGGGCTGCATAATCACGGTAATAGGGAATTAAGACATCTTCTTTGTGCATGACATGGCCAATGGCAGTAGAAATGGCTTCTTGGCCATTAATAGGCGCATAAGTACCCATTCTACCCGTACGCTGCAATGCAATTGCTTTTTTATCAAAGGTGCGTGTACGCACCATAATACGGTAGAGCTCCTGCAAAATAGAGCCTTCTTCTGCCCAAGTAGGCAGTGAATTATGTAACTTTCCTTGTTCATCTAAAAATTGTTTAAATGCTATTTCAAAATGTGCGATTATTGTCACACTACATCTCCTTTTCTAAGCATAGGGTTATAGAATACTCATAAATTTTCCTAAACACCATCTTTAGACGTTCGGTTTAAATCTTTGCTATCATTTGTGCCATTTACTTTTTTGAATTTCGCTTAAAAAGTTTTGCTTAGATTGTGGCTTATAAAGCTAACTCTAGTTAAGGGAATCAAACTATATAAAGGTAGAACTGGCTACTAAAGGACTTTTATAATTTTTTTTTACTTTTGTGAAAAAAAAAGGCAACATTGCATGGCGAATTAAAATATAAAGTAGTCTTGGTAGAGAATTATGACGAAGTTTTCAATAATTGATATTCCTTATCCTAATAAAGTCAATGACTATTATACCAAGTTAACCCAGTTGCCTGGATTTATTTTATTAGAAAGCGCTGATTCTACTCGAGGTCGTTATGATATTATAAGCGCTTATCCTTATAATATTCTCTCCACTAAGCATTTCACCGCTAATGCCTTTTTAGATGCACTACAACGAAATATACCTTTAGTAGATTATCAATTAGATTTACCCTTTCAGGGTGGGGCAATCGGGTTTTTTTCTTATGATTTTGGTTGTGAGTTAGCTGAAATTTCCTGTAAGAAACAACAATCATTGGCCAATATGCCAAGCGCTCAAATCGGTTTATATGATTGGGCGATTATCGTTGATCATGATTTAAAAAAAATTTCTCTTTTTGCTGCTAATACGCAAACTGAAACGCCAGCAATTGTTCAAGAGGTTTTACTTAAATGGCATGGGCAGGCATTAACGGCCAAAGGCATTGTCCCGCAAAAAACATTCTCGCCTTTAATTACCAAAGCGCAATATCAAAAGGCTTTTGACAATATCCATCAAGCCTTGCAACAGGGACGCTGTTATCAAGTTAACTATACACAGCCTTTTAAAGCCTATTTTCAAGGCGAGCCTTGGGCAATTTATAGCAAAATAAGAGCTTGCAATCCTGTGCCATTTGGCGCCTTTATGAAAATAGGTAATGTAACTATTTTAAGTTTTTCACCAGAACGGTTTATTAAATTCGAAAATGGACAGTTACTTGCCTCGCCCATTAAAGGGACAAAACCGCGTGGTAAAACTAATGCAGAAGATATTCAGTTGCAACAAGCATTAAGTACCTGCCCTAAAAATCGAGCTGAAAATGTGATGATTGTTGATTTAATGCGTAATGACTTAGGTAAAATTGCTAAAGTTGGTACAGTTAAAGTACCTGCCTTATGTGAGGTAGAAAGTTATCAAGCTGTACATCATCTAGTTAGTCATATTACAGCAGAGTGTGTTGACATTGTTTCGCCTGTGGCCGCCTTTGCTAATTGTTTTCCCGGCGGTTCAATTACAGGTACACCAAAGCGTGAAGCTATGCAAGTTATTGCAGAACTTGAGCCTTATCGTCGTGGCGTTTACTGTGGCAGTATAGGTTACTTCTCTGCTCACGGACGATTTGATACCAATATTGCCATTCGAACTATTGTTGCTGCGGACAATGAACTTTACCTTGCTGCAGGGGGGGCTATTGTTATTGACTCAATTTGTGAGGATGAGTATGACGAATGTTTCACTAAAATTGCTGCTATTTTAAAAGGCTTATAATTAATAGAGGCTTTTTACTTAAACTTGTGACTTATTGCGAAAATTAAGAGCTAATTGCCATAATGGATCTTGCGGACAAGCCGCGGGACGTGGGCGTAAATTTGCCTTGTCAATAAAAGGTAGGCATTGAAATACTCCACCGCCTACGTTTCGCGACCTGTTCGCGGAATCTAGGATTTAGCTATTTGATTGGAGTCTGCGGATAAACCACAAAGGATGGTTAGAAAAGTAATAGATAATAAAAAACAGATTTGCGTGAGAGATATCTAAAGAAAAAGGATACTGGTCTTAGATAAAAAGGCTATTTAATAGTTTCTCAATTTTAACTTTGTCTTATACTTAAGCTTAATCAATTAATTAAGAGCGTTTACAAGGATAAGGCATGCAACGTCGTAATGCAGCTGTACTTGTTTTGCATGAAAAGCTAACTAATTCAATTATATTGACTGAGCGTAGTAGTCAATTAAAAAACCATCCTGGTGAAATATGTTTTCCTGGCGGGCTATGGGAAGAGGAAGATGAAACTCTTTTTGCTACTGCACTAAGAGAACTTCAGGAAGAGTTAGGAATAACTGCAGATCGCGTTAAATTAATAAAATCCTTGGCACCAGAGCAGACCTTAACTGGCTATCTAATTTATCCATGGTTAGCATCTATTGAAACAATCGAACCGTATGAATTTAGTGAAGAGGTAACCGATATATTGCGAATTCCAATCGATAGCGTCTGTAACATAAATCATTATCAAAAAATAGAAGTAGAAAGGCGCGGATTTAAAATTATATCTTATCAATTTACCGAGGAAACACGTTTCGTATGGGGTGCGACAGTACGTATTATGATGCAATTGTGTGAAAGCAAAAATAAATATTCACTAGTTTAGAGTTAACTTGAGCTAAGTTGCTATAGTGTATGTAATAAAGGATTATTCTGGATACCAATGGCTAATGATACAATTCACTTAATCACTCATAATAGCTGTCTTTTGCATGAAATGGGTCCTGAACACCCTGAATCACCAGCACGGCTTAGTACGATAATTGATGAGCTAAAAACATCCGCATTGCCATTGAGCTGGCATGTCTCACAGGCTATTTCTTATCAACTTCTAGAAAACATTCATGCATCGTCTTATTTAAACATGTTAGATTTGTCTGCTCCAATTGAGGGTTACATGCATGTAGGTTCAGACGCTATTATGAATACAAAAACCCTAACCGCAGCACTGCATGCAGCAGGAAGTGTTATTGACGCAATTGATAAAATTTATCTAAATGGAGCTAAAAAATTATTTTGTTTAGTTAGGCCACCTGGTCATCATGCGATGCGTGCACAAGCAATGGGTTTTTGTTTTCTTAATAATCTCGTTTGTGGGGTTTTGTATGCTATACAAAAATATCAAGTGCAGCGTATTGGTATAGTGGATTTTGATGTGCATCATGGTAATGGTACACAAAATATTTTACAAAATAATTCACATGTATTATTTTGTTCGTCTTTCCAACATCCTTTTTATCCTTTTGATCCCGTCATTATTGAACATCCTATTATCACTCATCTCCCACTAGCAGCAGCTACTGAAGGAAAAGAATATCGCACGCAATTTGAAAAGATATTTCTGTCACGTCTTGAACAGTTTAGACCTGAAATTTTATTTGTTTCAGCGGGCTTTGATGCGCATCATTTAGATCCTATAGGTGGTTTAAATTTAGATGAAGAGGATTTCTTTTGGATAGGTAAAAAATTAAGTGAAATTGCTAATAGGTATGCAAATGATACTATCATCTCAGTACTTGAAGGGGGATATCACTTAGAGGCGTTGGCAAGATCGACGGAGGCCTACTTGCAAGGACTCCAATCTTAATCATTCAGCCTTTCTCATCGAACAGCTGTCTTTGGAACATCTTGTAAGAAAAATTAGTAAAAAACTGCTTACCTAGATAGCTATACTGCGCTTTTTTTACTAATTTTTCTCACAACCTGCCCCCAACTATTCACCAAGATTTATTCTTTTCGACCACGTATCAGGCTTGCTAATATTTATAGAACAGCTAGTTTAATATATTGTATTAAGTCAGCTGTTCTTTTGTAGAATGATCAATGCTATTAATGTAAAGCTCGCCTTAAGATTTTACCTACATTTGTTTTAGGTAATTCTTTGTAAAATTCAATTTCTTTCGGTACTTTATAAGAAGTCAGGTGTTCACGGCAGTGAGCAATAAGTTCTTCTGATGTTAGTTTTTCATCTCTTTTTACAACACATGCTTTAACGCGTTCGCCAATTTTATCATTTTTTACACCGATGACGCCTACTTCAAGGACACCAGGATGTTGACTTATGACTTGTTCAACTTCATTGGGATAAACGTTAAAACCTGAAACAATAATTAAATCTTTCTTTCTATCTACTAAATAAACGTAACCATTTTCATCTACCCTAGCAATATCGCCTGTTTTTAAGAATCCATCTGCAGTCATAACGAGGGCTGTTTCATCAGGGCGTTGCCAGTAACCTGCCATGACTTGCGGGCCCTTTATACAAAGCTCACCAACTTCATTGATATCAAGCTCTTTTCCACTATCATCACGAATAGATATTTCTGTTGAAGGTAAGGGAAGGCCTACACTGCCATTATAATCTTCAAGGTACATAGGATTAATAGTTACGGCGGGGCAAGTCTCTGTTAAGCCATAGGCTTCTAAAATACGAGTTTTAGTCACATCGTGCCATTTTTTTGCCACACTTTTTTGTAAAGCCATACCACCTGAGAGAGTAAGCTTAACATGGGAAAAATCAATTTCTTTAAATTTAGAATGATTTAATAAAGCATTAAATAGGGTATTTACGCCTGTAAGTGCGGTAAATTTACTGTTTTTTATTTCATCGATAAAACGTGGGATATCGCGAGGATTTGTTATTAAAATATTTTTAGCGCCTATTTTTATAAAAGTTAAACAATTAGCGGTCAAAGAAAAAATATGATAGAGAGGCAAGGCAGTGACAATAATATCTTGTTTAGCTAAGTCTAAAGGATTGATCCAGGAATGAGCTTGTAAAACATTCGCTACCATATTGCCATGAGTTAAAATAGCCCCTTTAGCAACACCGGTGGTGCCACCTGTATATTGTAAAAAGGCAATATCTTTGTGGCTAAGTGGCGGTGTAGTTAGAGGTTTATCTGTTTTATGCTTAAAGGCAGCATTAAATTTTATTGCTTGTGGTAACTTATAAGCCGGAACCATTTTTTTTATGTATTTAACGACCATATTAACAATTGTTCGCTTTATAGGCGATAAAACGTCACCAATCTCCGTTATAATCACATGTTTAAGCGTTGTATGAGGTAATGCCTTTTCTATTGTCTTGGCAAAATTTGCTAAAACAATGAGGACTTCTGCGCCAGAGTCATTCATTTGATGAGTAACCTCATCCGCAGTATATAAGGGATTAGTATTAACAACGACTAGTCCTGCTCTAAGGATACCAAATAGTGCAATGGGATATTGCAGTAAATTAGGCATCATGATTGCAACACGCGAGCCTTTTTTTAATCCGAGGCTTTGCAAAAAATGCGCAAATTGCCTGCTCTTTTTTTCTAATTGCGCGTAAGTTAATTGATAACCTAAATTAACATACGCAACCCGATCAGCAAATTGGTGACAAGATTTCTCAAATAATTCGACTAGCGAGCTATATTGACTAGGATCAATTTCATGGGGTACGCCTTGCTGATAATTTTTTAACCAAATTTTCTCCACGATGATGTCCTTCTGTTATGAATCCCCTCGTGGTAGTATAAACAAAAATGGAGGCCATGGATATTGTAAGCATGATAGATAATTCATTGAAAACACAAGTATTTAAGCTTAAAGGTAGATTATATACCTTTACGGTCCTTCAATTGCTAAGCACAGATAAGGATTTATTTGCTCAGCAATTAGATGAAGTGGTAGCGCAAGCGCCTAAATTATTTAATAAAACACCTGTTGTGATTGATTGTAGCGCCTTACAAAATGAAGACTTTGATTTAGACTCTTTTTGTCAATATCTACGTCTGCATAGTATTTTCCCAGTTGGTATTCAAGGCGCTAATTCATTTATTGCAACATTAGCTCAATCACAAGGGATGGCTGTTTTGTATGCTTCTTCTACACATGATAAGCCTTTGAATGATACCCCTTCAGAACAAATGCTAAGTGGAGAAACACAGACGGTGAGTTCTGATGAGTCAAAGGCAAAATTATTAACAACCCCAGTGCGATCAGGCCAACAAGTGGTTAGTAAGGGCGGCGATCTCATCATTACTGCCTCGGTAAGCCATGGAGCAGAGCTATTGGCCGATGGTAATATCCACGTCTATGGTGCTCTTCGTGGACGAGCATTAGCTGGTATATCAGGTGATAAAAATGCCCGTATTTTTTGTCAATCGTTGGAGGCAGAACTTGTTTCGATTGCAGGGTTTTATCGCTTAAGTGATGCAATTCAGCCACAAGATAAGCCTTGCCAAATTTTCTTGCAAGATGAGCATATTTTAATTGAGCCACTATGTTAGAAGCTGTATTTATTTCAGATTTACATTTGCACCCTAATGAAGAATTAATATATAACAGATTTAAATCCTTTATTAGATGGGCGGCTATAAATACACGCACTGTGTATATATTAGGTGATTTTTTTCATGCTTGGGCTGGTGATGACACGCTTGAGGAATGGAGTATAGCTGTTGCAGCTGCCCTTAAATCGCTAGTAAATCAAGGAATTAATGTATTTTTCATGCATGGTAATCGAGATTTTTTAGTTGGGAGACAATTTGCAGCTAAGGCGGGTATGACATTATTAAAAGAGCCTACGATTATCACCTTAGTAGATAAACCCGTTTTATTAGTACATGGTGATCGTTACTGTATCTATGATAAAGCACATCAGCGATTCCGTAAATTAACCCGTAATGACTTATTTGTTACTTTATTCTCCTTTATACCTAGAAGAATAAGACAAAAGATGGTTAATAGAGTTAGGCAGCATAGTCAGAATAATCGTACTAAATCAACAGCTATGATGGCTATTGAGCCTAAAGCTATGTTAAGTCATATGCAGCAACATCAAGTTAAGACACTTATTCACGGTCACACACACCAACCTGGCTTAGTAAAACATACATTTCAGGGTGATCAATTTGAGCAATATGTGTTGAGTGACTGGGATGACAAGCCGCAAATATTGTGTTATCATAAAGCAAAGGGTTTTTATTTTAATCAAATTTTGTTATAGAGAATTTAAGATGCCTAATGGTGATAATCAAACTGAAGAAGCAAATAAAGAATTTAAAAAGAAGTATTCAAGTGTACTCCTCCAATTAGAGATCATAGCTAGACAGAAAGCCAGAGGTGAGAATAAATTGGCAAGAGCTGCAGCAGATGAAGCAGGATTCGCAGCAGCTGGGTTAGATCAACATGGTAATATGACTCCATATTGGGAGCAGGTTAAAAAAAAGGCTCATGAATTTACTAGTCCTTCAGGTCAAGCTTCTTATGTAGAATGGCACACTGGGATAATGGATATTTTTGGTGCTATGTATACTCTTTCCCAAGCAAAAGGCAATTCACCTTCTCTTATTGTGAAGGCAGCTAGTAGTACAAAAGACGCGTTAGGGGGTGTCAGAGATTTTTTTACATTACAATTTGGTACAAAATTTGGTTCACCATCACAACATGTAGATTATAAGCTAACTGTCAATGATAAAGGCGTGTTAACCACAGATGTCTACATAAATAACATATTAATATCGCCAGACAACCCTAATGAAAGGGAATTTAAACAGCAATTTGACATAGGAGTCTCAGCTTGGCTAAAACAACGGGGATTCGATATAGATAAAGACGGTGTAATAAAGGATGAGAAAACTGGCAAGGTAATGACGCCACAAATGTTTGAAGAAATTAACAAAGACGATGATAGAGGCCTTAAAGCTTTCTTTTCAGGTAGCTATAAATTAAAAATTGATCAAGCGCTCGATACGGGCCCAACTCCTCCTTCAATGTCTCCTTCCTAAGATAAAACTGGTATTCCGCTATGAAAGCGGAATACTGTATCTGAACCTGCAATTAATTCATTTTCAACGCTAAGAAAGTAATCTAAACGCTTTTCAGTGTGCTTGCCATATAAATGAGCAAGCTTTAAATAATCTTCAAAATGTCTTGCTTCTGCTTTTACCAGGGTTGCATAAAACCTGGCTAATTGAGGTTCGTTAGTCAGTTTAGGAACTAAGGCATTAAAGCGTTCACAAGACCGGGCTTCAATGATGGCTCCAATTAGTAATAAATCACATAAACGCTCAGGCGTATTTTGCTTTGCGGCTAACAAATGTAGATGTTGAGCATAATTTGAGGGCGGTAAGGGGCCAAATCCAATATTTCGTTCAGCCATAATAGTTAGAACCTTTTCAAAATGAAGTAATTCTTCCCGGGCTAAAGGTGACATCATATTGACTAATTCTGGATAGGCTGGATACTTACTCATAAAATTTATGGCATTAGCAGCAGCCTTTCGTTCGCAATGCGCATGATCTAGCAGCAACAAGGGAATATTTGCTATGGCGATTTCTAGCCATGCTCGTGGTGTAGGTACACGTAAAAAAGAAGAAAAATCAGGTATACTTTGAAGAGGTACGCTAAACATAAAAAATAAAAAATAAAAAATAAGAAATATAGGCGGCGTTATATCATACATAATTGTAAAATCAAGTTGGATTGATAATGAGTGAACAATCAGAAAATGAGTTATCTGGATGGTTTTCAACCTACGGCTTAATCACTGCACAGCGTATTCTTGAGCGCTATAGAATAAAATTACATCAAGAAGATTTGCTGTGTGCCTTAAAAACACCAGAGACTTTTTATCATCAATTACTAAGATTGCCTCTAGGGCATGTTTTTAATGGCATTATTTTACAGCAAGTGCAAGATTACCAACTTTATGCTCAGAAATTAATTATTGATTATTTGTTATCTGGTGAAAGTAGCCGAGAAGAGGGTACACCAGGCGAAGGGGCAAGGAATGATTTAGAACAAGAAAGGCAGGTTCTAGTTAGTTTAAACACAGAATTTCATGAACTTGAACTTGAACATGAAAAATTAATTGCCAACAGCCAAGCAAAGTTAATAGAAAGAGCTAATGATTGGCATAAAAAGCTAATGGCTATTATTCGGGAGATTAGAGCAGGCTTGCAAAGAGGAGGTATTTCCATAAACGAAGAGATCATTAATCAAGCGCTTCCTGCTTTATTATGTAATTTTAATTTTAAAGCAAATACCCTAACTAAACCTGATGCGTGGCAGCGTACTGAAAAAATTTTAAATACCTCGCTTAATGAAGAACTGAGGCATCAAATCCTTGATAAACTTAGTGATCTTGGTAATTACACTGAAGATTTTGATAATAATCTTGCTGATTTTGCTGAGCAAGTTAGTTACATTGGCAAGCGATTGCGTGAATTTCGCGATAATTTTTATAATTTAATTTTACGCGCGAAAGAAATTATTTACTTATTACCTGACTATCGACTTGATTTAGCTCAAGAAGCAGCAAATAAAGAATCCCTACTTTTTAATGCTAAATTAGGTGATTCTGAATTTAATTAATAATTTAATTAAATATAATCTTGTTTTAGGATTATAAAGGTACTTATTTGCTTGCAATCAATATTTTTATCATTCTCATGTAGCAATGTTGCTTTGAAAATAAAAATAGTTGTAGATAGTGGCCTAGGTGAAGCGAAGTGAAACCCTGGTTTCGGCCCTTTGGGCCTGCACCCAGGCTACCTATTCTTTTTGTAAATTAATATTATGCGGAAATGACCAAGATGCTAGTAGAAAAATTTCATTTTCTTGAACTATTTTTTATTTTTGAAACAGGATTTTACTCTGACTGCGAATTAATATTATCCACATTGATAATTGATCATGTATAATAGCGCCTTTTAATTAATCATGGAGTACATGAATGGCTGCTGAATTTACTTTGTCTATAATTAAGCCTGACGCTGTGAAAAAATCAGTAATTGGTGAAATTTATACTCGTTTTGAAAAGGCTGGCTTAAATATTGTTGCTGCAAAAATGGCACAATTGTCACGTGAGCAAGCAGAAGGCTTTTATGCGGTGCATAAAGAGCGTCCTTTTTTTAATGATTTAGTGACGTTTATGATTTCTGGCCCTGTTATGATTCAAGTCTTACATGGTGAAAATGCGATTGCTAAAAATCGTGAGATTATGGGTGCTACTAATCCAAAAGAAGCAGCTAAAGGAACAATTCGTGCGGATTTTGCTGACAGCATTGATGCTAACGCTGTACATGGTTCAGATAGCGCTGAAACAGCGGCGCAAGAAATAGCCTTTTTTTTTGAACCACATGAAATTTGTGTAAGACAGTAAACTAAAGGTAATAATAATTAGTAAAACCTGTTGTTAATAATTTATTGTCAATACTTCAAAAGGTATATGTTCTGCGGCTTGTCCGCGGAATCCGGATTTTCTGTACGGTATGGCTAGCCGTACTAGGTAGGACTATAAAATAATTATTAACAGGTCATTGTATACAATTTGGTTGATACTAATTATAAATTGCTAAACTTAAGTTAAGTAGTAGGTTTTGAGGGTGGTTATGAGTAATAAGATTAACTTGTTGAATTTTAACTATCAACAGATGCGAGAGTTTTTTCACCAATTAGGTGAAAAACCATTTCGCGCGCAACAAGTTATGCAATGGATTCATCAATATGGTTTTGATGATTTCTCTCTAATGACTAACCTTGGTAAATCGCTTCGTGAACAATTATCAGAAGTTGCTGAAATTCGTCTGCCAGAGATTACTTCCTGGCAAAAATCAAATGATGGGACCTACAAGTGGCTATTAAAACTTGAATGCAATAATTGTATTGAAACAGTTTTCATTCCTGAAAAAAACCGTGGGACCCTTTGTGTATCTTCTCAAGTAGGTTGTGCGTTGAACTGTAGTTTTTGCTCGACTGCAAAGCAAGGTTTTAATCGTAATTTATCAACAGCAGAGATTATTGGCCAAGTATGGTTAGCCGTACGCGAACTTTCGAAAAGTAAAGGTGTCCATGATAAACAGGTCACTAATGTAGTTATGATGGGTATGGGCGAGCCCTTACTTAATTTTGATAATGTTGTAACTGCGATGGATATTATGATGGATGATTTCGCATATGGACTATCTAAGCGCAGGGTTACACTTAGTACATCAGGTGTGTTACCTGATTTAGAGCGTTTACGAGAAGTAAGCCCGGTTGCATTAGCTGTTTCACTGCATGCACCAAATGATAAGTTACGTGATGAACTAGTTCCAATTAATAAAAAATATCCTTTGGCTGAACTAATGGCACTTTGTAAACGTTATTTTAAAGATGAGCCACGCCGCAAAGTGACCTTTGAATATGTCATGCTCAAAGGCGTTAATGATCAACCGGAACATGCTTTCCAGTTAGTTAAACTTTTGCATAATATCCCTGCTAAGGTTAATCTAATTCCATTTAATCCTTTTCCTTTAACTCAATATGAACGTTCCCCAGAAGCGACAATTAATAAATTTCGAGATATTTTAATAGCTAAAGGCATTAATACCATTACTCGTAAAACGCGAGGGGATGATATTGATGCAGCCTGCGGTCAATTAGCCGGCTCTGTTAAAGATAAAACCAGTCGCTCATCAAGATGGCAAAAACTACATTTCAAACCCCTAGATACTGCAAAACAAGAACAATAAGGGTATTAATGAGATCCTATCTGGTAGGTTGGGCTAAATATAGCGCCACCCAACAATTTCAGTCACAAAGGGTATATTATATTCATCATTTTTAGGGCTGCACTTTGTGTAGCCTAACCTACGTTGCTTGCAATAACTATTTGTTTAAAATAAATACTTTTAGTTAATAATCCCTTAAGCCATTTAAGTTATGCTACTTTAGAATTTAAAAACAATAATATTATGCCAAATCACCCTCATCAATCTTTACTAAATTTATATAATGCCTTGCGTTATCCTAAGGCGGAGGGTTTATGCCACGCTTTTTCGTTGCGCTGGTTAGAAGCTGCTTTATTGGGTGATAAAGAACTTCAATGCTTTGAAAAGCGAATGGAACTTATAACCTCAAACAAGCTAGAAACTTTGTTACAAGACATTAATGATGTTAAGGCAAAGAAGGGTGAAAATCTAACGCAAGTAGACCGTAAAATACTTGAGATTTTGAGTTTTCTTGATAGTGTAGCTTTGTTTACTAAACCAAAAAAATGGTCCTTTTTAATTAATCAAAAACTTGATAATCAAGATCAATTTGTCGATATAAGTGCTTTAGCTTCTACTGAAGCAATACGATATCAAGGAGGATTAAAAGCGCCCTATTCAGAGTCATTAATACTTAATGATGAAGAAATTAAAGCTTATTTGAGTGACTTAGGTAAGCAGTTAGAAAAAGCGTCAGAAGAGCCATCTTCTAAAAAATTTATAGGCGTTTTATTATCTGGTGAAGGGCATGCTGTAGCTTTAATTTATAAACCAGGCGGTGGATGGATATATCGAGATAGTAATGAGTGGCTAGAAGGTGTATCTCAGAAACCCGAAGGCTATCCATATCCATCCGTGTTAGAAAAAATTAGGCGAGGTTTTACTAATAGTAATGAATTTATAGCCTTTAATGCTCAACTTGTATTGACTGGTTCTGATCCACGTAGTTTACTTCTAGAAAAAAAATTAGAAGAATTTAAAAAGTGTCATCTTATTACAGAAGAGATAGCTCTAAGGCAAACAAAAACAGTCAATTTACTGTATTATGCTGCTTTATCTAACCACTTTACTATTGTAGATTCTTTAATAAAAGCTGGCACCAATTTAAATCAAGTCGATGCTGAAAAAAGAACGCCTCTTTATATGGCTACTAGTTTAAAAAGAGGTGAGATAATTAAAATTCTTTCTAAAGCTGGTGCTAATGTAAATCAAAAGAATGATGAAAATTCAACCCCAATTTATTTAGCTGCGCAAAATGGAGATACAGAAATAGTAGAAATTTTAGCTCAGTGTAAAGCAGATTTAGATGAGGTTTGGGCTGATGGCGGTAATATAACCCCTCTCATTATTGCAGCTTACAAGGGGCATCTTGAAGTTGTAGAAAAACTAATTAAGTACGGTGCAGCTATTAATAGAGCGACTATACAAGGTGCAACAGCAGTTTTTGTAGCGGCGCAAAATGGTTATTTTCCTATTGTAGAGTTACTATTAAAAGCTAATGCTGATTGTAGTATTCAAGTAAAAATGACAGTTAAAGAATTTGTCTCTAACTTGCAGAACAAAACCTACAACAAAGTATATCTAGACTCATTCCTTAATGGTAAAGAAGATACTGCCGAGATTTTAATTGCTCCTTATGATATAGCTAAAATTATGGGGCATGAAAAGATGGCAGATTTAATTAAGAAGCATATCCGAAAAATTGACTCTTGTTTACATAAACTATGGAGTCAAAGTTCAAATACAATACCATTTTTTTTTCAAAAGATTAATAAGGATAAAGACGAGCTATCAGAGCTAGAAGACCCTATGGTAGGTTGCTCAGTAACATGATTGTATCGAAATCATTAGTTGTTAAGGCAGGGTAAATTTAAATTAGTGTAAATTTTTCCTTGGTTTTATTTAATATACTATATTAATAATCTTGATTGCTTCAATTTGCTAGAAACGATAGCTAGTCTATGTGAAAAAATTTATCATAGACACCGTTCTTTTAGCTAAAACCAGCAAAAATTTTTAATCACTAAATAAATTTGAAAATATATGGATAAGACTTCCTATGCTAATAAGTATCGTAATATAGACTTCAGGGCGCATCCTGAGCTTTATACTATTGGGAAAGGTGAGCAGGGTGTATTAATTGCTGAGCCTTATAAAAGTGAAATTCTCCCTCATTGGCGATTTAAAACACCAGAAATTGCGCAAAAATCTGCCGAGGCGATTTATGAGTTATATTTAGATTATCGTGAAAAAAATGATTTTGTAGGCATGGATATGGCAAGGAAATTTCTGCAAATGGGCTTTACACGCTCAAGGCGATATGCCAATCATGCTGATGGACGTAAGTATAATAATGACGGCACAATAAAGGCGCAAGATAGTCATTCTGAAAGTTCTCCTAAAGCTCAATCAGCTCAAATTTTTCTTTCTGTTTATCATAAAGTGATAAATGATAATCAATATCAACAAATGAAAAAGGCACATTTGCTGTTAGAAAAGAAGAGAACGACCTAATATATGGGCCTAAATAATTTTAAAATGATGTTTCTTAATTATTTACTTATTATAAAATTTACAATTTAGCTAATTGGCCATAGGTATGGTGATAGGGAAGGTTTTTGACTAAGAATAGTCTTTTTTAATTTTACCATTCGCGGTTATAATGCCCAATTAATAATAAAGCAGGATGGATAGTACTTTGTTTAGAGTAGTACAGTTATTATTTTTACTGATTTTACTAGGTTTACAGGGATGCCAGATTAATAGTGAAGAGAGGGCTGAAAAGGCTTTGCAAGTTACCAAACGTAATAATACAGCAGCTTATAATATTCAGCTAGGTTTAGGCTATCTTCAGAAAGGTAACCGTCCCAGGGCAAAAAAGAAACTTCTTAAAGCCTTAGAATTATCACCAAAATCGCCAGAAGCAAATGCAGCCATGGCATTTTATATGGAAAAAACAGGTGAGATTAATGAAGCTAAAGTTTTTTATAAGAAAGCACTGGCTTTAGCGCCTGAAAGTGGCGTGCAGTTAAATAATTATGGCACTTTTCTTTGCCGTATTGGTTCTTACCAAGAGGCAGAAAATTATTTTTTGAAAGCTGTGAATGATGTTAAGTATATTCATACAGCCGGTGCTTATGAGAATGCAGGTTTGTGTGCTGCTGCTATTCCTGATTATGTGAAAGCCGAAAATTATTTTCTAAAAGCTTTAGAGCAAGATCCAGGGCGTAAGCAGTCACTTGTTGAATTAGTATCTATTCAACTTAAGCAAAGTAAGCCTGACAAAGCTCTAAATTATTTGCAAAAATATCATGAAATATCACTGAGTGATCAGGCTTTATTAAGCTTGGCTGCAGAAGTGGCAAATAAAGCAGGAAAAACTGATTTAGAAGCCGATTATAAGTTACGGTTAAGTAGACTATCTTACTTAACGAATAATTCTGGAGTAATAAATGAGTACAACAACAATAATGGATGAGGTGAATCAAACGCCCGACAGTCCAGGTTTACAATTGGCACGACTTCGCGAAAAAAAGGGGTTTACCCAAGAGTATGTAGCAGGAAAATTGCATTTAAGAGTTAAAGTAATTGAACTACTCGAGTCTGATGATTATGACAATATGCCGGAGCCGGTATTTATAAAGGGTTATTTGCGTGCTTATGCGAAATTGTTAGGGGTCTCTCCTGAACCTTTTCTACAAATTTTTAATAGTCGCTATATCTATGAACGAAAACCTGAAAAAGCATTATGGCAAAGCAGGCGGGAAACAAATAGAGGTGAGCGTTTCGTGCGTTGGTTTACAGGGCTTGTAGCTATTGCAGCAATGGTAGCCATTGGATTATGGTGGCAGAAAAATAAAGATAGTATGCAGCCTGTGTTTACAAAGCATCAAGAAACAGCAAACCCAGTCAAACCTACGATAAATGCACAAAATGAAGTGCCTGAAACAAAACTAACAGCCCTTTCAAGAATGCAGTCAATGTTTGCTACAAGCGACAGTGATAATGATGATGTGGTGGAGAAGCAGAGTGGTTGAGAAAATTCGTGCGATACGGGGTATGAATGATATTTTACCTCATGAAACGGGTGCATGGAGATTATTAGAGCAAACTTTTATAAATTGCTTAACCAGTTATGCTTATCAAGAAATTCGTTTCCCTTTTCTTGAAAATACATCCTTATTTAAACGTACGATTGGCGAAGTAACAGATATTGTTGAAAAGGAAATGTACACTTTTCAAGATTTAAACGGTGATAGTATAACATTACGTCCTGAGGGAACAGCTGGTTGTCTTAGAGCTTGCCTGGAGCATGGCCTTTTATATAATCAACAACAAAAGCTTTGGTATATTGGCCCTATGTTTCGTTATGAACGGCCACAAAAAGGGCGTTATCGACAATTTAATCAATTAGGCGTTGAGGCATTAGGAATAGCAGGGGTTGGGATTGAGCTAGAATTAATTGCTATTTGTAATCGTCTTTGGCAAGAGTTAGGGTTAGATAAGGCAGTTTGTTTACAAATTAATACTTTAGGTGAGTTAAGTGAGCGCCAAACTTATAAAGAACAGTTGGTTTCTTTTTTTAATAAGCATTACAATGAATTAGATGAGGATAGCCAACGACGTTTAACAAAAAATCCTTTACGAATATTAGATAGTAAAAATCCTGATATGCAGGCTTTGCTTAGGGAAGCGCCTAAACTCATAGACTCTTTAGGAAAAGATAGTAAAGGACATTTTTTGAGTTTATGCGCTGGTTTAGACAAAATGGGTATAAACTACGAGATTAACCCACTTCTTGTTCGTGGTTTAGATTATTATGGTCATACGGTGTTTGAGTGGGTTACAGATAAGCTAGGTAGCCAAGCAACTGTATGTGCTGGTGGTCGTTATGACTCCTTAATTAATCAATTAGGTGGCAATGCAACACCAGCTGTGGGATTTGCCATGGGTGCGGAGCGATTATTGCTATTAATGGAAACCCTAGATGTTAGCTTAGCTTCTAAATCTCCACTAAGCCTATTTTTAATAGCCACAGATCATGATGGCTTGCAGCAAGCGCTTATTGTTGCTGAGCAATTACATAATTATAATAAAACATGGCAAATCATTACTAATACTTCAGGGGGAAGTTTTAAAAGTCAGTTTAAAAAAGCTGATAAAGCAGGTGCGGATATAGCACTTATTCTGGGTGATGATGAGGTAAATAATAACCAAATTAGTATTAAAAACTTGCGTAATAATGACCAACAAGTCACTATTTCGCAAAATGAATTAATTAACTATTTACAAAATTATACATTTTAAACCATGATTGGTTTGAAATGGATTTTTGCTAGGACTATTAATAATTACCCTATACACTCTATAGGGCTAAGCTTGTTTGTACTATCTAGGAAGTTAAGGATTTTTATACAAGCTAGCTATATAGAATTTTAGGTAATTTAAAAATGAATTAACTATAGCCCCCTAGTTAAATACTATTTGTCGTGATTTAAAACTAAGTATAACGTTAACTATTAATTTTAATAGTGGGCGCTATACAGTCCTTTATGGGAGATAAAAAGCATGTCAGTATATATGACAGAAGAAGAGCAGTTGGAAGCAATTAAGAGATGGTGGCATAAATATAGTACACCAATTACCATTTTGCTTTCTGTGTTATTACTTAGTCTATCTGGTTATAAGTATTGGCATTGGCATAAAGAAAAAGTGATTACTGAGGCATCGAATGCTTATGAGCACCTAATGATAGCCTTTTCTAATCAGGACGATAAAAATGTTAAGACATATGCTAATCAATTAATTAAGGAATATAGTAATACCGTTTATGCGCATGCAGCACGATTGACGTTAGCAAAATTATATGTTGCCAAGGAAAACTTTAATAAAGCAAGTCAATTACTTGATTATGTTGCTAATCATTGTCCAGTAAAGCCTCTTAAAGATGTAGCACGTATTCGTATTGCCAGAGTTTATACTGCTCAAAAATCATATGATAAAGCGCTTGCTGAATTAGGCAGGGTCGATGATTTAGCTTATATTCCCATAGTAAATGAAATTAAAGGTGATATATATACAGAGACAGGCCAATATCAACAAGCAATTAACTATTATAAAAAAGCTATTTCGGAAGTACGTACGCAAGGTATGGGCAATCTTTATTTAGAAATGAAAACTAATGAATTGGCTGCGTTAGCTCAAACTATAGATAATCACGTTTCTAAAACAGTGTAAGAGGTTTTATGTTAAATCTGAAAAGAACAACGCTTTATTCTTTGCTTATGTCTCTTTCTTTGTTGGGTTGCACAAAAATTGATGACTATATGTTGGGTAAAGATAATACACCTATGCCCCAGACTTTAGAGCCCGTTGCTGATAAAGCGCAATTAAAAGAAAAGTGGTCCGTTTCAGTAGGGTCTGGCCAAAAAAATAAAACAGCCTATTTAAAATTAAAGCCAGTTATTTATGAAAACACAGTCTATATGGCTGATAGTAGTGGCGCTGTTGAAGCAGTGGATAAAAGAACTGGTAAAGTAATTTGGTCTAAAAAATTAACTACCGGTGTAGTTAGTGGTCCTACAATTGCCCAAGGATTATTAATCCTTAGCACAGATTCTTCAAGTATTATTGCTTTAAATCAAGCAAATGGTGAAGAGCTATGGCATAGTAAAGTTTCAAGTGATGTGCTAGGTCAGGCTGCTATTGCACAAAATAAAGTAATTGCTAAAACAATTGATGGTAATTTATATGCCTTTGATCTAAAAACGGGAAATAAGCTTTGGATATCTGAGCATGGCGCACCTAATTTAATCTTAAAAGCTAGCTCATCACCTGTCATCCTTAATAATAATACCGTTTTAGTTGGTTATTCAGATGGAAAAATGGACGCTGTAGATATTCAAACAGGGCAAATTTTATGGCAGCGAAGTATTGCTTTTGCAAGTGGTTCTAGTGATATTGAGCGCCTAGTAGATATTGATGCTGATCCAATCGTTCAAGGTGATGTTGCTTTACTTGCAAGCTATCAAGGTTATGTGGGTGCATTATCATTATCGGATGGGCAGTTTCTTTGGCGTAAACCTGCTTCAACGTATACTAATCTAGCACTTAAAAATAAAACTCTCTTTATGACCGATAGTGATGATGTGATTTGGGCTTTTAATAAGACAAATGGCCGGGTGGAATGGAAGCAAGATGCTTTAAAAGCGCGACATTTAACTGAACCTGTTTTAATGGGTAATTATTTAATTGTTGGTGATAAAACAGGTATCTTACATGTTTTATCCACTGAAACTGGTGAGTTTATTTCGCGGACAAATTTGGGTAGTGCTATTTATGTAGCACCTAGCGTTTCTGGTAATAATATTTATGTTATGACTAACAATGGCAAATTAAGTCATTTTACTGTAGGTTAATATGATTCCTGTTGTAGCTTTAGTAGGTCGGCCCAATGTAGGTAAATCGACCTTATTTAACCGTTTAACTCGCACACAAAATGCATTGGTTGCTGATTTTCCTGGCTTAACGCGTGATCGCCAATATGGTGAAGCAGTATTTGAGGATAAACCATTTATAGTGGTTGATACGGGTGGTATTGGTGTTGATGATATTGCCGTTGATGAATTGATGTCTAAGCAATCTGCAGCAGCACTTGATGAAGCCAATATTATTTTATTTTTAGTAGATGGTAGAGCTGGTCTGACAGGTATTGATGAAAATATTGCAAAGGCCTTGCGTAAATTAAATAAGCTAGTTTTTCTATTAGTAAATAAAGCAGAAGGTTTAGATGAACAAATTGCTTGTGCTGAATTTCAACGCCTAGGTTTTAATAATGTATATTCTATTTCATCAGCGCATGGCCAAGGAATAGATCATTTCCTTAAAATTTTGACTACTGAGTTTGATGTAAATGTTGAATCAGAGACGAGTAGCCAAGCAATCAAAATTACCTTCGTTGGTCGTCCAAATGTTGGCAAGTCCACTCTAGTTAATCGTATTTTAGGTGAAGAAAGAGTCGTGGTTTATGACATGCCAGGTACAACCCGTGATAGTATTGCTATTCCATTTAGTCGCAATGAAAAGCAATATATTCTTGTTGATACAGCAGGAATTAGGCGTCGAGCCCGAATTGATGAGAAAATAGAAAAATTTTCCGTTATTAAAACATTACAATCTATTCGAGAATCGCATGTTTGTTTAATGCTTCTAGATGCCAAAGAAGGGTTAACTGAACAAGATATGCATTTATTAGGTTTTATCATTGAATCTGGTAAAGCGTTAGTGATTGCAGTTAATAAATGGGATGGTTTGGAAGAAGAGCATAAAGAACATGTAAAAAATGAATTAGCTCGCCGATTACAATTTGCAAATTTTGCTAAGATGCGTTTTATCTCAGCCTTGCATGGTAGTGGCGTAGGTCTTTTATTTAAGGACATAGATGAAGCTTATGCCTGTGCTATTCAGACTTTCTCAACCCCTAAGTTAACTCGGTTACTACAAGATTTAGTTAGTCAGCATCAACCGCCTTTAGTACAAGGAAGAAGAATTAAACTTCGTTACGCTCATGTTGGTGGTCATAATCCACCTCTTATTGTAATTCACGGTAATCAGCTAGATTCTTTACCAGATAGTTATAAGCGATATTTAATCAATAATTTTACTACCCAGTTAGGGCTTGTCGGCACACCATTAAAGTTAGAATTTAAAGGCAGCGTTAACCCGTTTAAAGATAAAAAAAATAAATTAACGCCAAGACAGCTTAAACGAAAAAAACGTTTGATGAAACATGTTAAGAAACGTTAGACAAAGTCCTGAAAGTTTTTTATACACACTGTCGCATCTTAAAGTTTTTATAGATTTTTGAATTTACTCCGACCTGCTCCCTCTCACGTGAAAAACATCATAATATTATTCAAATTCCTTTCACGGGTGAGGGGCAGATCAGCTTAAATGTAAAAATCTGTAAAAAAAATTAAGATGTGGCAGTTTATGTAAAAAACTTCAGGTTTGTTGCCTAATTTGAGTTGGCTTTCCCTTCGGCATTCAAGCCTAAAGCTGCTATTAATCAATTAGCTCGCTCTTAAAGTTAAGACAGCACAAGGTGCATGACGTACTACAGCGTCAGCGGTACTTCCTAAAAACGATGGAAGAGTATGAGTTGAATGATGACTACCTACAATAATTAAATCACAGTTTAATTCGCCTGCTTTCGCTATTATGTGATTGTAAGCAGTGCCAATTTCCACATGTTGGTTAGCGAGTGGAATATTAAGTGCTTCACCTAAAGTAGCCATTGTGGTTAAGGCATCATCTTTAATGGGGGTTGCTAATTCAGCAAAGCCAAGACTTTGTGCCCATTGAAGGGAAGCAGGTGTTTCAATGACATGGATAAAATGAAGTTCGGCCTTAAAACATTGAGCTAACCTTACTGCTTGCTGACAAAGATTATAATGGTTATCACTTAAATCAGTTGCATGCAAAATTGTTTTATACAACGTCTTTCTCCTTAAAGTGGCCTAAGTTAATTTAATCGGGCTCAATATTTAATATAAAAGTTTTTTTATATTATTTATATAGAACGATTTAGATTTTTTTAATTTTACTAATGGGTAGCCCATTTGGTAAGCAGGCGAAGGGCGCAATTTTAAATAAAGGATTTAAAACAAAATCCCTATAAAGTAAAAAAGGATGTGGGACCGTAAGAAACGGCCTTTTAATATTTTTTTTATCATAGAGTAAAATATCTATATCTATGGTTCTGGCGCCCCATTTAACGCGTCGAACTCGTCCTTGTTTATTCTCTATTGCTTGACATGCAATCAGTAATTTTTCTGGTGGCAGAGTTGTTAAAAGAGCGACAACCGTATTGTAAAATTTGGGTTGCGATTTTCTGCCCCAGGCTTCATTTGCATAAAAAGGAGCAACCTTAATAACATAACTATTTGGTAGCGCTTGTAAACGTTTGATCGCCATTCTAAGTTGGCGTTCAGGTGAAGCTAAATTACTACCTAAAGCCAAATAACATTTAATCATGAAGATGCTTGTGGTTTTTTTCTACGCCTTGATTTTCGCCCTGGCGGCGTAGGAAGGTTACTAATCATTTGAGTTTGCTCTTCTTCTGATGTCTCTTGAAAAACTGCCCACCACTGCGCTAATTCAAGTGATTCATCGCCAGCTAAAGCTCTAAGCGATAAAAAATCATATGCAGCACGAAAACGAGGATGTTTTAATAAATTAGTTGCTCGACCGCCCCAACGTTTAGGGAATCGAAATTGTAATAGCCAAATTTCTCGTATAACTTGACTAAAGCGTTTCGGAATACCAATAATTTTATTCTGTTCACCAATAACCTGAGACATTGCCTTTTCTAAAGCGGGTAAAGGCGGTAATTGTTCATCACGTTGATAATTGGCTGCCTGATTAAGTAGTGGAAACCAAAGTAATACGGCAAATAAAAAAGCAGGCGTAATGGGTTTATTATCACGAATGCGTGCATCTGTATTTTCTAAAGCAACACCTAAAAAAGCTTTTACTGGATAAGAACTATCAAATAAGGCATATGTCTGAGGGAATAGATGTTGAAATAAGCCATATTGGATTAATAAACGTTGTACTGATTCTGATTCACCGCATTGATACAGTTTGGTCATTTCATCAAACAAACGAGAACTTGAAATGTGCAAAATTAACGAGCTAAGTTTTTCTAAGGGTTCAGCAGTCTCAGGAGCAAGTTTAAAATGAAGTTTTGCGCTAAAGCGAATTGCTCTTAACATTCTTACTGGATCTTCTTGATAACGTATTTCTGGGTTGCCAATAATACGTAAAGTCTGATCGTGAATGTCTTTAACACCGCCAGTAAAGTCTACAATTGCAGCATCTTTTACACTGTAATAAAGTGAATTGATTGTAAAATCACGTCGCCAAGCATCCTCGTCTATCGTGCCATAAACATTATCACGAATGAGCATACCGCGTTCATTGGTTAATTGCACTTGATTATTATCTAATTCACTGTTGCCGCGAAAGGTAGCTACTTCAATAATGTCACGGTGAAAGATAATATGAACTAATTTAAAACGGCGACCAATAATTCGGCTGTTTCTAAAGAGAGCTTTAATCTCATTAGGCGTAGCATTAGTAGCAACGTCAAAATCCTTAGGTGATTTACCCAATAGTAAATCCCTTACACTTCCGCCAACTAAATAGGCTTGAAAATCCGCACTATTAAGACGATTTAATACTTTTAGCGCATTTGTACTAATATCAGTCTTAGATATATTATGCTGATTACGAGGAATTATATAATTAGCTACTGTAGGCGTATTTTTGCCTCGAGACTTACGTAATAGCTTTTTAATTAATTTAATTATTGCCAGTACTCACAGTTAATAGGTATAACGGACCACATTATAGCTAAAATTATAATAATTTAAAACTTTTAGAATTTTTTTATAGATTAATAATTTATTGCATAAAAGATATAGATAGCGTTATTGTTAATCTTTTACCATTGCGAAATTAATGGATAATTAATTCAGAGATCAACACATGGAATTTGTAGATATATTATTAAGTTTAAGCGCCCTAATTGTTTTGGAAATTGTTCTAGGTATTGATAACTTAGTATTTTTATCGATACTTACCGAGAAACTTCCAGTTGAACAACGTCGTAGTGCTAGACGTTGGGGTCTTACTTTTGCTTGGATGACTCGCTTAGCTTTATTAGCTTCTGCAGTATGGCTTGTAAAACTTACAACGCCCCTTATTGAAATTGGTAATTTTGCTCTGTCGGCTCGAGATATATTTTTATTTGCCGGAGGCGGTTTTCTAATTGTTAAAGCAACACAAGAAATAAGACATGAAGTAGATGAAGATATTGTTGAAATTAGAGAGATAAAGAAGAAATTAGTTACGTTTAGAAGTGTTGTTATTCAAGTCGGTATTATGGATATTGTTTTTTCACTTGATAGTGTTCTAACCGCTATTGGTTTAACTACTCGATTATGGGTTATGGCAATAGCAATAACCTGTGCTATTTTAGTGATGATTTATGCTAGTGAGCCCGTAAGTCGATTTATTGATAAACATCCGACTATAAAAATGCTAGCATTAAGTTTTTTAATATTAATAGGTATGGTTTTAATAGCTGATAGCTTTAAATTCCATATTCCTCGGGCTTATATTTATTTCGCTATGGGTTTTTCATTAAGTGTAGAAGGTTTAAACTTACTTAAGCACTCACGAAAAAATCGTCAAAAAAATAAGAAAAAGTAGTTATGTTAGTTATTAAAGCATTTCATATTATTGCCATGGTTGCCTGGTTTGCAGGTTTATTCTATTTACCACGTTTATTTGTTTATCATGCTGATACAACTGATAAAATAAGTGATACCCGCTTTAAGTTGATGGAGCGCCGGCTTTACTATGGAATTACTTGGCCTGCTGCTTTATTAACCACTATTTTAGGAATCTGGCTTATTACTTTTAATTATCCTTATTATTTAAAAGCACCGTGGATGCATGCCAAGCTTACATTAGTTATTATTGTATGGTGCTATCACTTAAGTTGCGGACATTTCCTAAGATGCTTTGCTAGTGATTCTAACTGTAGAGCCGTTGTATTTTTTCGCATATTTAATGAGATCCCAACGGTTTTGTTAACTGGTATTGTTTTGCTAGTAGTGACTAAGCCTTTCTAAGCTTATTCTATTTCTACCATTTCAAAATCCTCTTTACCAGCGCCACAATCTGGGCAAAACCAATTTTCTGGTACATCTTCCCAACGTGTGCCTGGTTCAATACCATCTTCTGGCCAACCTTCTGCTTCATCATAAATAAAACCACAAATGACACAAATATAGCGTTTATAATCTTGCATTCTGTATCTCAACTTTAAAAAGAAAGTAATTTTGCCGATAGAGACTCTCAATGTAAAGATAAATGATAAATTTGTATTTCTTATGAGCCTTTAAATGAAGTAAAATAGAGGGCATTTTGTTTAAAGGAAGCCATAATGATTAAATCTGAGCAGTTATTCACGCAAGCCCAATCTATAATTCCTGGAGGTGTAAATTCTCCAGTACGTGCTTTTAAGGGCGTAGGCGGAAATCCTGTCTTTTTTAAACAGGGCAAGGGCGCTTACTTAGTGGATGTTGATGAGCGTCAGTATATTGATTATGTAGGTTCTTGGGGTCCTTTAATTTTAGGCCACTGTCATCCGAAGGTTATTCAAGCAGTGGAAGAGGTATTACAGCAAGGTATGAGTTTTGGTGCTCCTACTGAACTTGAAATTAAATTAGCACAAAAAATAATTCACCTAATGCCTGCTATCGAAAAAATAAGGATGGTTAATTCTGGTACTGAGGCTACGATGACTGCTATCCGTTTAGCGCGCGGTTATACGGAAAAAAATAAAATTATTAAGTTTAATGGCTGCTATCATGGGCATAATGATAGTCTGTTAGTAAAAGCGGGCTCTGGAGTTTTGACATTGGGCATTCCCGCATCTCCTGGTATTCCTCCAAGTATTACCGAACATACTTTAACGGCTGATTTTAATAGCTTAGCGCAAGTTGAAGCATTATTTGATCAGTATCCTAAAGATATTGCTGCTATTATCATTGAACCTATTGCAGGCAATATGGGTTTTGTACAACCTAAGCTGGGTTTTTTAAATGAGCTTCGTAAATTATGTGATACTTATCAAACTTTATTAATTTTTGATGAAGTAATGACTGGATTTAGGGTTGGATTAGGCGGCGCACAAGCGCTTTATAATGTGACACCTGATATAACTACGCTTGGGAAAGTTATTGGGGGCGGTATGCCTGTAGGTGCTGTGGGTGGTCGTGCTGATATTATGTCTTATTTAGCACCTGAAGGTAGCGTGTATCAGGCAGGTACTTTATCAGGAAATCCCTTAGCTATGGCAGCTGGATTAGCGACGTTAAGTGAAATAGAAAAACCAGGATTTTATGAGCAATTAGCTTCCTATACTCAATTATTAATGACTAGCTTAGCTGAATTAGCACAAGCTTTTTCTATCCCTTTTTGTCAGGCATCCATAGGGGGCATGTTTGGTTTTTGCTTTACGCAAAATTCACAAGTATGGAGTTATCAAGATGTTGCTGCTTCAGATGAAGCTTTATTCAAGCGCTTCTATCACAAGATGCTGGAACGAGGAATTTACTTTGCTCCGTCTATGTATGAAGCAGGCTTTTTATCTAGTGCACATAAGCAAGATGAAATTCGATTAACTATTGAAGCAGCAGAAAAAGTTTTTAGTGATTTAAAAAAAAATTAATTTAATCAATAAATTATTAAAAAATTTATATCAAAAATAAGTGAATTTTATCTTTGATATAAATTTTATTTTTTTAAATTTTAAAAGATTTCTTTAGTAAATCATCCTACCTCATTTATACTGATCTTTTGGTTAAAAAAAACTTTAAAAAAATTATTTTTTAAAGGAATTTAAAACAAAATAAGGATATAAAATGAGTTTAAAAAAAATCAGTGTAATTTTTCTGTTTTTGTATGTTAGTTCGTTATGGTCATCGCCTTTGCCTGATAATTTAATTATTAATCCTAAGGCAAGTGCAGATGCTAATGTAATAACCTTTTCTTATGAAGTAACCACTACGCAGGATTTTTATCGAGTTTATATTGATGTTCAACCAAAAGGAGATAATGGTTTTCCGCAAGGCGGATTAATGGCCAATTACCTCATTGAGAACCAAACGCTTTATAAATATGTAGGACCTGGTTGGAATTGGACGCCTGTTAAAGCTGTTTCTGTAACCTCAGGGAATGTTAAAACATGGGTTATCCAACGGGAAGATATCCTTCCTAATAAAAATTGTGCAGGAAGCTTAGATTATCTTTATCAAGTAGAATCACCTGCGGGTATATCTTCTCTGACTAAAATGACGCTTTCTTATCCTGCTAATTCAAATTGTAATGATACCTCACAAAAGATTGCTGTTCCTTCTTATTTTTATCCATGTACTGGGACAGCCAATTGCTACTGGGACCAATTAATAAAAGGCGCACCAACTGCTAATATCGCTTTAATAAATCCATTTAATGGCCCTGGTTCAACAAAAGATCCTGCCTATGCAGCGCAAGTGGTAAGAAGTCATAACGCAGGTCAATCAGTATTAGGTTATGTTTATACAAGCTATGGTCAGCGTAGTCTTACTGCTATTCGAGCTGATATCAATAGATATTATAACTGGTATCAAGTTGATGGTATTTTTTTTGACGAAGGTTTTTCTGAAAATTGTACCAAATTTACCTATTACCAAAATTTAAATAACTATGTAAAAGCCAAAGGTGGTAAGGCGATTACAATTGTGAATTTTGGTACTAGTACACCAGAATGTTACATTAACACGACGGATATTTTAGTCACTTTTGAATCAAACTATAACGCTTATCTTAATTGGCGTCCTAGTGGCTGGGAAACAAAATATCCTGCCTCTCGTTTTTGGCATTTATTGTATGCTACACCGTATAGTTCTTTAACGAATGCTATAAGTTTAACTAAACAACGGCATGCCGGTTGGGTTTATATTACACCTGATGCATTGCCCAATCCGTGGGATACTCTACCAGGTGCTACCTATTGGGCAGCTGAGTTAAGCGGTGTCAGTCAGCAGTAAAATAACATAGCAGTTGGCGCTTAATTAATAGTGCGCCAATTGCTTTATTCTTAATAAAAATTCTCTAAGCGTGTACTTATGCGTTATTGGTGCTAATTTAATAATATGTGGGTAATTTTAGCAATTTTTGCTGATCATCTGCTTATTTGTTGTTATCATGCTGGCCCTTATTTAACAATTTTATTTAAAAATTTATGCCATCCAAAAATAATGCGCAAGTACAAGATATTAATACCCACGGTATGGAAGAAGAAATAATTTTAATGAGTGAGGAAGCAGATAAATTTGAAGAAAACTGGGTTAAAAAAAGAGAAAAAAATGGTGCTAAAATTATTAAAGTTGGTAATCATGAGGAGGATTTATTTCCAATAAATCCAAAAATTTTAACTAAAGTTGGTCATGGTGTTTATATGGAACATACAATGACTATGTATCATTTTTATAACACCTCTAACCATATTCTTATTGAAAAATTTAAAGATATATTAATTCATTGCCCAACTATTAAAAGACTAAACTTATATGCTTGTAAATCAGGTCTTCCTCCTATAGAAAGTGATAAAAAAACTTTAGCAGAGCGTTTAAGTATAACGGGCAGCAAAGAAAGATTTAAATATGGTCAAATGAGTTTTGCTGAGTATTTTATTTTAAAATTAGCAGAATCTTTTAGTAAAGAAGAAAAAGAATTCCCGCAAGGGTTGGATTTAGTTGCTTGCCTTGGTGATGTTAAAAGTAATAACGGTAAACCAGGTATTTCTGGCAACTATAGAAAAAACTTAGTTCAAGAAACCTATATGGACATCGATAGTAAATCGAAGTTAATCCGAATAAATTGTAATAAATTCCTTGCAGAATATAAGCTAATAAATAGTACAAAACAAGAAAATACGTCAATGACTTTTTACTCTAATACTAGTAATCAAAGAAATACCTTTTTTGTAGCGCAAACGCTTAGCGAATCTCAATCACCTCAAGAAGATATAAGTTATTCTTACCAGAATGAGCATAATTAGTTTAAACTTATTTTTGCTAAAAAGTTTGAGTAATTTTGCCAAAATGAAATTAGTAGTGTAAATAAGTTTTAGTAAAAGCAACGGAACTGAAAAATCGAATGTATTAATATTATTTGCATGAGTCTAAGTATTAATTACAGTCTAGTTTTTCAAAGACTTTTTGCATTATCCAACCTTCTTCATCGCTCGGTATTATCAAAATAGGTACTTCGCCTTTTGATATTACAGAACACTCTTTTTGTTTATTTTTTTGATTTAAATCATTATCTAGAATAAAACCTAAATGCTTTAGAGAAGATATAATTTTTGCGCGGATAAAAGCTGAGTTTTCGCCTATGCCTCCAGTAAAAATTAAAGCGTTTAGCTTATTTATTTGAGTTAGGTAAGCGCCAATGAATTTTTGAATGGCATAAACATACATTTCTATAGCAAGAATAGCATCTTCATCGCCAGCATGATAATTTTCCAAAACAGCTCGCATATCATTATTATTCGCAATTCCCTTTAGACCACTTTGCTTATTAAGTACAGTATTGACTGTAGATAACTCTAATCCTTGCTCTTGAAGATAAATAGGAATGGCTGGATCAATATCGCCGCAACGAGTTCCCATTATTAATCCAGCTAAAGGTGTCATGCCCATTGAGGTATCGAAGGATTTTCCATTTTTAATTAGACAAGCACTTGCCCCATTTCCCAAGTGTAAGGAAATAAAATTACACTCGGGCATAGGTTTATTTAAAAATTTAGCCGCCTTATTACTTACATATTCATGATTAATCCCATGAAAACCATAGCGCCTAATATTAAGTTGTTGGGCTAGGCGAGCATCGATGGCATAAGAATGAATATGCTTAGGCATGTTATGGTGAAAACCTGTATCAAAAATAGCCACATGTATTGCTTCTTTAAAGTATGTTTGAGCGTATTCAATACCTGCGGCATTGATAGGATTATGTAGCGGTGCTAATTTTGCTAAGGCTTTAATTTCTTGCAATATCTTTGACGTTATAATTGTTGGTTGGCATAGATTGGGTCCACCATGAACGACTCGATGGCCAACACCAACAATTTTTTTATTAACTAAATCGAGTTGAAGCTGCTTAGCTAATGCAGCAAATGCTTCTTCATGATTAACAAAATAATGAGCGCGCTGCTCTTTTTTCTTCGTATAATGATGCCAAAGTCCTGATTCTTCAGTAATGCCTTCAATGAGTCCAGATAATAAAGGGATAATTTGATAATCGTTTTGTTGACTAAATACTTTGTATTTAATGGATGAACTACCAGCATTAATTGTTAGAATACAATCTTGGTTAGTTATCTGATTAATGCTCATGATTATCCTCTGCTTGTAATGCTGTAACTAAAATAGTATTGATTATATCTTGTGGCGTACAACCACGGCTTAAGTCATTAACAGGTTTATTTAAACCTAATAAAATAGGACCAATGGCTAGAGCGCCTGTTTCTCGTTGTACCGCTTTATAGGTGTTATTACCTGTATTTAAATCGGGAAAAATTAACACATTGGCTTTGCCTGCAATTTTTGAGCCGGGAAGCTTTTTCGCAGCTACTTCATCATCTACAGCAGCATCATATTGCATTGGTCCTTCAACAGATATTTCGGGGAAGTCTCGATGAATAATCTCAACTGCTTTAATAACTTTATCTACGCTTTTGCCACTTCCAGACGTGCCAGAGGAATAAGATAAAAGTGCAGCCTTAGGCTCAATACCTAGATGTTTAGCAATCTCTACAGCTTGTAGGGTAATTTCAGCTAACGTTGGACTATCTGGGTCAGGGTTTATTGCACAATCACCATAAATTAAGACTCTGGTAGGTAAACACATTATAAAAATGGAGGAAACTTTAGTTACACCAGGCTTAGTTTTTATAATTTCTAAAGCAGGTCTAACAGTACTGGCTGTAGTATGTTCAGCACCTGATACCATACCATCAGCATCACCACAATAAACCATCATGGCAGCGAAATAGTTAACATCAGCCATTCGCTCAAGTGCTATAGGTAAATTTACATTTTTATGTTGCCGAAGCTGCCAATATTGTTTTGCATAGCTCACTTTTTTTTCTGATTCGTTAACATCAATAATTTTGGCATGACTTAAATCTAGCTGCATCCTTTTTTCTAGAAGTTTAATTTTCTCTTTATTACCGAGTATAGTAATTTTGACTATATTACGTTTCAAAAGATAGTCAGCCGCAATTAAAATCCGAGAGTCAGTTCCTTCTGGTAAAACAATATGACGCTTACTAGAGCGTGCTTTATTAACTAATTCATGCAAAAAAATTGCAGGTGTTAAATCTGAGCTTTTTTTAGTTTGGTTAATTAATTTTAAAATAGGTGGAGAAAGATAAGTTTCCATGGCATCAATGGCTGCTTTTACTTTTGTAGAATTATCTTTACTTAGACCAAACTTAGCAGTAAATAATGAAGTGGCTGTCTCGTACGTGTGATGAGATGTTAATAGGACTGGAAAAGGGCGCTCTAAGCCAGAAATAATTTCTCGTATTGTTTTACCGAGCATTTCACCGCCTGTGAGCACAATACCTGCAATTTTTGGATAAGAGCTTGATTGATCGGCTAACAATGAACCTAATAAAATATCGATACGATCATCAGGAGTAATAATTAACATACCGTCCCGTTTAAGCCTGGATTCAAGAAAATTACCAATTGTTTTAGCAGCGACCGTAAATTGTTTCGCACTACGATGCAACTCATCTTTCCCGCATAAGACAATAGCATTTAATTTATTAGCAATTTCTTGCATAGAGGGATTTGCTAAATTTTCAAATTCCGGAATGATAATAAATGTTAAGAATGGAAATTGATTTTTAAAAAGCTCATAAGCTTTAAATTCATCTTTAAGCGGCACACGATTAACGATAATTCCAATAACTTGGGCGTGATTGCGTTTACTAATTTCTAGTGCAGTTGCAATAATAGACAGCATATGATTTAACGATCTATCTTTAGCTGAAATAGTAAGAATAACTTCACAATTTAGTTGTGCCGCCAACGTTAAATTAAATTCGTATTCAAAAACATCATTATCGCTTTCAAAATCGCTTCCTTCTATATAAGTGATTTCATAATCTTTGTCCCCATTAATCATTTCAAAAATTGTGGAAAATAAAATATCTGGTTCTTCACGCATTAGATTAATAGCTTGATCAATAGACATAGTTGGCGATATAAAATGATGTGTTAAGCTTTGTAATAGGGCGGTTTGATTATTATCAAGTTCTTTAAATAACTTGACGCAGTGCAGCAAATAATGCTTTTGTAAAATAGTGACAATTCCTAATGAAATGAATGATTTTCCAGGCCTTTTTTCAATGCCTGATAAATAAATTTTTCTATGCATTTGGTAACCTTTTTATTCATAATATACTTTAGCAGAAAGTCAAAGAAATTTAGGGAATAACTATACTTACCTAAATGTCGTTGCTGTCTTCAGACTTTTTTTATTGGCAAGAAGTATAGATAATTTTTTGTTCAAAATATATCGATGTGCGTTAAAAATATCATTTTGTAAATAAAATGATATTTATTGTTAAAAGATAATGCAGTTTAGAGTTTTCCTTGAAAGTGAACATAGACAGTTAAAAAATTGCATGGCATAGTCAAAGATTAGGGTAATTAGAGGAAATATTAAATGTCCATGAAAGATAGCAATAAATCACTGGGTGGTTTTTTTTCTCAAAGTATTTTTGCACTTTTTTGTATTCAAATTTTCTCTACCTTAAGTTTTAGCGTTTTATATTCAACCTTAGTTCTTTATATGACCGGCCCTTTACACTTAGCAGCCCAATATGCTAATAGCATTATGGGTGTCTTTGTAGCATTCAATTTTGCATTACATCTATTAGGTGGGTATTGGGGCGGACGCTTTTTATCTTATCGGGCTTTATTTTGTGTAGGAATGTTAGCACAAATTGTAGGTTGTTTGTTACTTGCTTTTGTTAAATTAGATTACTTATATTATGGATTGGCTGCTTTTTTAACAGGTGCTGGATTAAATGTAACTTGCCTAAATTGCATGCTAACCCAGCGATTTAAGCCAGAAGATATAAGACGCGAAAGTGCTTTTCTTTATAATTATGCTGGTATGAATATTGGTTTTTTTGCTGGCTTTAGTTTAAGTGGTTATTTCCAATTATTAAACAATTATCATCGTTTATTTTTATTAAGCAGTATTGGTAATTTGGCGGCTCTCTTAATTTGTTTATATTACTGGCATGCTTTGGCCGATAAATACAGTCTTTATGCGCAGCTCGATAAAAGTAAACAAATTCGCTCTTCTTTAAAAGGCTTGCTAATGGTTTGTTGCCTTCCTTTCATTTTAAGTCCTTTACTGCATTTTGCAGATTTAGCTAATAAGTTAGTACTTTTTACCGGAATTGCCATGGTTGGCGTTATATATTGGTTGGCATTTAAGCAACCAGAGCAAGAAGCCCGCGAAAAAATCTTTGCATTTGGCATATTAATGATAATAGGTATTGTTTTTTGGATGCTTTACCAAATTGGCCCAATGGGTCTAACTCATTTTATTGATCACAATGTACAACGCCATTGGTTGATGTTAACTATTCCGCCACAGTGGTTTCAAAACATTAATACCATTTGTATTGTTATAGGTGGTCCTTTGTTAAGCTTATTATTTAATCGTATGCGTGCCCGTGGGATTTATATTAATATCCCAATGCAATTTGCTTTTGCCTTGTTTTTAATTGGTGCTGCCTTTGCTATTTTACCTATAGGTATTGCTAGTGCCAATGATAAAGGATTAGTAGGGCCAGAATGGATAGTTATGAGTTTTATTTTACAAAGCGCTGGCGAATTACTTATTTCTCCAATTGGTTATGCTATGGTTGGTGCTTTAGCACCAAGTTCATTGCAAGGTGTAATGATGGGTATTTGGATGCTTTCAACTGGTGTAGGTGCAACTTTATCAAGTTATAGTTCTAATTGGATGACTGTAGGCCATAATACAGTTAACCCATTGATAACGAACGCTGGTTATAGTCATGTCTTTTTAATTCTAGGTTGTATAGCAATTGCCGCAAGTATTTCCTTATTCCTTTTATCACCTACTGTAAAAAGATGGATGAATGACAAAAGCCAAGTCGCTAAAGATGATATTTCTTTAATAGCTGCTTAGTTAGAGTTTTAGTTGAGCCATATATTTAGTCCAGTAAAAACGATGGAATTGGAATGGGGTGATGATTTGCCTTATTCCATCGCGACCGATAATCTCTATTTGCCTTTTGATACCCAGTTAGAGTTTACAGAAGCTTGTATTATCAGCAATAAACTTATCAAACAATGGCAACAACCCACTAGTCAATATAATCACTTCACCTTAGCTGATACCCAATTTAAAGCGGGTTTAACTTTCTTATTAAGTTGGCAAAATTGGCTAAAATATGCGCCAGAAAAAGCATCTCTTTATTATTTTTCGTGTGAGAGCGAGCCTTTAAAAAAAGAGGATTTAGTTAGGATTTTAAAAGTATTTCCAAAATTAGAATTGCAAGCAACTTTATTAGTAGAGCAATATCCTATTTTAACTCCAGGTTTTCATTATCTAAGCTTTGAGCAAGGTAGAATTAATTTAATTTTAATGTTAGGCGATTTAGATTCCAATCTTCAGGAATTAATTATTTGCGGTACAAAAGATTTAGAGTATAAATTAAGGCAATTTAGTATTGATGCTTGGTTGCTTAAAAAATATAGTTTTCATAATCTTTTAAAAAGTCAGGAATTTTTTACTAAGATTGCGCTCTTATCTTCTCCTAAAGCCACATTAACTGCTATAGCGATGCCGAAAGAAGTGCAAGCTGCTTTGCAAAATGTCGGTTTTAAAATTAAAAAGAAAAGTTGTTTAAATTATAAGGAACAAATTTTTTATGCTCAATTTAATAAGGTATCTCAATCTCTTAAGATAAAAAAAACACCTTGGTATCTGCCTCCAATTAAAATCGAACATGTAGGTAAAGCAATAGTAATTGGGGGCGGATTAGCAGGATGTACTATGGCACATTTTTTGGCTAAAAAAGGGTGTGAGGTTTTCTTAATCGATAATCAAGAAGAATTAGCAAGTGGCGCCTCTGGCAATCCGCAAGCTATTTTATATCCTCAGTTTTCCGCTTATCAATCGCCTATATCGCAGTTTATGTTAACTGCTTATTTATATGCTTATTCCTTTTACAAACAAGCTTTATTAGGTCATCCTATTGGTGAATTAAAAGGTATTTTACAGCTTGCTTATAATAGTCACGAGCAAAAATTAATAGAGAAAATTAATACACATATTTTTGCGCATTATCCTGAGTTAGGACAGTTCATTTCTGCAGAAGACGTAAAATTATATGCCAATTTAGAAATGGCATATGACGCTTTATTTTTACCTTTATCTGGTTGGATAAACTCTAAAGAGCTTTGCAAAATGTTACTGTCAGATTCGCAAATATATCATATCTCTAATTGTGAAATTAATTCCTTATATTACGATGATAAGACCTGGTTTTGTAATGAGATTTCTGCAGATGCAGTCATACTTGCTAATGGTTATCAAGCGAATCAATTTGATGAGTCTTCTTTTTTGCCGCTTATACCTACAAGTGGACTGGTTACCTTTATTAAGACTAATTCTGAGTTAGCAAAACTAGCTATCCCTATTTGTGGCCAAGGTCATATTTTACCTAATTTAAATAATAAGCATGCTATTGGTGCTACTTATCATCCGAATAAAACAAATCTAGAGGATTTACACACCGAAGATGACAAAAATTTGGCTAAGTTAAATATCTTATTGCCTAGTTGCAAAAGATCTAAAGCGGTTGTTGGCCACTGGATGGGAGTACGTACTACAACGCCAGATTATTTTCCTATAGTAGGGCCCATACCTAAGGAGTATGTTTTTAAAGACCTTTTTTCTCCCTTAGCTAAAGATCCAAAACGATGGTTACCAATAACCAGTGATGTCTATCAAGGTTTATATGCGTTTACAGGTTTTGGTTCTCGAGGTTTAACAACTATACCATTATGCGCTGATTGGTTAAGTGCTCTAATTACTCGACAACCATTTGCTTTACCTTCTTCGTTTATTCGCTTTTTATCACCGGCTCGATTTTTACTTAAAGATATAGTAAAACATTCAGCAAATTTAAGCGATAAAAAATAAGTTATTGAAAATTAAACAAAAATAATCCATCTATATCAGTTTCCTTTGTATTCAGTTCTTTTATAACGTCTAAAATCAATGTTCTATACTTTAAAGATAGGATATGAAGGGAGTATATTATGAAAATATGGACATTGGCGCAGTATCTCGAGCAATTAAGGGAGGGCCAATTAAACCCCTCTAGGCCTTTTTCTACCCAAGAAAATGAGCTTATAGAAGTAGGCCACTTAGCTAAAAAATTAACGCTTCCTACCATGGAAATTAATTTTCCTATTCAAACAAATATATTAGAAATAATCTATCAAGTTTTAAAACCAGTCCTTGATGAATTAATTAATAATGAAGCTTTTTCTTGGGGTTATCATTACGGGTTTTTTTCAGCTAAAGAGGTAGCTGATGGCTATTTATGCGAAGCAGTAAGAAAGGCCATAATTAAAGATATTTCTCGAATGAGCCAAGATATAGAAAAACAAAAACTTTTTTTTAAGACCTGTGAGTTACTTAGCAGTGGTATTGATATAAATAAAGCTGTAAACATTATAAATAGTGCCCATCTCCATGATCAATTCAGATTAATGGTTTCTTCTTTAAATTTAAAACGCTCAACTAAGAAAGAATTAATAACCTATTATAGACAAGAGGGTTGTCTAAATATGGCTTATCAAGCTAGTCTTTTTTCAAAAAAAGAATTCGAACAAGCATTAGTAGAACAACTTCAAGCTGCTTACAATCAAGTTATTAATGTAATACATAATGCTGATTTTAAAGAGGATAAAAAACCTTTTTCTATGACCCGGGAAGACAATTTTATTGAGTTATTACGTTTATTTAAGAGCCTATTTCAAGATCTGTCGAGTTTAGATTTACCTATTTTAAATAAGAAAATTATGCAGACTGTAAAAAAATGTTCGCCATTTTTAAGACATAGTGTTGAAAGCAAAGAGCATAATAATTCTAAGATAGAGATGATAGAATTAAGCACATTAATTGATTCCTTAATTCAGAAAGAAGCAAACCAGAGCTATGTTAAGGGTATACAATTTACATATATTAATAATGTAAATCGTAATTCTTTATAGCTTAATTATTTATTAAGTCTAGTTGTAAAATCTATTACAACTTGAGACTAAATAGCGCCTTGCAACGCATTTTAAGAGAATTCTATTTTAAAAAATTTATTTAATTCTTTGACATAATAGTTATCTATCATTTCTCTTGTTTTATTTTTTAATGAACTTGATAATTTAAGTTGAGATAGGTAATCTTCACCCTCATTCTTTAAAAGAGTTCTTGTCTAACTTGTCTCTTTACTTTAGTGCAGCGGTGCTCCCACGCTATACAAACTCCGCTTCTTGTTGAAATATTTATGATTTACGCTAAAGTAAAATTTACAAGTTAAGTTAGAACTCTAAAGTTCAATTTTAGAGGTCAGTCATGGACTGTATTGAAATTTTTCAAATAGATGCATTTACCGATAAAATATTTCATGGTAATCCTGCAGCTGTATGTCTTCTTGATCAGTGGCTTAACGATGAATTAATGCAGGCTATTGCTTCTGAAAATAATCTTTCTGAAACCGCTTTTATTATAGAGGATCCTTTTGGCCTATCTATTCGTTGGTTTACTCCTAAAGGTGAGGTTAGTTTATGTGGGCATGCAACGTTGGCGGCAGGATTTGTTTTGTTTGAGTTAGGTAAAACTGTAAAAGATACTATTGAGTTTTCTAGTTTAAGTGGTGCTATTAGCGTAGAAAAGCGAGGTGCACTCTATACATTAGACTTTCCACGTCTTACTTATCAACATTCTAAAGATGCAGAGCTAATTAAGTCGGTCGTAGATCAACCAATCATTGAATTATATGAAAGTGAATTAGACTATTTAGCCATTTTTGCCGAAGAAGGGCATGTTACGCAGGCACAAGTTAACTTAATTATATTATCTAATTTACCTAAACGCGGATTAATTTTATCTAGTGTAAGTAGTGAAGCGGATTTTTATTCACGATGCTTTTATCCTAAACATAATATTGCTGAAGATCCAGTTACAGGCTCCGCGCATTGTGTATTAGCACCTTATTGGTCAAACCGACTAGGTAAAAGCCAGTTACATGCCATACAAGGTTTAGAGCGTAAAGGAGATATTTTTTGTGAGGTAAAAGATAAACGAGTTTATATGTCAGGCTATTGTAGGTGGTATCTAAAAGGCCAACTTGTCATTTAAGACAGATTTTTTTGCTTAATTATTTTCCCACTTAAGATGAAGTGAAGCAACATGGCCTATTATAGGTAGCTTAGTAAAAATGTATTGATTCAAATAGCCCAATCCTACTGTCCAAGTTTTAGTAGCTTGATAATCCATGCCAATAAAGAATCGATTTTGATCGGCCCTTTTGCTAGTAATCCAAATAGGTCTATTTAAATTGATAAAAAATTCATCATACCAGACTACGCTAAAGACTTTATAGAAAGGGTGCTCAACAGTTAATCGAGTGCGCAGACGATAATTTAAATCAGAAAAGTGTTCTCGTTTACGTTCTTCAAGCCTTGTCCGCCATTGTAAATCGTATTGTTGAATTTTATGTGATGTGCTTATTTGCTGCCAAATTCTAAACTCTCTACTATGCGGTATCTCATCAGATAATGAACCAATAATCAGTGATGTTGTTCCTGCCCATAAGGTTAGTGTCGGAGTAATAAGATAGCCTAACCCTACATTATTTAGTACTTGATCTAATTTATTTGGTGCATCTTGAATACGTAATTGTGGCTCTAAATAAAAGCGGTAGTTATTGTGCTTTATATTAAAAGTTACAGTATTCCAACTTTTAGCTACTTCAGTTTGAGCAGCAAAAGAGGTCAAGGGTAGGAGCCATGCAGCACAAGCTAGAAAAAATCCTTTTTTCATTAATAAATACTAGCAAATTAGTTAGCCTCTAATTTTGAATAAATTTAATTTCTTATGCAAGTGAAATAAGCCTTACTAAAATTTAGCAAGATTTAAAGAATTAGACTAAGCTAAATAAGCTGAAGTTATATATAACTTCAGCTTTTATTAATTTTTTAATGAGGACTAAAATGAAAGCATGGAATAGCGTAATTTTTATGAAAACAAATAAGCCTTGGTCTGAAATAAATGCTATGGCAAAATGGGACGGCGTAGAAAAAATGTGGTCCACTATGGGTGATTGGGATTGGTGTATTAAACTTAATCAAGACTCTTCTACACCTGAGAAAACTGAAGCATTTGTTTCACGTATGCGTGACCAGCATTGGGCTACTGAGACTAAAACAAGTTGGTGGAAAGAAGTTTCACCCAAGTAATAGGCTTAGCAAATAAGAGGCATTTTTATGCCTCTTATTTAATTCAATGTAAAAATTTTCCTGTTGCCTGATTTTTACTTCAATTCAAATAGCTTGGTCTAGATTTAAAATCTTATCTTAGCATCAGATTTATTTCTTAAATTATGCTGCCATAACTTTAAGTTGCCATCAGTTTAATGTCATGATAAAAAGTTCATTTACTGACTAAAAGGAACTAGGTAATGGTTAGTTCAAAAGGACGGGTCTTTCGTGAGTTAGTTGCAAAACAACCTCCCTTGCAAATTGTAGGAACTATTAACGCATATTGTGCCATGTTAGCTGAGCAGGCTGGGTGTCAGGCAATTTATCTCTCAGGCGCAGGTGTTGCTAATGCCTCTTATGGCCTACCTGATTTAGGTATGACAAATTTAACAGATGTTTTGGAAGATGTGCGACGTATTGTTCAAGCGTCTTCTTTGCCATTATTAGTTGATGTTGATACAGGCTGGGGACATGCTTTTAATATTGCGCGTACGATAAAGCTTATGGAAAGCGCTGGTGTAGCTGCTATTCATATTGAAGATCAAGTGCTTGCTAAACGTTGCGGACATAGGCCTAATAAAGAAGTGGTTTCGAAAACTGAAATGGGCAACCGAATTAAAGCTGCAGTCGATGCACGCATAGATGAAAATTTTGTTATTATGGCTAGAACCGATGCCTGTGCAATGGAGGGGTTAAATGCCGCAATTGAGAGAGCCCAGTATTATGCTGAAATAGGTGCGGATATGATTTTTGCTGAAGCGATTACCTCTTTAGCAGATTATCGGCAGTTTACCCAAGCTGTTAGGGTACCCGTTTTAGCAAATATTACTGAGTTTGGTAAAACGCCGATGTTTACTACCCAAGAGTTAGCTGAAGTAGGTATAAAATTAATTCTTTATCCTTTAAGTGCTTTTCGAGCCATGTCTAAAGCTGCTCTAGCAGTTTATAAAACATTATTAGCTGACGGGACGCAAGTAAAAATGCTTGAGGCTATGCAGACAAGGAATGAACTCTATGAAGTATTAGGTTACCATAATTATGAAAGGCAGTTAGATCAATTAATGGAGGAACAAGATGGTAAATAATACAGCCGGATTGGCTGGCGTTATTGTTGGACAATCAGCTATTGCTACTGTAGGGCAAGAAGGAAGTGGCCTAAATTATCGTGGATATTCTATTGATGATTTAGCTGAACGAGCTTCTTTTGAAGAGGTAGCATACTTACTCCATTATGGTCGCCTGCCCAATCAAAATGAATTAAATACTTATACGGAAAAGCTTATTGGCTTAAGGCATATACCAACTATTTTAATAAATGTGTTAAAGCTTATTCCAAAGCAAGCTCATCCTATGGATGTACTCCGCACTGCCTGCTCAGTTTTAGGCACATTAGAACCAGAGCAAGAGTTTTCTCAACAGTATGATATTGCTGACAGGTTACTTGCGTTATTTCCTGGGATTATGTGTTTTTGGTATATCTACCATTTTCATGGTAAAGAAATTAATGGTTTAAGTGAGGAAAAAACGGTTGGAGGTCATTTTCTTTCATTACTCCACGGTCGAGAGCCGACTGAGCTTGAGCGGCAAATGATGGATGTTTCTTTGATTTTATATGCTGAGCATGAGTTTAATGCATCTACTTTTGCAGCTAGAGTAACGGCTGCTACTTTGGCTGATTTTTATTCTGCAATTACTTCAGCAATAGGCACCCTACGAGGACCTTTACATGGCGGAGCAAATGAGGCTGCTATGGAATTATTAGAACAATTTAAATCGCCAGATGACGCTGAAGAAAAATTAATGCTTATGTTAGCTAACAAAGCAAAAATTATGGGATTTGGACATCGGGTATATAAAGACTCTGATCCACGCTCTGATATTATTAAGGCTTGGTCAAAAAAATTAGCACAAGCCAAAAAAGATACTTTATTATTTGAAATTTCTGAACACGTTGAATTAGTTATGCGTCGAGAAAAGAAATTATTTCCTAATTTAGATTTTTATAGTGCTTCTGCTTACCATTATGGAGATATACCGACGCCCTTATTTACACCTATTTTTGTTATGTCACGAATTACAGGTTGGGCAGCCCACGTTTTTGAACAACGAGCAGATAATCGTTTGATTAGGCCAAGTTCAGAATATACAGGCCCTGCACCACGTCCTTTTGTAGCTATTAAGGATAGAGAATAAATGAATACCTATGTTGAAGATAATATTAAGCCTGAGTATGATCAGGTTATTGTCGATATTGTTGACTATGTTTTAAATTATCAGATTGACAGTGTCACGGCTTATGAAACGGCGCGCTTTTGTCTAATGGATACTTTAGGCTGCGGCATATTAGCTCTTAATTTTCCTGAGTGTGCAAAATTATTAGGACCTATCGTTCCGGGTGCAGATTTTCCTGGAGGCGCACGAGTTCCAGGTACAAGTTATGAACTAGATCCTGTTCAAGCCGCTTTTAACATTGGTGCTATGATTAGATGGCTTGATTTTAATGATACTTGGTTAGCAGCTGAATGGGGTCATCCATCGGATAATTTAGGTGCTATCCTTGCTGTAGCAGACTATGTAAGTCGTCAAGCTCAAAATAAAGGCCGTCCAGGTCTTTCTATGTATGATGTGCTTACTGCAATGATTAAGGCACATGAAATCCAAGGATGTCTTGCCCTTGAGAACAGTTTTAATCGAGTTGGACTTGATCATGTTTTTTTAGTTAAGATCGCTAGTACTGTTGTTGCAAGTTGGCTGTTAGGATGCGATCGTGACATGATGTTAAGTGCTCTTTCTCAAGTTTTTGTAGACGGTCAAAGTCTAAGGACCTATCGGCATGCGCCTAATGCAGGCTCAAGAAAATCTTGGGCTGCCGGTGATGCTACATCACGAGCAGTTAGGTTGGCGTTAATAGCAAAGCAAAAGGAAATGGGCTATCCAAGTGCTTTAACAGCACCTAAATGGGGCTTTTATGATGTCTTATTCAAGCAAAATGAATTTAAATTCCAAAGGTCCTATAGCAGTTATGTAATGGAAAATGTTTTGTTTAAATTATCCTACCCTGCTGAATTCCATGCTCAGACAGCTGTTGAATGTGCTGTTAAATTGCATCCACAAGTGCAAGAAAAATTAGATAGTATTGCGCGCGTTGAAATAATAACTCATGAATCAGCCATAAGAATTATTAGTAAGCAAGGAGTACTGCATAATCCAGCAGATAGAGACCACTGTTTGCAATACATGATAGCTGTAGGTTTAATTTATGGTAATTTAAAAGCGGAACATTATGAAGATAGCGTAGCTATTGATCCTCGTATTGATGAGTTACGAGCAAAAATGGTTGTCACAGAAAATCAGCAGTTTTCAAAGGATTATCATGATCCGGAGAAACGTTCTATTGCTAATAGCCTTAAAATAATTTTTAAAGATGATAGTGAAACCGATTTGATTACAGTCGAATATCCAATTGGTCATAAACGTCGTCGGCAAGAAGGCATACCTGTTTTATTAGAAAAATTTGAGCGTAATCTTAAGAGCCGCTTTAGTAATGAAAAATTTAATGAAATTGCCAAAATCATGAATGACACGAATGTCTTAAGTACGTTACCTGTTACTGATTTTATGTCACTTTGGCAAACTACTAATTAATCGTATGTGATAGGTTGGGCCAGCTGGCCCAACATTATTCTCGTATAAATGTACTCAAAACTTACGTGGTATCCCTGCTATACTAATAATTTTGGTCGCTATTTCCTCTACAGAATAACGAGTGGTATTTAGGTAAGGAATATTTTCCCGTTTATACATCACTTCTACTTCGGCAACTTCTAACCGGCATTGCTCAGCAGAAGCATAACGGCTATGAGGTCTGCGTTCAGTACGTATTTGCTGTAGTCTTTCTGGCTCGATAGATAAGCCAAATAATTTATTTTTATAAGGGCGTAAGCATTCAGGCAGGCGTGAATAGTTTAACTCATCTTCAGTAAAAGGATAATTAGCTGCAAGAATGCCAAAATGCAGTGCCATATATAAACAACTTGGTGTTTTACCGCAGCGAGAAACACCTATTAGAATAATATCAGCTTGTTCATAGCCTTTTATTTTTATGCCATCATCATGTGCTAACGCATAATCAACCGCAATAATTCGATAAGTATAAGCTTGGGAGAACCCATGCGCTCGTCCTACAGTATAAGATGATTTTTCACCTAATTCTTTTTCTAAGGGACCAAGAAAAGTATTAAATAAATCTAATACACAAGCATTTGCTTGTTTAATAGTATTTGTTATATCAGAGTTAATTAAAGTCATAAACACTAAAGGTTTAATACCTGTTTCTGCAAAAATGCGATTAATTTGCTCAACAGCTGTTTGAGCTTTTGGTAAAGTATCAATATAGGGTGTAATATGTTTCTCAAATTCAATATTACTAAACTGAGTTAGTAAGCTATGCGCTAAGTTTTCAGCTGTAATTCCAGTTCCATCTGAAATTATAAATGCATGACGTTTCATGAAAAATCCACCAATTTAATCAATTTCTATCATAACAGGAAATGAAGGATATAAAGCTATAGCAAATGGAATTTAATGCCAAATTGAGTATTGCTTGGCAACCAACATTTCTTCTGCTATTTTGAATAACAGACTTCTTTGAACCAGGTTTTCAAAGAGGGCAAATAAAGTTCTTTCAAACGGCTCTTTCCTTAAATGGCAGCAGGAAATTAGCGCTAAAATGTTTATATATTACTTATAGGGCGCTTCTTTAAATTGATTTCGACTTTAAAGTGTTTGAAAAACCAACATGGTAAATCATCTAAACAAACTATGAAAGAAACCTTTTTAAATACCAAAAATCTACTAGCTATTGCTAATGAAATACAAGCTATTGCACAAACCGGGCTATCTTATTGTAATGATATTTATGATAGAGAGCGCTATAAGCAATTGATGGGTGTAGCAGCAAAGTTATTTACTATAAAAGATGAAGAGGCAAGTGCCTTAAAGGTAAAATTTTTAGCTGAATCTGGGTATGCTTCACCTAAAATTGATGTTAGGGCAGTGATTTTTAAAGAAAATAAATTATTGTTTGTACGAGAAAAACAAGATGGCAAATGGTCTTTACCTGGAGGTTGGGCTGATGTAAATTTATCACCCTCAGAATGTATTGTAAAAGAAGTTCAAGAAGAAACGGGCTTACTATGTAGAGCTACAAGGCTCCTTGCTCTCTGGGATACAGCGCGACATGAGCATCCACCTCACTGGCCATACACTTATAAATGTATCTTTGAGTGTGAAGTACTAGGTGGTCAATTTGCCAGTGATCATGAAATTATTGACATTAGCTTTTTTTCTATTGATAAATTGCCTCCTTTATCAAAAAATAGGATTACAAAACAGCAAATAGCGACAATAATTAAATTATTAGAGGTAAAAAAAGGCTATACAATTTTTGATTAATTGGCTGAAGCTTGTAGGTGAAATTATGGAATATGATAGATACCAGCATAATAAAACTTTATTTATTATTAGTATAATTAGCTTAGTTGCTGGTTTATCTTTGCTTATTTTTTCGCTTTTTATTTTACCCAATTTAATTTGGCACCTTCATTATAATGTTCCATCCTTTATTTATATTTGGAGTGAAAACCTTAAACAACATTATAATTTTAGCGATATAGGGGCTCATACTATTGTTTTTTTAATTTTTTTCTTGCCGGCTATTTTAGCTACGTTTATTGCTTATCTAACCTCAAATTCTATAGAAAATGAATTATATGGCTTGACTACAGCAGAAGAAAACAGCCCTCGAAAAAATACTATAAAAAATAGTAGTAAAGAGACTTGGTTAGTAATTTTACAAATATTGATTTTTATAGTGCTAATTATTAGTGGTATATATACCTTGCATTGGTTAATTTCTGTACCTCCGCCAACTTAGTAGGAGATATTCATGAATTTTTTTACTCGATTTACTATCCGCTCCATGAAAAAAAAGATTAAAGCTTTGAAGCATGATCGTGCACTTAATCCTACCTCTGACGAAGCGATCGCAAAAGAAATTAATCTATACATGAATCTGGCTAAAATTTATCGCTCGGTAAAAAACAGAAAAAAATTTCCTTTTGCCGAAGTTATGGTAGATGAATGTTACCGCGCTGCGGCCTCTTTAGATTCTGTTGAGGCACAGTATATATTAGGTAGCAAACTTCTAGAGGAGGGAAAATTCCGCGAGAAAATAGAACAGGAAGAATTATTTGCAAATCTTAGTAATAAACGCCAGCAGCAACAACTATATGAAGAAGCTCATGCTTATTTGTTAGCTGCAGATAATTTAGGTCATATTAAGGCAAAACGTTTACGAGGCCTTTGCTATATCAATGGTTGGGGTGTTGATTCTGACAAGAGAAAAGGCTTTGACCTTATCGTTGAAAGTATTGATAAAGAAAATAGCTGGGATAAAGTTCCACAAATCTTTGCAGAAATAGGACTTAATAAACCTGAATTTTTCTCAGCATTAGCGAAGCATCGTAATAAAAGCTAATGGTAAATTTAAATTAAATATTTTTTTTAACTATTTTAATGCCAGTAATTTAAATACCAAGTAAGGATTTTTTGTCCCCAAAATAAGGTAATAAGTCCTGCAAGGCAAAGGAATGGCCCAAAAGAAATAGGTGTATTCTTAGATTGTTTTTTAAAATTTAAATAAATTAAACCAATTATAGTACCTGTGATAGATGAAAATAGAAGTATTAAAGGTAATGCTGTCCAACCAAACCAGGCTCCAAAAGCGGCGAACAATTTAAAATCACCATGGCCCATGCCGATTTTACCAGTAATAAGATAATAGGTTTTTATTAATAACCAGAGTAATAAATAAGCGCCAGCAGCACTTAATACGGCATTAGGTAACGATATAAATAAAGCTTGGGTATTAGCAATTAAACCAAGCCATAATAAAAGTAAAGTTAAACTGTCAGGCAATAATTGATGATCAAGATCAATAAAAATTAAACAAATATTTATCCAAATAAATAATAAAGCAAAAACTAAAGAAAGGTTAAAGCCAAAATGCCAGCTTGCATATGAAGCTAACAACATACTGGATAGTTCAATTAGCGGGTAACGCCAAGGAATAGAAGTACGACAAGAATGGCAACGACCCCGTAAAAAAAGGTAACTAATAATAGGAATATTATGAATAGCTTTAATTGTTTTATGACAGTTAGGACAAAACGATCGAGGCATAAAAAGATTAATATTTTTATCTTTGACTTCAGGTAAATTTAATAAATCAGCACAATCAGCCAACTGCTCTTGTTTTAGCATTATAGGAAGCCTGTAAATAATAACATTTAATAGGCTACCAATAATGAGTGCTAGAAGAGCAATAAAAAAATAAAATAAAGGACTGTTTAATTCTATAAATTGATTATCGAAAATCACCATTAGACCACTGAGCCTAGTTTAAAGATAGGTAAGTACATAGCAACGACTAACCCCCCTACAAGAATTCCTAATATTGACATAATAATAGGTTCAATTAAGCTACTTAAGGAATCTACAGCATTATCAACTTCTTCCTCATAAAAGTCAGCTACTTTTGAAAGCATTTGTTCTAGCGCACCTGATTCTTCACCAATTGCAATCATTTGAACAACCATACTTGGAAATAAATGAGTATTATCCATGGCTACACGAATTTGCTGGCCATTTGAAACTTCCTCGCGAATTTTATCTGTTGCTTGCGCATAAATAATATTACCAGTTGCGCCAGCAACCGCACGTAAAGCATCCACTAAAGGTAGTCCTGCTGCAAACGTGATTGATAATGTTCGCGCAAAACGCGCAATTGCTGCTTTCTGTAAAATAGTCCCAATAATGGGAAATTTAAGCATTAGCCGATCAATTGTATGGGCAAAATGAGGGGAAGTATTCTTTGCCCGAATAAAAGCAAATATAGCTATACCAATGACCCCAAAGATGATATACCAATAAGCTTGAAAGAATTCAGACAAACTAATAACACCTCTTGTTAAGGCAGGTAAATCGGCGCCGAAACCCTTAAAAAGGGATTCAAATTGCGGTACCACAAAAATTAATAATGCAGCCGTAACTAAAAAAGCTATAATAACCACCGCTATTGGATAGGTTAGGGCCTTTTTAATTTTTTTCTTAATTTTTTCTATTTTTTCCTTATAAGTAGCAATTTTAGCAAGCATAATATCAAGTGAACCTGATTTCTCGCCGGCATCGACTAAATTATAATAAAGTTCATTAAAAAATTTAGGATGCTTTTTTAACGCTTCTGTTAATGTTAACCCTGATTCCACATCCTTTTTTATTTCTTCAATAAGAGTCTTAACTTTTTGGTTGGTTTGACCTCGTGCAATAATATCAAAAGATTGTATAAGGGGTATGCCTGCATTAAGCATAGTCGCTAGTTGGCGAGTAAAAGCGGTAATATCGGCAGTGGTAATCTTACGTTTCTTTTTATCAAAAAGTGATTTACGTTTTTTAATTACTTTATTAGTAATAATGCCTTGTTTTCTTAAGCTAGCTTTAGCAATAGCAATACTATTGGACTCAATTAAACCACTTACCTTTTGGCCTGAACGGTTTACTCCTTCCCAACGATATGTATCAACTGTAGTTTTAGTTTTATCCATAAATTTTACTCAATTGTTACTCGATTGACCTCTTCAAGTGTTGTAATACCTTCTTTAATTTTTTCAAGTCCAGCTTGATAGATTGTGGTTAATCCTTCTGCTTGAGCTTGGCGTAAAATATCAAATGAATTACCGCCAGACATAATAACTTTGCCAATTTCTTTTGACATTGGCATAACTTCAAAAAGACCAATTCGTCCTCTATAACCTTTATTTGAACAATAATGACAACCCATTGCTTTATATAATTGTATACTTTGGGCTTCTTTTTCGCTAAATCCTAGCTCGACTAAGCTTTGAGGCGTTAAATCATCTCGTATTGACTTGCATTGATCGCATAAACGCCGGGCTAAACGTTGAGCAATAATTAGACTTACAGAGCTAGCAATATTAAAAGTTGGAACCCCCATATTACTTAAGCGTGTTAAGGTTTCCGCGGCACTGTTCGTGTGTAATGTAGATAGTACTAAATGTCCTGTTTGTGCGGCTTTAATACTAATTTCTGCTGTTTCTAAGTCCCTGATTTCTCCAACCATGATAATATCAGGGTCTTGACGTAAGAAGGCCCGTAATGTGCCAGAAAAGGTTAGTCCGGCTTTAGGGTTAATATTGACTTGGTTAACGCCTTGCAGTTTAATTTCTACAGGATCTTCGGCAGTAGAGATATTAACTTCTTGTGTATTAAGCAGATTTAAAGCTGTATAAAGCGTAACAGTTTTACCGCTACCTGTTGGACCTGTAACTAGAATCATCCCTTGCGGTTTTTCTATGGTCTGTAAAAAATGCTGTTTTTGAACAGGATTAAATCCTAGTGATTCGATGCCAAGTTTGGTAGCGCTTGGATCTAGAATACGCATAACTACTTTTTCACCGCCCACAGTAGGGCAGGTACTAATTCGAAAATCAATAGCGCGTGATTTAGATAGCCTCATTTTAAAACGACCATCTTGTGGTACACGTCTCTCTGAAATATCTAAGTTAGACATAACTTTGATTCTTGAGGTTATTCTGCTTGCTAAGCTAGCTGGGGGCATTGCTACTTCTGTTAAAATGCCATCTAAACGATAACGAATGCGATAATCTTTCTCAAAAGGCTCAAAATGAATATCAGAAACCCCTTTTTTTATAGCTTCTAAAATAATTTTATTGACAAATCTTACGATGGGCGCATCTTCCTGTTTAAGTGTATTTTCTTCAGGCTCTTCTTCACCTGAATTAATTTCTATACCTTCGTAGCCCTCGTCGCTGGCACCATAGCTAGCTAATCCTTCATTTTCCTTCTCATAGAGAAACTTATCAATTAATTTAGCTAATTTATCTGTTTCAACCACAATGGCGTTGGTATGTAAGCCTGTATGAAATTGGACTTCTTTTAAGGCTGTTTGTTTACTTGGATCGTCAGTTGCTAAATATAAATGATTACCGTGTGTATAGAGAGGAATAATACAATGACGTCCAATTAACTTATCATTAACAAGAGAAATCGGGATAATATCTGGGTCGATACTATCTAAGTCTAATAAAGGAACACCAAAATTTTTCGCAATAATTAAGGCTATTCTACTTGATTCTAAAATATGATTAGAGACAAGATATTGCAGTAATGTTTGGCGATTATTTTGAGCAATACGCTGATACTCTAAGGCTTTAACCTTATCTAGAAGATTTTCATGCACCATTAATTGGGCAATTCCTTGCAAGGACTGGTCCTCTGATGTTGCTTTCATAGCGTAGTTGGCTTTTTATAATCCTATGCTTAATTTTAGACAAAATTATGTTAGAGTGCATTAAATATATAAAAGAATTAAAATAAAAATAAGGACTTACTCTTATTAGCTTTAATAAAATCTTTTCTCAAAGCCCAGATTTAAAATTAACAAACTCTATAACCCTTTATATTATTTGCTAAATTTATTACCATTAATATTCTTTCTGTATCTTTTAGGCTTAAAATTCAGCCAGATAAGTAAATTTGAAAAAGCTTATGTATTATTGGTTCCATTGATTTTGCTAGCTTTTAAAGCTTTATTCTTAATGATGGAACTTGCTGTATTATAGCCTCTGTGGTAAAAAGATAAATTTATTGCCTAGGACGCCATTTTGTCTTTAGAGGAACAGCGAAGTAAATTTCATGCTTTAAAGGATTGGTGCTCAACTAAGCAGGGAGGCGATGTTAATAAAGCCTTTTTTGCAGAATTAAGTCCTCTTAAAGAGCTTCTTCATGGGGACACATTGCTACAATTAGGAAGTTTGGGCGATAATTTTTTTTATAAGCTTCGTTTTCAACATAAATGGCTGGTAACACCTTATTTAAATAATACTTCTACTGCTGTAACGTTACTTAATCAACTGCCATTAGATAGGGATAGTATTGATTGTCTTATTGCGCCATTAACTTTAGAGATTCTGGGATCAAAGAATATATTTGATGAAATTGATCGGGTACTGAAGCCTTTAGGTTATGTTATTTTTTTTGGTATAAATCCATTTAGTCTATGGGCATACTGGTTACGTAAAACCAGTAAAAAAGATTTTCAGGTCCTATTAGGTAAACCCGTTTCCATTTTGTCAGTTAAGCGGGCTATGTTGCGTCGGGGCTACATGCAATGCCATTTATCTACTTTCTATTATATACCGCCTTGTAAGTCAGAAAAATGGCTAGCAAGATTCGAGATTTTTAATGAAATAGGAAAAATGATTTCGCCTTTTCCTGCAGGTTTTTATTGCTTGGTTATGCGGAAATTGGAAGAAAATTTAATCGGTCCAATTTCTCTAGAAACTGATAAAGAGGCCTTAATTAGTGCCAATCCGGTTGCGCTTCAACCTACATGTAAACATTAAGTTTCTTGACAAGAGAAGGTAGGAAAAATAAGTTTTCGCTGTATAATGTAGCCATTTAATTTTCTGGTTATATTTAATGTCCAAAAAATCTTTATACCGTTTAATTTTCGCCAATCAAGATGTGGTTTATGAAATTTATGCGCGTAAGATTTGTGAAAGTGAAATGTTTGGCTTTCTCGAAGTTGAAGAATTTGTTTTTGGTGAAAACACTTCTCTAGTTGTTGATCCTTCTGAGGAACGTTTAAAGCTTGAGTTTGGTAGTGTCAAACGGACATTTATTCCTATGCATTTTATCTATAGAATAGATGAAGTTAGTAAACAAGGAGTGGGGAAAGTTAAAGAGAAGTCAGGAAAAGATAGTACAGTTAGCCTATTTCCTGTACCTGAAAAGCGTTAATTAACCATCAAAGTAGTAGGTCCTTAAATGTCGATTCCAAGCAAAATTAAAGAAGTTTATGAAAAATCTACTTGTTTATATACAACTAAAGAGGTAGAAGCCGCTCTTGACAGGATGGCAATTAATATACATCAGGAGCTTTATGATAAAAATCCTATTATCTTATGCGTAATGATTGGCGGATTAATCCCTATGGGAAATCTCTTACCTAGATTAGACTTCCCATTAGAAGTGGATTATGTTCACGCTACTCGATATAAGGGCGATATTAAAGCGAGTGACTTGGTATGGAAAGTTAAGCCAAGCCTTAACTTAACAGGACGCACAGTTCTAGTTATTGATGACATTCTTGATGGGGGGCTTACTTTAGCTGCCATTATTAAAAATGTAGAGGCAATGGGTGCTGCAAAAGTTTATAGTGCAGTGCTAGTTGATAAGCATCATAAACGTGATCCGAACGGCTTGGAAAATGCAGATTTTGTGGGCCTCCATGTAGATGATCATTATATATTTGGTTATGGAATGGATTATAATGAATATTTGCGCAATGCACCTGGAATATTTGTTGTAGCCCCGGAACATGAGTAAAGTTAAGCTAATCAAGCTAGAATTAAAGCTTAAGAGATGCTTAGTGTAATTTAGCTTCGCACTTCTACGTGCCGCGACTTATTCGCGGCATTCAGACGCGACCCCAATCAAAAATATAATGCTTTTAATTAGAACACATTTAAATATATTTCCTTGAGCTAGGAAATTCATTAAGTGCTGTATGAATCTGTTTATATAATTCGGGCAGCCAGCGTGGTTGAGCAAAGTTTGAAGTTGCTGCCTTACCAATACGTAAATCATTAGGTGCTATGATTAGTTTAACGTGATTTAATCCAACACGTCGCGTTAAGAGAAAGAGTTGATCAATTGCCCAATCACCAACTGCTAGACAGCCTACAGAAAAAGATTTGCCATGTAGGAAAATATTATTGCCTAAGTTGTGTCGCCCATCTTTACTGGCCTGCAGACGATCAAAATGATTAGGATAATCGATCATCATAGATAGGTGCATATTACTGAAAGGATTAAAAGTAACTAAGCGATATACGCCTTCTGGAATTTGCCCATCTCTCTCTTTTAATTTAGGTCCCAGACGGCCACTGAAAGCTGTTAAAGAATAGGTATGAATAAAATGCCATGGTTGATTATCATTTTTTGCCCATAGCTCTATTTTTCTTTCTTTTTTAAACGTAAGAAGAGCGATTTCTTTAGGAGGATAGCTAACATGGGCTTTATCAAAAAAACGAATCATTTCAGGTTCAGTACGAAGTCCATAACGAATGATGGCATTATCAACTGCTTTATCCCAATTTACTTTTGGAGCCATGCCAAGTACAAAGCTACTTAAGATTGCTAGGAGGCAGAAAACTAAGAAGCGCATAATACTAAGAAAAAAGATTTTTCAGCATGTTATCAAAAATTATTAAACATTAGAACATCACTTCGCGTTTCCTTTTGTGCCTAGAGCATGTAAATATCTTACGGTTGCTCAAGTAAGTCTATAGGTTGCGACTTGTCACGTCAGCCAAAAATTCTAGATTCCGCAAACAGTCAGTATTGTTACGTAAATAATTTTAAGAGCTAACCGTAGCTAAAATGTATCTAAGTTATCCCTTACAAACTATTTGCCATCCCCGCGCAAGCGGGGATCTATCCTTTAATGAGGAATGAGGCTAACTTGTACATGGATTCCCGCCTACGCGGGAAAGACATTTATGATTCAAGTAATGATGTATCAACGCAGTCAGCTTGTTCACGGGATCCATTAAGCAAAATGTTAGACTCTACGTTCCACAAATAAGTCTCGGAACGTAGGCATTCTGGTCATTTTAAAAAATAGATTATTTAAACTGTTATCTGAGGATGATGCTTTATTAAATTTGCGCTTTGAAATTTCTTCTGCAAATTAGGTGGTAGCTGTCTTAAAATAAAATCAGGGGCCGAAGTTAAAACACCTACAGCAGGGATTAATCCATAATAATTTGGGCACATAAATTTTAAGGTACCATCCTGACTTATTTTATAAAATACATATCGATAAGAACAGTAATCTAACTTTTTAAAAGCAGCTACTTGCAGAATAGGTGTACCCGGCATTCTGTTTTCTATAAACGAGGCATTAATCCAAAGATTAATGAGTAGTAAGCCAATACCAATAATGGAAATAGCGCCAAGTAGACTACTGATATAACGAAAGGCTCTTGTTTCACTACCAAAATAAAAAATTAAGTAAAGGATACAAGCAAGTAAAGTTAAAAGATTTATTGAATAAATAAAAGCTTGTATATAGTCAAAGTAATAACCAAGTATCTCTCCACCAGCCAGGTGATAGTGAAGGGCAATAGAAATAACTGTTACCCACAGCGCTAAAATAACATAGTTCTTATATTTATACCTAATTCCTAGTATGAGTAAAAATATACTTATTAAGGGCAAAATAATATGGATTGAATCCCTAACATAATTCATCTTAATTTCCTTTCTGTCCATCTACTATAAAATCATAGTATAAGGATAAGTTATAATGAAAGCCCTCATTAGGAAAATTTCTATTTACTATTCTCATTTAAAGGAGGTAAATTTTCCTTAATTAATAAAATAACCGGTTCAACAGAGTACGGAGCGCGCCTTAATTTGCGAGGCAAACTAATTTGTACAATATTACGTTTTTGTAAAAAGTGTGTCAAAGAGGCGCTAACATAATCTATAGCAGCTACATTACTTGTTTCATTCTTTGCTGTAGAGTAAACATTAACTGATCCAAGCCAAATAGGTTGATAAAAATTTTTTAAATGATAATTTGAACGCCAGATTCTTAAAATGACAGCTGCGCCATTAGAGTCAGGTTGATAAGTCATCACCAAAGTTGGTTTTCTATTTAAATAGAGTTGTGCCATAAGTGGTGAGTCTAAGGAAGAATGGCCGCCACTAATTCGTTTAACAAATGACTTAAAAAAAGATTCATTTTCTTTTCGCCATCCTGCATTTAATAAGGCAGCTTCTAAATGCTTTAATATCCCCGCATATTGAATATTAAATAAACTAATACGTTTACCAAATCGATTAGTTCGATAAATTGGTAATAAATTTTTTTGCTGGTTCCACCATGCATCATCTGTTAAAACATATTGTGCTAAATATACCTGATGAGAACGAACAGCTGGATCAAAATTAAATATTAAAGAGATAGTCGTTCCTAAAATTAACATTAAGAATAAAACTGGTGATAAAAAGCCTTTATATTCTAAAGGCCTGCCATGACGTCGATATAAAAGCCAATAAAATAAAGTAATACTTAGGCCAGCGAGATATGAACCTAGTATATCCATTACCCAGTTATCGCCTAGATAGATATAGGCAATGCCTGCACTAAGTAAAATAATAGGTAACAAAACAGTTAGAAATTGATTAAAGCGGCATTTGCCATATTTATTAAGGAATAAAATAATTCCCATAAATTGAGCCGTTGCAAATGTTAAATGAATAGCAGGATAAGAATTACTTGACTTAATTTCTAAAAGATCAGTAGGCCTAGGGCTCTCAATCCAAAAATGAGTAATTAATAACAATATAGCGCAGGTTAAATTAATACTGAGCCAAAAAATAAAGGTTCGCTTATCTCTAAAGAAAATAGTTATGAAAGAAATAAATAGAAATAGCGTTACTAAGCTAAAATTACTAACAAATTGACTTACGCTAATAAAATACACATCAAAAGGATAGGTTTTTAAACTTTGTAGGAAAAAGTGAATAGGTTCATCAAGTGATTTATGTCCTATACCATGACTAACAAAGAAACTTAATAAACAAAAAAGGAAAAAACTTAAGACAAATCCCAAACATAATGAAGCTGTTTGATAATGCTTGCTTTCACCTGGAGGCGTTAAAAATTGAATCAACTTCGCAAGCCTTGGATGTTTGCCTGACCAAGTCCAAAAATCATGGAGTTGAATACGTAAAAAATAATTTAATTTAGTAATTAACCATTTAATACTAATAGAAACAATCCATAACGCTGCTAGAAAAATTAAAACAACTATAAATAAACGCGTAGCTATCTCAGGTGACAGCTCACTACTGGCGGCGCCAATAAACACGCCGGGCATAACATATAAAATGGACCAACCAATAGCTGATAACACATTGGCTGTCAAAAAACGCCATTGACTCATATGCATCATGCCGGCAATAAGAGGAATAAGGGAACGTAGGGGACCTATGAAACGGCCTAATAAAACGCTTTTCCCGCCATGACGTTGGAAATAATTTTGACCATAGGTAAGCCAGGTAGGTTTTTTGCTAAAAGGCCACATGTTCCGTATTCGATCTTTAAAAATATAACCTAATAAATAACTAAAACTATCGCCACCAATGGCGCCTAAAATAGCTGCTAACAACGTTAAATCTACCCGCATTATGCCTGATCCGGCTAATATACCTACGGCGGTCATAGTTACTGAACCAGGAACAATACTACCAACAATTGCTAAAGACTCAGAGAAGGAAACAAGAAACGTAAACAGCAAGGCCCAATGAGGATGATTCTCAAGCCAGTGAGTAATAGGTTGTACATATTCTGAAAATAATTGCATAGTGTGTTAATTAAAGGAGCTTGAAAGTAGTTCTGCTAATTGATTATTAATCTCTGCAAAATTAATATCAGGTACATAGTCACTTATTTGTGTCATTTTTAACTTATCAAAACCACAGGGATTAATCCCAGCAAAAGGGGTTAAGTCCATATTTACATTTAAAGCAATGCCATGGTAAGTACAGCCATTTTTTACCCGCAACCCGAGAGACGCTATTTTTTTTCCATCAACATAAACACCAGGTGCTTTTTCTTGAGTCGCTGCTAAAATACTGTGCTGTGTGAGAAGTGAAATCAAAATTTGCTCCAAGTGGTTAACTAAAGCTCGAATGCTTAAGCCTCGCCTATTAAGATCCATTAATAGATACGCTACAATTTGGCCTGGTCCATGATAGGTTACTTGCCCACCTCTATCTGATTGAATTATCGGAATATTGCCAGGATTAATGATATGCTCTGCTTTACCTGCTTGTCCTTGAGTATAAACTGCTGGATGCTCAAGTAGCCAACATTCATCTATTGTTGTAGGTACACGACTGAGTGTAAACTGTTTCATTTTTTCCCAAGTAGAAAGATAGTCTTGGAGACCTAAATGACGAATTATCAACATCATAACACCATCTTTATGCCAGGATATTGAGTAAGTTCTCGGTAAAGTGCATCTAACTCTTGCTGACAGGTAGGATACACTGTTGCTGTAATAGCAGCATAATTTCCTTTTTCACTCGTTTTATAAGTTATCCGATTACTTTCTGTGTTAGGAAAATGTTTTAAAATAATTTCTGTAATATCTGAATTAAAATTATTAGAATGGATGCCAATAATTTTAATTGGAAAATCACAGGGGAATTCAATAATTAGTTTATCTGTCATTAAAACCTTTTATTAATTGTTCATATTTATTATGTAATTGTACCCAAAAAGAACTATGTGAGTTGGTGCCAACAGGTATATCATCAATGAGTGTGATAGGATATATTTCTTTTGTTGTACTCGTTATCCAAACTTCATTTGCATCAAAAATGGCTTCAACAGAAATAGGTTCTTCTTTAAAGGGTAACTTAAGCTCGGTAATTAATTCAATAATAATATGTCTTGTAACACCTGGTAAACAAAGGTTAGATAAAGGGGGCGTTTTAATAATACCTTGTTTATCAGCTATAAAGACATTTGCAGCGCTTCCTTCAGTCAGAAAACCATCCCGAACGAGTAGTGCTACATTTGCACCGGAGGATAAAGCTTCTTCATTAAGTAAGATATTACCTAAAAGTGACGTTGTTTTAATATCGCATCTTAACCAGCGTATATCTTCTAATAATTTTGCATGTAAACCGCGCTGCTTTTCTTCTAAAGTAGGGTAAGAATTATGTAAGGTAAAAACAAAGCAAGTAGGGCTTATATTTTGAGGAATATCATGTTTACGCCCGCCTGAATTACCACGCGTAATCTGCACATATAGTTGCAGATTGCCACCACCGTTGCGCTGAATTAATTCTAAAAAAATATCATCCCAATTATGAAATGGTAAATTGATTTTTAATTTCTTAATATTTGTTTTTAATCGCTCTAAATGTAAATCTAAGAAGTAGGGCTTACTATTATATACAGGAATAACTTCATAGACAGCATCACCAAAAAGAAGGCCGCGATCAAAAATAGAAATTTTTGCCTCATTTGCAGGACAATATTCACCATTTAAATAGACAACAGAATTCATTAAGACCTCAACCAAACCAATGTTTAAACATTAAGTGTACGGAATCTTTGCACCGTGTAATAAAGCCGCCAGTAGGTACATCTTCTAAAGCATATAAAGGATAGGTATCTAGGACTTTATCATCAAAATGAACAACTAAATTACCAATACGATCGCCTTTTTTTATAGGCGCTTCAATGGTGGAAGGTATTTGAGTTTTAATGCTGAGGCGCTGATACTGACCATTAGGGATAGTTATAGCTTGATCGTGTAACAGACCCACATTAAGTTTACTATTCTTGCCTTTATAAATAGGTAACTCTGAAACTGTCTGATTAGCTTTATACAATTCATGAGTTTCATAAAAGCGAAAACCATAATTTAATAACCGTTCACTGTCATCAGCACGAATTGAGTCACTCGGTGAGCCCATAACAACCGCTAATAAACGCATATTATCGCGTTTAGCAGAAGAGACTAAACAAAAGCCAGCCTCACTTGTATGACCAGTTTTGACACCATCAACTTGGCTATTTCGCCATAATAACCGATTGCGATTTGGTTGACGAATGCCATTAAAAGTAAACCATTTTTGCTTATACCAATGGTAATATTGTGGAAAATCATTTATTAAGGCTTTACCTAAAATCGCTAAATCTTTAGCAGTAGTATATAGTTTTTCATCAGGTAAACCTGTGCTATCGGTGAAATGACTATTTTTCATGCCTAATAATTGAGCTTGCTGATTCATAATTTCAGCAAAGCCAGGTTCACTACCACCTAGATGTTCTGCCATAGCTACACAAGCATCGTTACCTGAATCAACGATGATTCCTTTAAGTAAGTCTTCTACAGAAACTTCTTGACCTTCTTTGACAAACATACGTGAACCACCGGTTTTCCATGCATCATGGCTTATACGTACATTATCATTAAGATGAATTTGTTCATTACGTAGGGCATTTGAAATAACATAGAGCGTCATCATTTTAGTTAAACTGGCCGGTGGTAATTTTTGTTCACTATTTTTTTCAGCAATTATTTTACCACTATTAACATCAATTAATATAAAAGCTTGAGCATTAATGATGGGAGGCGCAGGTGTAATAAGAGGTTTGTTTGCTATTGATGAGCTGGGAGAAGGTGCTACGGTTGATAAAGAAGAATTAGCATAAAAGTTAGTTGAATTTAAAATTAATGATGTAGCTAATGCTAGCTTAATGGAAGTATGTAAAATCCTCATTTTTATACTCGCTATTCCAAAATGTTGTCATAGTATCACAGCCTTAACTAGCCATCCAATTCCCTATGACAAGTATTTTATTCAGACAAAGCATTGTATATAGTAGACTTCTTTGGAAAACTCTAATGTAGTAGCTAATTTGCAGGCTGCAGTAGTGCTTGAATCGTCTTGTACTCTATGGGTATTTAGGTCTTATGCGCTGCTACATCCTACATGATTCCCTACAGCGAGTTTCGTAAGAAGTCTAATATTAAATATTAAAGAGTATACTGAATGCGTGTATTGATTTTGATTTCATTAATAATGATAGCTGGTTGTTATCCTCAGCCACGTCTTATAAAAACTTCTTCAAGACAGCAAGCTAAGCTTACGAATGTTGCTAGCAAACCCAAACTAGTTAATAACCGTGCTTCAACATATATAAATGATGGCGCTCCACCAGGGCCACCACCTACTAAATTTAAGCATGTAAAACCTATTTATGAACCTTTAAGCCATTATGGTAATCCTGAAACTTATGCTGTGGAAGGACGTAAATACGCTGTATTAAGAACAGCCAAAGGTTATAAAACGCGAGGTATTGCTTCTTGGTATGGTACCAAATTTCATAGTCAACGAACCTCAAGCGGTGAAAGTTATGACATGTATTCTATGACGGCTGCACATAAGACATTACCTCTTCCTACTTATGTTAGGGTAAAAAATTTAAACAATGGGCGTGAAGCCATTGTAAAAGTTAATGATAGAGGGCCATTTCGTAAGGATCGAATCATTGATTTATCTTATGCAGCAGCGAGCAAATTAGGTTTGTTGACCCATGGAACTGCACCTGTGGAAATAGAGGCGCTTGATTTTCCAGGTAAATCAATTTTGGCACATTATTATGTACAAGCAGGTGCTTTTTCTTCTAAAGATTTAGCTAATATATTGCAAAAAAAACTTACTAAATTTACGCCATCGCCAGTTTTGATTGAAAAGCATAAAGAGCGCTTTATAGTCAAAGTTGGGCCTTTCTCGGACAAAAAGATGACAGAGTCTTTTAAAATGCAGTTAGCAGCACATGGCATAGAAGGTTCGTTTACTATGTTACAGTAGTTAGGTAATGTATCTATTTTAAAGTTTAATAATAATTGAGCTCTTTTTTATATCACTATACCTAATAGTAAGCCAATACTTGCACTTATAGCCATCGCTATTGCTCCCCAAACTACGACTCGTAATGCGCCTAACATGATGTTTGCCCCACCTATCTTTGCAGCAATCGCCCCAAGTAGTGCTAAAAAAATTATAGTCATGACTGACATAGCAGGAATGAGGTATGAGCGAGGAACAATAAGAAAGGTTAATAAGGGTAATAGTGCGCCAATGGTAAAACTACCAGCAGAAAATAGCGCAGCCTGGAGCGGTTGGGCACTTGCTATTTCTGTAATGCCTAGTTCATCACGAACATGGGTTCCTAATGCATCTTTGGCCATTAATTGTTGCACAACTTCTTTTGCTAAACGGTGTTCTAAGCCCCGATTAATGTAGATAGATGTGAGCTCTTCAATCTCGCTAGGTAAGTTTTCTTCAAGCTCTTTCTTTTCTCGTTGTAATGCTGATTTTTCAGTATCGGCTTGCGAGCTTACTGATACATATTCACCTGTAGCCATCGACATAGCACCAGCAATTAACCCTGCAATACCTGCAACCAAGATCCCTTTATCAGCGGTGTGGGCAGCAGCCATACCCATTAATAAGCTTGCAGTAGAAATAATTCCATCATTTGCGCCTAATACAGCAGCACGTAACCAACCAATACGAAGGGCTTGATGATGTTCTTTCTGTTGCATGTAATTAGCCTTATATTTCTGGCTTAATTTTGTAAGTTAACTTTGATTATCCATTAGGAGAGTCGATAACGACTCGAGTGCCTGGCATTCCTCCACCTGGCAAATCAACAAATTCTTCATTTAACCAACGAGCGTCCTCAGTAAACATTCTAATGCAACCATGACTTGCACGGTAGCCTGGAACTTCATCGCTGCCATGAAGAGCATAACCACGGAAAAAATGCATACAAAAGGGCATTATAGCGCCACCATTATCTCCATCTGCTCGCCTAGGAAAAGCTGTAGAAATACAGTCGAGGTCTTGTTTTCTTATAACTCGAAAAGAGCCTGTTGGTGTTGTACAGCCGCCATAAACACCCGGACATTTGTCAAGGCCTGAAGAAATTGGTCCCCACCAGACTAATTCGCCTGATTCATCGTAGGCTGCCCAAGCTAGCCTTTGCTGACTAACATAAATCGTTTTTTCATTATTGCCTTCAATATAACGCGGAAAAGGTGAAACATCATAAACACTTAATCGGTCTAAATTTTTAGGAATGGCAATGACCATGCCATGGCGTAATCTAACATTCATGCGATTAACTCTTTTTACAATATCTAATGCTTCAGAATTAGGGAATAATTTTTCCCAGCTATCGCCAGATTTAACTTTAAGGCAGAAATAATCCGATTGCTGACAGAGCGTTTCTCCATAACGAGTTATTGCCCAGCCAGAGTTTAAGCAGGCTATCATCGTTATAATTATTAAGAATAATCTTATCATAACTACTCCGAGATTGCTGGTTAATGATATTAGCGGCTTTTTTTTGCAAAACTTTAAATTAAGTTTTATATAAAATCCTCTTTTACGCTATCAGTTTTTAAAAATTGCTTATTAATAAAAGTTATAGTATAGCGTTCTCTAGATAATCAATAGGAACTTGGCCTGTCAGTTCTTTTATTTCATCAGGTAAAACGATTTTATTAGGTGTACTTTCAGTATTAAGCATTTTCTTTACTGTGTAAAACGTACACCAATTAAGTAGAGAAGGGGGATTATTTCTATCACCAAGCTCCCATAAATATCGTTGATAAAGTAAATTACTAAAGGGCTCTAATATATCTTGATCATTTTCACTTAATATTATCTGTCGAATATTAGGAATGATTGCCTTTAATGATTGGCGTTGGCAGGGTGACATGGCATGAATTTCATTATAACTAAGTGTTAAAGTTTTAATATAAGTTAAAGAGCCTTTTAATTTTTGAAAATTCTCTGCAGAAATTAAATTTAAGCCTGTTCTTTGTAAATTTAAATTTTTAATATTAGCTGGTATAGCAATGAAAAACCGAGATAAATCCAGTATATTTTCAGTATTCAATTTACTTCCGCTTAAGTCTAAGCTATTTATATTTGTAGGCATTTCTGAAAAAATTTGTAACAAATCATTTGATACACCATCTTGTAGCCACTCTAAATTGAAGTCATTCCAACTTAAATTAAGATGGGTGACACTTAAGGGAATAGCAGCTAAAACTTGTTTTAAGTTTTTCCCACTCATTTCAGCAAAATGGTTGTAGCTTAAATCTAAGCTGGTTACATTTGGTGGAATAGATGCCAAGGCTTCTGCTAAGTCTTTACTAGTCATACTTGATAAATTATTACCACTTAAATTTAGTGTAATGACATGTTTAGAAACCGCAGCAAGTGTAGATGCTAATTCTTCACCCGACATGTTTGAGAAGTCGTTATTACTTAAATTAAGCTCTACGACACTTGTTGGAATAGCAGCAAAAAGTTGTGCTAACTCTTCACTATTTATATTGCCTAAGTTATTCGAACTTAAATTGAGTATACTTATCTTAGCTGAGATATTAAAAAAAATTTTAGAAAAGCCTCCAGCTGTAAGATTAGCTAGGTCATTGCCACTTAAATTAAGACAAGTAAGCTTAAATGGAAGAGCGGAAAATATTTTAGCTAATTCAATCCCTGTTTTAATATAAAACTCATTTTCACCTAAATCGAGTTTAGTAATAGTTGCAGGAAGTGATGCAAGTAATTGCATTAATTCTTTTGTAGTTCTATTAGATAAATTGTTTGCACTTAAATTAAGAGAATTTATATTTGCTGGGATAGTTGCTAGAGCATCGAGCAAGTCTTGGCCATTTAGGTTTCCTAAATCATTGACGCTTAAATTTAAGGCTATTACATTCATAGGAATAGCAGCAAACGCTTTCTTCAAGTTAGCCCCAAGCTTATTTAGTCTGTTCCATCGTAAATCAAGCGTAGTTATATGGGCCGGAATAGCTACGAAAGCTGCTACTAAATCTTCGGCAGCCTTATCACCAAGTTGATTCCAACCTAATTTAAGGTAATGAACTTTGGGAGGAATAGCTTTAAAAATTTGAGTTATTTCTAATCCTGTTTTATCGCTAAAATTAATTTGGCTTAAATCAAGTATAGTTATATGAGGGTCAATTGCTTTAATATCAGTAAGTAAATCATCACTTATATTTAATTTAAAATACATGTTCCAAATCCTTGCTTAAGTCCAAATTTTTAAGATAAAAAGCTTGCCAATCTTATAGATAGACTAAGGCAATTTCAATTTGATCCATTGAAAATTTAATAGATACTTGATTTAGTTAAACGTTAGGTACTTTAAGTTATTATAAGGCGTAATTTCTGTTTTAAGTTAGTTATGAAATGCCTGCTAACTTTTAATTTAATTTCGCGTTATACTATCACCATTCAATATGTATAGGTTTAGTTTATGAGTTGGCTTAAGAAATTATTACCTTCTATTATTAAGACGGAATCTAGTCAAAAAAAAGGAGTACCGGAAGGGTTATGGGTGAAATGTCAGGGGTGTAATTCAGTTTTATATAGCACTGAGCTTATAAAAAATTTATCAATCTGCCCAACCTGCAATTACCATCATCGAATTACAGCAAGAGAGCGCCTAGATCAATTTTTAGATAAATCACCTCGAGAAGAAATTGCAGCTAATTTAGAACCTGTTGATCGGTTAAAGTTTAAAGATTCAAAAAAATATAAAGATAGAATTAGCCAAGCTCAAAAAGCAACAGGTGAGAAAGAAGCGTTAATAGTTATGAAAGGCAACTTGGAGTCCCATCCAGTTGTAGTTAGTGCATTTGAATTTAATTTTATGGGTGGCTCTATGGGCGCCACTGTTGGTGAAAAATTTGTCAGAGCCATAAATATAGCTACGGATGAACAACGTCCTTATATTTGCTTTACTGCAAGTGGTGGCGCGCGCATGCAAGAAGGGCTGTTTTCTTTGATGCAAATGGCTAAAACATCTGCAGCTTTAGCTCGTTTTGGCGAAACTAAACTTCCCTTTATTGTGGTTTTAACAGATCCTACAATGGGCGGCGTGTCAGCAAGCTTTGCCAGTTTAGGTGATATTATCATTGCTGAACCTAATGCCTTAATAGGATTTGCTGGACCACGTGTTATTGAGCAAACTGTGCGACAGACGCTACCAGAAGGTTTTCAACGTAGTGAATTTTTATTAGAACATGGTCACATTGATATGATTTTAGAACGCAAATCACTACGACCTACTATTGCAGAGTTGATCTCTAAATTAATTCATAAATAGTAATATGATTAAAGAAAAAAATTTATCGCAGTGGCTTGATGATTTAGAGCGTCGTCATGTGCAAACTATCCAGCTGGGCTTAGAGCGTATTACGGAAGTTGCAACTACCTTAGATGTCCTTAATTTCAATGCAGTTATTATTACTGTTGGTGGTACAAATGGAAAGGGTTCAACAGTTGCTTCTTTGGAAGCAATTTATAAACAAGCAGGGTACAAAGTAGCGACCTATACATCGCCCCATTTAATAAATTTTAACGAACGTATTTGTGTTAATCAAAAGCCTATTACCGATTTAGAACTAATAGAAGCATTTAATATTATCGATAAAGCAAGGGGTTCCATTGCATTAACTTATTTTGAAATCGCAACGTTAGCAGCTTTATGGCATTTTAAGCAGCAATGTTTAGATTTAATTATACTTGAAGTAGGATTAGGCGGCCGTCTTGATGCAGTCAATTGTATTGACGCTGATTTAGCAATTATTACAACTGTTGATTATGATCATGAAGATTACTTAGGGAATACATTAGAAAAAATTGGTTATGAAAAAGCAGGTATTATTCGTCCTAATAAACCTGTTATTTATGCTGATGAAAATCCACCAAAAAGTATATTAAATAAAGCAGCAAGTTGTGAAGCGCCTGTTTATCGCAAAAACCAAGAATTCAGCTATGAGTTAGTCGATGATAAAATAAAGTTTTCCTATCAAAATATTAATCTTACGATACCTCAAATGTCTTTTCATCCAAATTCAATTGCAGCTGCATTAATGGCCACTTTTTGTCTAAAAAAATATCTACCCATTAAAGCTGATAGTTATGTTGATGGAATCAAAAAAATCAAACTCGCTGGACGTTGTCAAATTATTACTAAACTTAAGCGCACACTCTTAGATGTAGCTCATAATCCGCAAGCAGTTCAATACTTAGCTCATTATCTAAAGACTCATTATCCTAATGTAAAGGTGCATGCTGTTTTTTCAGCATTTGCTGATAAAGATATTATAGGAATGATTAAACCGCTTAAAGATGTTGTTCATTTTTGGTATCCCACATTACTACCTGGAAAAAGAGCAGCGTCAGCTAATCAGTTGATTTCATCTTTAGCTGCCAACGATATAAATTTAAATATATGTTATAATAGTCCATTTTTGGCATATCAAGCTGCTTGTAAAGAGGCAGAAGGTCATGATTTAATTGTAGTTTTTGGCTCTTTTATAATAGTGGGCGCAATCTTATCTGCCTCTCTTAATGAGAGCAACTATTTTAAAAATAGTTTTAGCACTTTAAGGAATGGCTATGAAATTAATAATTGATGAACGATTAAAACATAGATTAATCGGCGTTGCGGTTATTGTGTCTATTGGCACTATTTTTGCCCCTGCTCTTATAAAAAAATCTAGCCATCGTTTTGATCAAACTATTTCTATTCAATTACCGCCAAAACCTATTGCTCCTAAAGTAGCTCTTCCGGAAAAACAGCAAGTCTTTAAGACTATGAAAGTTGCTCATGTTAATATTCCAGCGGTTCCAGATGATAGTAAATCTGCTGTTATAGTAAAGGCTGAACCTATTAGCGCTCTAAATGATTTAAAATCAACAATTGTTATTGCTACTAAAGAAACACTTAAACCTAATGATCAAATCATAGTTACTCAAAGACTAAAAACACCGGAACCTACTTCAAGTGTAAAAGTTACAGTTGCCACTGTTAAAAAGCAACAACTTCCCAATAGTTATATTGCACCGGTTCAGAATTCAAAAAATCTATTAGTGAAAGGGAAGTCTTTAAAGACAAGCAATAGCAATAATTATTATGCTGTACAGCTAGGGACTTTTTCACAGCAAAGTAATGCCCTTGCCTTAGTTAATAAATTGAAAAGCAAAGGTTATCAAGCCTCTTATACTAAAGTAGCTAGTAAAAATGGTGTGGTATATCGAGTTATAGTAGGTCAGCTAAATCAAAAGCAACAAGCAATACTTCTGCAACAGCGTTTAGCAAATACAATGCAATTGCAGGGGCTCATTGTTACTACAAGGATAAGTTAATTATGCAATGGAATTGGATTGATTTAGTTATACTTAGTATTATTTTACTGTCTGTATTAACGGGCCTATTTCGTGGTTTTGTAAAAGAGTTAGTTGCCCTGTGCGTATGGGCCATCGCTTTGTGGGTTGCTTTTCGCTATTCACATTATTTAGATCCATGGCTGCAAAATTATATTCAGGATAAAACAGCACGAAACATTGTTACTTTTGTCGCGTTACTTATAGCCACAATTTTTATTGGTGCCATAGTTAATACATTACTAGGGTTTCTGTTAAAGCGCTCAGGTTTAAGTGGAACTGATCGGTTATTAGGCATGGTATTTGGATTTGTAAGAGGTATTTTTATGGTTGCTTTAATTATGGTCATCGTTAAGATGACCTCTTTACCTCATCAACAATATAGCGCCCAGTCACAATTATATGCACATTTTGATCCTATGGTAAATTGGCTTTCAAGTTTAATGCCTGATTTACTCAACAAGGTAAAAGCAATAGCACCAACTCAAACTATTGTTAATTATACTAATGAAATTCAGATGAGCTAAGTGATTTGTTAGTAAATTCTTACGTCTATATGCCGCGATATGTTCGCGGCACGTAGGCGATAGGTGTATTGTAAATAGGCCTTACATATTAACATAATTAGGACCACCGCCGCCTTCCGGTGCAGTCCAAATAATATTCTGCTTTGGATCTTTAATATCGCATGTTTTACAATGTATGCAGTTTTGGGCATTAATTTGTAGTCGTGGTCCTGTTTCTTCTTCAATTATTTCATAAACGCCAGCAGGGCAATACCTTATTTCAGGAGAAGCATAAAGTTTATAATTAATGTCGATAGCAAGTTCAGGCTCCCGAAGTTTAAGATGAGAAGGCTGATTTTCTTCATGATAGGTGTTGGTTAAAAAAACAGAGGAGAGGCGATCAAATGTTAAAACACCATCAGGCTTAGGGTAATCAATTTTTTTACTTTTATCTGCTAAATGTAAAGTTGTGTGATCAGCTCGATGTTTAAGTGTCCAAGGTACATAACCTTGGGTAATAGTTTCAAAAACGCCATTTGCTAATCCGGCCCATAAACCATATTTAAATCCTGGGCGAATATTACGAACTCTAAATAACTCTTGTGCAAGCCAAGATTCTTTAAACTTTTGCGAATAGAGTGTTAACTCTATAGGTTTATTTTCAGATTCTTGAGAACTCTTTAAGGTTTCAAAACAAGCCTCTGCTGCCAACATACCGGATTTCATAGCTGCATGAATCCCTTTAATCTTAGGTACATTTAAAAAACCTGCTGCATCACCAATTAAAGCACCGCCTGGAAAAGTAAACTTTGGTAAAGATTGCCATCCTCCCTCATTAATCGCACGAGCGCCATAGTTAATTCGTTCCCCGCCTGCTAACAAATCACTTACAAAGGGATGCGTCTTTAAACGCTGCATCTCATTAAAGGGATTAAGCCATGGATTTTCGTAATCTAATCCTATGACAAAACCCAAAGCAACTTGATTATTTGCCATATGATAAATAAAAGAGCCGCCATAAGTTTTCTGATTTAAAGGCCAGCCAAAAGAGTGGATCACTTTTCCAGCCTGATGTTTTTCTGATTTAACCTGCCAGACTTCTTTAATGCCAATGCCATATGTTTGCGGTTGAGAGTCTTGTCTTAAATTAAAACGATTCATCAGATTTTGGCTAAGTTGTCCTCGACAACCTTCAGCAAATAAGGTCTGTTTTGCGAGTAAATGCATACCTGGTTGATAATTGGGAGTCTTATTGCCTTGTTTATCTATGCCAACTTCACCTGTAGCCACACCGATAACTTCGCCTTGTGGGTTATAAAGAATGTCAGCTGCGGGGAATCCTGGATAAATTTCGCATCCTAGTTCCTCAGCTTTTTTTGCTAAAAATTGACATAACTCACCTAAACTAATAATAAAATTACCATCATTATGCATTTGTGGTGGCTTTGGAAAACGAATAGCTTTTTTCGCAGTAAAAAGATAAAAGATATCTTCCTTAACGGGGGTATTAAAAGGAGCCTCTTGCCAGTTGTCAGGTAATAACTCTTTTAGGCTTCTAGGTTCAAGAATAGCTCCTGAAATAATATGAGCACCTATCTGGGCGCCTTTTTCTAAAATACAAATACTTATGTCAGTTTTAGCAAGGGAAGCTAATTGTTTTAATTTAATTGCAGCACTTAAGCCTGAAGGGCCTCCGCCGACAATAATAACATCGTATTCCATTATTTCACGTTCCACGCTGAATTCCTTCTTAAGGCAAAAACAAAATGATCGCTTGTCTAGTAAATAAGATCAAGTTTTAAAATAGACCTCTTTCCAAACTGCTATAGATAGCCAGTTTTTAAAAAAATATCTTCGAGATGCACATGTGGTTTTGTGCGCTGCGCGTTTTTTGTTTTTTGCTAAAGGTCTTGTCTTATCTTTAATAGTTTAGGCAGAAAGCTTATGAACTAGGAAGTAAATTGGAAAGGGAGAATGTGCGCCTTTAGGGCGCACAGAAGAGTTAAGAACAATTACCATTAATTACACAATTTTTAAGATCAGTCGCAAACTTAAAGTTATTGTTTTGATCATAAGTCACTTCCCAATTAAAAACACCACCAATTAAGCCATAAGCACGGGGGGGCACATAAGTATCACAACTTGTGCTGCCTATTGTTGCTGTTTTTAAACATTGAATAGCACGCTTAATAGTACTAGTGGGTGTCACAGGCGAGCCATCACTAGCGCCACTTGCATTCGGTGCTGGATAACCAATAACGACTTGACTTGGCTTTAAATAACTAATATAGGGTTGAAAACCAGTAGCGCGACCATTAACAGTAGCGGGCCAATTTTCAAGTAAGTCAGTAGCCATAGCGACGCTGAAATTTGGTGAGCTAGTTGGAGTAGGACCATAGCAAACTAAATCAATGCCGAATGCACAGCCAGTGTTATATAATTGAATCCCAACCCATGCTAAAGAATTGTGAGTTTGCATTACTAGAGAGGCATAATTTCCCCAGGTCGCATCAAAGCCACTTGTTGCTGCAACGTTTGCGACTTGCGGTGTTAGGGTAATTAATAAAGAAGGTTTTTGCTGATACATGGTGTTAATTATACTAGCTAAAACAGCAATATCACCTTGTGGTTGTGAAAAAGTGCCACCAGCATTTATGCCATGTTCGATATCAATATCAAAGCCATCAAAACCATACTGTGTTATTAATCCATTTAATGAATTGATAAAAGTCTGTTGAAAAGCTTGTGGCGAAGATGCAGCGCTTAGAACTTGATGAAAATCAACGCTGGTATTTGGAATACTGGTTAAAGCCCCGCCTAGAGAAAGAATAGCTTTAATACCGGCATTATGCAGAGATTGAATATATTCTTTGGTAACTGTATCAAAAGCAGGAACAATAACGCCGGGCGTGGATGTACTAAATACACCAAAGGCAATCATAGCATGGGTATAACCGGCACTTGCTAAAGCTTGAGCAGTAGGTGGTGTTTTCCAACCAGGTATATAGGTGATTAACCTACCTCCCGCAGGTTCGGTATTTTTAGTAAATGTAATTGTTTCAATCGCATTAGCTGTTGCAGTTAAAGGCTGTGGTGAAAAAGTAACAGAATAGCCAGCCACATTTTCAGCTGATACAGTATATATAGCGCCTTGCGTTAAATTAATTACTTTAGAGCCGGATCCATTTGTTAGGTTAATAACTTGCGCAATAGGTGCCGTATTATCATTAGGTGTCAATGTGACTCTCAATGATGTAAGTGTAGTAGGTGCATTACGTACATTAATAGTAACGGCCGCTTGAGCAACTTGAACACAACGATAAGTTAAATTAACAATAGGTGGCGTTGTTGCATTCGCTATAGCGCTAGTCGGCGCAAACGTAGGTGTACAATTATAATTGTTATAATTAATTGGTGCTGTAGAAAAGCGATATGTACTACCATTCTTTAATTGCGAAGCAGTGGTTGTAGAATTCCAAGTTACGGCTTGGGAAACGGAGGTATTAGTTGCTGTGTCTGTCAATAAAACACTAGGATTAGCAGTATACCCAGTTAACTCCGCTGGTAAGGCTTGTACTCTGAAACTAATCTTGCCCGCATTTTGCACTAAAGTATAAGTGATTGTAGAAGTAACAGTTTGATCAGCAGAAAGTTGTACAGTACTTGGTGCAGCACTACCTTGATAAGTACTGCCGGTCGTATTTGTTACATTTTCAGGTGAAATAGTATAATTTCCTGTTGCTAAACCAGTAAGATCTAAAGTTGCTCCCCAACCTAACTGTACATCTCGTACATTTTGTCCATTCATTGTAATGTGAACAAGCGCATAATTCTGAGTGACATTGGTAGGTTTTGTAGAGCTATTCTTTAAACGAATTGTTCCGGTGCTAGGTGCAGTTTGTAGGTAAACGTTGGTGGTTCCCTCAATATGATCTTCGGATGGAACACCGTATTTAATTAGAATAGAACTACCTACGGGTAACATTGTTGTGCTGGGATTGATAGGGATGCCAGGATAGGTAGGGAAATGAAGGTTAAGTGTTGCTAAAAAGTTATTATCAGATTGTAGCTGTGAAGTAATAGTTAAATTATTATCCGGATAAGGAAGTGGCGCAAAGTCTCCCCAAAAATCTGTATTCACAGCGGTTTTACTTTTAAATGTAATACTCACATTTTGAAAATCGACAGGTTTTCCGCAATTATTTGTTAATTTTAAAGTGACTTGTTTCCAATGTTGAGTGCCTGAAGATGAAAATTGTGCAGCAACGCAGGTTGTTGGTTGGGCGATCGTTAGTGCTTTAGAAGATATAGCAGCAGAAGCTGAAAAAGAAATTAAAGCACTTAACCCACATAAAAGATATTTCATTCAAAACTCCTTTTTTGAGTTAATAAGATTTACTAGATAAGACAACAAGCTATAAATTAAACTTAACTTTTTAGTTTTATGATTAAAACTTATTAATGATAAACTTACATTTGGATATCAAATCATGAACTATTCGAGAGAGTAGTATGTTTACCGTTTTTTAATAATTTCATTTTGAATATCTTACTAATAAATAAAAGTAAGTTTTATTTGTCTGATAAATTAGACAAAAGTTAGGGCCTGTTGACATTGGGTGATACTTAATGTCATCAGGCTCTAGTATTTATCAAGAAAAAAAACCTGTCAACCAACCATTTTTAATGATGGTAGTTAGTTTTCGGTAATAAAAGGGTAGAATAAGAGTTAGACAAAGTTTATTAAACTTAAATTTAATTAATTTTAACAAATCCTTACAGTTAGGTTACTTTGAGGCTTAATAAATTTAAGCCTCAAACTATTTTATAGTGACTAGCTTTCTAATTAAATCCCTCTAAGACAATCTTACCTACGGAACGTTCACTTTCAAGTAAGGCATGGGCACGACGTAAATTAGCAGCATTAATAACACCAAATTGCTCATTAAGTGTTGTTTTAATTAAACCCTTTTCAACTAATTGTGCAGCTTCGTTTAAAATTTCATGTTGTTTAATTAAATCAGCAGTCATAAACATTGATCGAGTGAACATAAGTTCCCAATGGATAGAAATACTTTTTAGTTTGAAGGCTTTAAAGTCTAATTGCATAGGATCATCAATCAGAGCAAATTTACCTTGTGGTTTAAGGCAATTTATTAAATCTAAAGCATGTTGATCTGTATGAGTTAAGCTAATCACATAATCGACTTCATCTATTCCGACGTTAGTTAACTGGGGTTTAAGAGGTTGATTATGATTTAAAACATGATGAGCGCCATTATTTTTTACCCACGTTTGAGATTCAGGTCTAGAAGCAGTACCAATAATGGTTAAAGACGTTAACTGTCTTGCCAATTGAGTTAAGATAGAACCTACGCCCCCGGCGGTACCCGTGATAAGGATAGTCGATTTTTCATCTTTTTTAATATTTAAACGATCAAATAACAACTCCCAAGCAGTGAGCGTTGTTAAAGGTAATGCAGCAGCTTGGCTATAGGAAAGCGCTTTAGGTTTAAAACCTACGATTCGTTCATCAACTAAATGGTATTCACTATTACAACCTTGGCGATTAATAGCACCTGCATACCAAACTTCATCACCAGGTTTAAATAAAGAAACTTGATCGCCCACTTCTTTCACAATACCTACTGCGTCCCAACCTGGAATTTGATATTGCCCTTCTTTAGGTAGAACAAGATAAGCCCGGGCTTTACAGTCAACAGGATTAACTGCAATGGCTTTTATTTCTACTAATAAATCATGCCCTTGAGCTTTAGGTATAGGTAAATCTAAATCCTCTAAAACATCAGGCGCACCAGCTCTTTTGTATCCAATTGCTTTCATCAGTAACTCTTCCTTAGTTTTGCAAGTTAGCATAGCTTGTAAAGCGATGACTAAACTAGTTTTTAAATTCAGCTTATACTTAAAATAATAAGTCAGGTATAAGGGACAAAACGCTTTCTATATCCATTAAACTTAAAATATAAGATGCTTAGTCTATATATCAGACCAACACGAAAGTCTTGTGATATATAAAAGACAAAGATGGTTTATAGCCTGTATTTTGAACTTATATTTAAGTAGATAACGCTTAGGAGGTTAATATGAAAGCGATATGTGCTACTACAATATTACTATGTATTATTACAGCTACTTATGCTGCTACAAGTTATAAGCCTATGACCATAAATCTTAAGCCGACAGATACTCAATTTCAAGTGATATTACCTGCTAATCCAACGACAGGTTATCAATGGACTTTGCATAACTACGATAGATCATTATTGCGTTTGGTTTCTAATCAATTTAATCCACCTAACTCAGAGCTAATGGGTGCCGGTGGTCAAACTGTTTTTACTTTTGAAATAATAAATGGTGCTGTCACTCCAAGTGTTACCTCCCTTATTTTTAGCTATGCAAGACCTTGGGAAAATCAGGGAGGAAGGTCCCAAATCGTGACAGTTCGATTTCGAGATACACCTGTTAGTGCGCAATAATTTTTTACTTAAATACAATGATAAATAGTTTATAAATTAAACCACTACTAACTTATTCTATAAGTAATTATCTACTTTTGATTTTCTTTTGCGAAACGGTAAATAGCGAGGCTCCCAAAATAAATCATTAATTATTCTTTCTAAGTCCGCTTCTTGATTTTGCTCGGCTAAATTTTCTTCAAGGGCTGTTTTAGCAACTGCAATGGCGATATATTTTGCAACTGTTTGGGCATCATCTAGTGAAGGAAGAAGAGGTAGGAAGCTATCTTTTCTACTGGGGGCAAATTCACTTAAGGCTTCGGCGGCTGCCCAGATCATTCTTTTTGAAAGGCGACTAGCTTGAACTGCTAAAACACCTAATCCAATTCCTGGAAAGACTAAGGCATTATTGCATTGGGCTATCTCAACTAGGCGATTTTGATATTCAACAGCTGGAAAAGCAGTTCCTGTTGCAATAAGAGCTTTGCCTTGGCTCCAGTTTAAAATATCTGCCGGCTGCGCTTCACATTTATCATCAGGATTAGAAAGTGGGAAAATAATAGGTCGTTCGCAATTATTAGTCATAATTTCAACAATATCTTGCGAAAAAGCGCCGGGTTGTGCTGAACAACCAATTAATATAGACGGTTTAACATGTCGAATGGTATCCGTTAAAGAAGGATATTGTTTTTCATTAATAGACCAATCAGCAATATCATCGAGTTTGCGAGCATAAGGTTTTTGCGCATTAGTAAGTTCTAAATCATGCTCCATTAACAGGCCTTGGCGATCAATTAACCAAAAATTATCGTAAGCTTCTTCTGCTTTTATACCAAGCCTCACAAAAGCATCAACAATTTGATCGCTAATTCCTGTACCTGCTGAGCCGGCACCAAAAACAACAATACGATGTTCGTGTATTTTCTTGCCAGTCACATCACAAGCTGCAAGTAAAGCGGCTAATGTAACAGCGCCTGTTCCTTGAATATCATCATTAAAGGTACATAATTCATTTTTAAACCGATCTAAAATTCGTCTTGCATTACCACGACCAAAGTCTTCCCAATGTAAAAAAGCATTAGGAAAGTTTTTGTGAACAGCTTTAACAAATGTTTCGATAAATGCATCATATTGTTCGGCATTAATTCTAGGGTGTCTACAGCCTAGATAAAAAGGATCGCTAAGTAGTTCGGTATTATTAGTGCCAACATCTAAAAAGACGGGCAAAGTGCGGGTTGGGTTAATTCCGCCGCATAAGCTGTAAACCATAAGTTTCGCGACAGGTATATCCATGCCACCAATGCCTTGATCACCAATGCCAAGAACCCCTTCACCATCGGTAACAACGATAACATCAATTTCAGGATTAGAGCGATTGCCAAGAATTTCTTCAATTTGATTTTTGTCCGAGTGGGCAATATATAACCCTCTTGATTGACGGTATTCATGACTAAAGCGTTTTACAGCTGTACCTACAATTGGCGTATAAATGGTTGGCAGCATTTCCGCTAAATGGCGGCTAACCAGTTTATAAAATAAAATTTGATTTTTATCATGTAAGTTATTGAGATAAATATTTTGCTGTAGGCTCGTTTTATAACTTGAAAACTGCAAATAAGTACGTTTGACTTGTTCTTCAAGTGTTTCAACGCGATGTGGTAATTTTCCTAGTAAGCCAAATTCTCGTCTTTCATCAAAAGTAAAAGCAGTGCTTTTATTTAGTTGAGGTAAGGTTAATAGCGCTTTACCAGTGATGGACGTTTCAAGATATAGCTCACCTGTTTCTTCATCTCGAGAAATATCAAAATCTAACATAATTATTATCTTTAAAATAAATTGCGTAAAATAGCCAATTGGTACAATTAATTCAATTAAAGTGGCTTACAAAAATAATCAAGAACCGCACATGGCAGAACGAGGTAACTAATGTTAACATCTTTAATTTTATAACCAAGAGGTTAATATGGTTAAACGCTTAATAGGATGCCTTATGATGCTTTTTTTAACAAGCTGTATGGCTCATGATGAAGAATATTATCGTAATAATCCACGCGTATTGCAAGCTACACTTAAAGAGTGCCCTGGTAAGCAGCCTTCTATAAGCTGTGACAAACTTAATGATATCGCTAAAGATATGAACCGTTTTGCTTTTGAATTGCAGTTAAATCCACAACGATTTGGCCAAAAAATCTTAAGCTTACAAATACAATTAGCAAAAACACAAAATGAATTGGAGCAAAATCCCAAACAATCTATGTTAAAAGAGAAAATTGATCAAGATAAGCAAGAATTAAAAACACGTTTAGCTATAGTAAAGTGGTTGGAATCACCTGAGAGTAGGCCATGAGAATTTTAATAAGTAATGATGATGGAGTATATGCACCCGGTATTCGCGCATTGGCTAACGAAATGGCTAAAATTGCAGACATTGATGTTGTAGCGCCTGATAGAAACCAAAGTGGTTCTAGTAATTCTTTAACTTTAACAAAACCTGTACATGTGGCAAGGCTTGAGAATGGTTTTTATAGTGTAGAGGGTACGCCTACAGATTGTGTGCATTTAGCTTTAACAGGGCTCCTAGATAATGTTGCAGACATTGTTGTTTCAGGCATTAATGATGGTGCAAATTTAGGAGATGATACGCTGTATTCAGGTACAGTTGCTGCTGCCGTTGAAGGACGATATTTAGGTTTCCCTGCACTAGCTTTTTCAATGGTAGGCGATAATATTAAGCATTTTGATACTGCTGCGATAATTGCGCGTAAATTAGTCTCTAAAATGCGACCTAAAATGTTACCTATACAAACGATATTAAATGTTAATGTCCCTGATTTACCTTTATCTAAAATTAAAGGGTTTCAGGTAACTCGGCTAGGCGCTCGTCATGGTGCAGAGCCTATCGTTAAAGATGTTGACCCACGTGGTCGTCCTATTTATTGGATTGGCCCTCCTGGTATAGAAGCTGATGCAGGCCCTGGTACAGATTTTTATGCCGTTAGCCATAACTTTGTCTCTATCACCCCACTTCATTTAGATATGACTCACCTTAAAGTATTTAAAGAATTAACGACATGGGTAGAAAAGATTGAGCTGACTTAGTTGTTTAAGAAAGGTTAAATAGAAATAAAAATCAGCGAATAATATTACATCTAGAATAGCTAACTTAATTGTTTAGGCTAATTTGTTTTTCAAGGAGATTATGCGGAAATTTTTTTATTTATTTCTACTTCCTGGGTTAGTAGGTTGTCATGAACGAGATTATGTGGCGCCTGTAGAAGAGTTAAAATGGCATTCATATCTAGGCAGGCCTGCAAAACATGTTGTTCGCTCTGAAGAAACTATTTATGCAATAGCTTTTCGCTATGATTTAGATTTTCGGGAGCTATTAAGATATAACCACTTACAAAAATCAAGGCTTCATGTTGGACAAGTATTAAAAATACCACATTACAGCTCTAAAGCGTTATCTTGGCAGCTTGAATCTAGATATATCGCTAAGCCTTTAACTCACCAAAAAGTTCCTTCTAAAGCCACAGGACATTGGGTTTGGCCAGCATATGGTAAGGTAGTTAGTAACTTTAATCCAAATTTTGGTAAAAAAGGCATAAATATTGCTGGTAAAAAAGGTGGCGTTGTTTATGCAGCGTCATCAGGGATTGTCGCTTATGCAGGAAATGGGTTAGCAGGTTATGGAAATTTGATTATAATTAAACATAGTGATCAATTTCTTACCGCATATGGAAATAATTCGCATAATCGCGTGAAAGAGGGCCAAATTGTTAAAGCTGGCCAGATTATTGCCGACATGGGTATTGTGAATAGGAAATTTTGGGGGGTTCACTTTGAAATTAGAAAAGCAGGGCAACCAGTTAATCCAACTGAATTTTTGCCGCGGGTATAATTTAATAATTATTTAATATTTATATAGATTAAGTTTCAAAGTAAAGCCAATTTCTCAGAACAGAATTCAACACAAAGGTGAAATCATGCAGGCAGATAATGATTCAATTAAAGAATCTGAATTACCAGATGAAGAATGGAATGAGCCAGCCGAAGACCTACTTGCCTCTGATGATATAAGTCTTGACATCGAAATTGAGCCTGTTGAGTTTGAGCCTGATTTTTCCGATGAAGAAGCATTTCCAACTTTTCAGCGCGGCCGCCAAGCAAGTAAAATAATGGATGCGACACAGTTGTATTTAAGTGAAATTGGTTTTTCGCCGCTCCTTTCAGCTGAGGAAGAAGTTCATTATGCTAAATTAGCTTTAAAAGGGGATGTTGACGCTCGAAAAAAGATGATTGAGTCAAATTTACGTTTAGTAGTTAAAATTGCTAGACGTTATCTAAACCGCGGTCTTCCACTCTTAGATTTAATAGAAGAGGGTAACCTCGGTCTCATGAAATCAGTCGAAAAATTCGACCCTAATCGTGGCTTTCGTTTTTCTACTTATGCCACTTGGTGGATTAGACAAACAATTGAGCGTGCTATTATGAATCAAACACGCACGATACGTTTGCCAATTCATGTGGTTAAAGAGCTTAATGTTTATTTGCGTGCTGCAAGACATTTAACCCAAAAACTAGATCACGAACCTTCACCTGAAGAGATTGCAGATCTAGTTGATAGACCTTTAGAGGACGTACAAAAGCTTTTAGGCCTCAATGATAAAGTCACCTCAATTGATACACCTATTGGTTATGATGAAAATAAATCTCTTCTAGATACTATTCCTGATGAAAATAGTATGAATCCAGCAGAATTGTTGACCGATGAGGATTTACGTATCCATATTGAATCTTTACTAGATAAATTGACTGAGAACCAACAGCAAGTTATAGCAAGGCGCTTTGGTTTGCGTGGTTTTGAGAAAGCAACTTTGGAAGATGTTGGTAAAGAAATCGATTTAACAAGAGAGCGGGTTCGACAAATTCAAGTTGAGGCTTTAAAAACATTGCGAGGTTTATTAGAGCGGGTTGGTTTAACGCAGGAAGATTTATTTTAGTTTCTACTAAAAAGTGTTTTTACAAATAGATTCATAAGAGTTAAAACAAGTTACCAGAATAGGTAACTTGTGTTTCAATTTAGCACATTACAAAAATTGTATTGTTGTTTAATTTAGCAAAATAAATTTTGCTAAAAATAGATTATTTAATTGACAAAAAAATATTAAAATTTAATTAAAATGTATAAAAATAGCTACATTTTCATTGCTATACTAACTATATTAAATTTGATTTAGCTTGTAGGTTAATTAGCATGACGACTAAAGTGACTTTTAATGATCTCCTTAGCGTTGTTAAAGAGCCAGGTGATGTCCTCGTTTTGTCAAGAAAACTAAAAATTAGTGTAAAGCGACTATATGGCTTTTTAGGTTTGCTCGGAACTGATATAGCAGGTCTAGCTGAGTTAGACGATGACTCCAAAGATAAACTGCAACAATTTTTGGGTAATAATGATTTATCTGACTATTTATTAAAAATAAAAGATTTCGACCTTATAAGTAAGGAAAAAGCTGAAGAACTCTTAGAATTTAATAAAAATACTATTGCAGGAATTTTTTCAACAGATGTTACTACCATTATCGATAAATTGAATAAGAAAGGGATAATACTTTCTCTCTTTAGTAATAAACATTTAAAAGCGGAAGATTATGGAAAAGTTCAAGGTTTTATAAATGATGTATTAAAATTGCGAAAGCAAGTTACCAAACAACGGTTAGAACAATTTTTTGATAATCTAGCAATGCTAGATTTTACAGACAGCGATAAAGTTAATGCATGGGTAAAAGAGATAACTCCCTTTTTAAAATCTCACTCGGAGGAGAAACCTGTAAGGCGGATTATTGATGCCTGTTTAATTCCTTATAATGACTATTTGTATCAATTGTTGCTTAGAGTAGCAGAAATGAGAACCACTAACTCCTACCTAATTGAATTTTGTAGTCTTTATAAAGCGCAAGATAGATCTCAAGAAAATAATTCCGAAATTGATTTTTCTGTATCAAACATTCCTATAGATTTGGAGCCATCTGAGCAGGTTCATTCAACTAAATTACCTGAACATCAACTTACAGGCTTATATATTGAGCAACTTACTTCCTTACAAGGTAAGTTAATCTTTCTTTTACAACGCTTGTCTGATATTCAAGCAAATGAGGAACAATTATTATCCTTTTGGAGCCAAGATATTAGCGGGGTTTTAAATACTAGTTTCGGTTCGGAGTGGGAAAGCGCAGAAGATATTACTGTGATATTGCAAAGAACAACTCACACTCCTACTGATTATAATTATAAGTTATTATCTAATCTTATAAAAGGTGAGCCTGATAATCGCTTCCTTGCTATTTTTTTGAAAAGCTATAAACATTTTATGTTAATAAAAAAGGGCAGCAATGAAAATTACGAAAGTTGGTATAGTTTTTTTTCACCTCATAACTCACAAAATTATTCTTCTGATTTGGCTCAGGGAATTGAAATTTCCGAACAGAATTCCGATTTAAGAAACGTAACTACTAAGAAACCTAGGCACTCTGATGCTTTTTTTATAACCCCAGCCAATCATAACTTTTTAAGCGTAAGTCTTGAAGCCCTTGCTAGGAAATTTTTACAAATCAATTTCCTTAATCCGGAGTCAGGTAAAATTTTACAAGAATGGGTGCAGGAGTTAGAAAATTTATTAGGATTATTTGAAAAGGAAAACGGAAAATTAGATGTAAAAATATTAGTTCAAGCCTTACCAAATAGCTTTGATGACCTAGGATTTAGAAGTAAATTACGTTTAGTGACATGCAATTTTGATAACCCTTATTTCAATTTATTTATGGATGCTATTGAAGTTAAATATCGCCCTTATGAAGATATCCTGTTACCAGGTTAAATTTTAAGGTATTTTGTTTATAGCCTAACAATATCTAATCCTCGCCAACAACTTGAATAATCTTCTTGCCTAGCAGGATGCATGTATGCTTTCTCACTTATTAGCCACGGCTGAGAAGTTTCAAACATAAAGGCTAAGGTATTGTCATAACGAGTAGGCTTTTGTTCTTCATTAACCATAGTTTTATAGGTCTGACTATCTGGTCCATGCGCAGTCATGCAGTTATGTATGCTAATGCCGCCAGGTAGAAAACCTTCTTTTTTAGCATCATATTCGCCTTTAATTAAGCCCATTAATTCACTCATGATATTGCGGTGAAAGTAAGGTGGTCTAAAGGTATGTTCAGCTACCATCCAGCGAGGCGGGAAAATAACAAAATCTAAATTAGCAATGCCGCTACTACTACTTTCAGAGGTCAAAACAGTAAATATAGAAGGATCTGGGTGATCAAAACTTACTGTATTAATCGTATTAAACAAGGATAAATCATAACTGTAAGGCGCATAATTACCATGCCAGGCTACGACATTGAGCGGTGAATAATTACCGCGACAAAGCCAAAAGTGATGGTCTGCTTTACAAATTAATACAACAGGTTGATTAAGGTCTTCAAAGGCAGCAACAGGATAGAGAAAATGACGTGGGTTAGCCAAGCCGTTAGAACCTATGACACCTAAAGACGGAAGTGTTAAGGGGTGTGTTAGATTTTCAGCTAAATAGCCACAGGCTAGATCATCTTTTAATTCTACTTTGAATTTAACACCACGTGGAATTACTGCAATTTGACCAGGACCAATTTCTAAACGGCCAAATTCTGTAAATAAAACCATATTACCTTGATAAGGTACAAATAATATTTCACCATCATAATTGCTAAAGTAGCGATCTGACATGGATTGGTTACATTGATAAATATAAGTGTTTACAAGTTGATTACCGGCAATAAAGAATAAACCATCTACGAAATCTACTTCGGTTGCAGGCATAGGTAGTGGTGACCAGCGATAAGGGTTAGGCGGCTGTAAGGCAATAAATTTTAATGCTGCCTCATGATGGTAACTATAATCACCTTGGGTTACAGAAGGAGCAGTGCGGTAAAGCCAGCTATGTAGATTAAGATGGCGAGGTCTTGTAAAAGCACTACCACTGAGTTGTTCTGCGTAAAGACCGTAAGCACATTGCTGCGGGGAGTTTTGATTTTGAGGTAAGGCTCCAGCAATTGCTTCTGTTTGATGATAGTTACCAAATCCTGCTAACACGCCTTTCTCCTTATAATAATTACAATTTATTGTATTTTCGTAATTTGCTAATAGTTGCATTCTAAGTCACTTTATACAAGTCTTTCAAAGTTATAAACAAACTAAATTATTCTTTAGTTCTTAACACCATAGTTAGTCTCTGATAGTCATTCTTTTTAAAGTCGTGACAGGATATAATTTAATATTTATCACTGAGTAGATAGAGGTAGGTTATGGCAGGTCATAGTAAATGGGCAAATATCAAATTTAGAAAAGGTGTTCAAGATGCCAAGCGTGGAAAAGTTTTTACCAAATTAATTCGCGAAATTACTGTTTCAGCGCGTATGGGTGGTGCGGATGAGTCAAGTAATCCAAGATTAAGGGATGCTATCGTTAAAGCGCTTAAAGCTAATATGAAGCGTGATACAATTGATAATGCGATTAAGCGTGGCGCAGGCGGTCTTGAAGGCGATAATATGATGCAAATGCGTTACGAAGGTTATGGCCCAGGTGGTGTGGCTATTTTAGTAGATTGTTTATCTGATAATAAAAATCGTACTGTCTCAGAAGTACGTCATGCATTTACTAAACATGGTGGTAATTTAGGTACAGATGGCTCTGTTTCCTATCTGTTTACTAAACAAGGCGAAATTTTACTTGCTACTGGTCAGCCAGAAGATAAAGTAATGGAAGTTGCTATTGAGGCAGGTGCTGAAGATGTCAATTCTGAGGAAGGTCAAATTGAGATTATTACAGCTGCTGAGAATTATCATAATGTTTTGCAGGCATTACAAAATGCAGGTTTTGAAATCGAGCAATCTCATATAACTATGTGCGCTCAAACGACTGTTAAACTTGACCAAGAAACAGCAGAATCATTAGTTAAGCTAATTGATATGCTGGAAGATTTAGATGATGTGCAAGAAGTACATAGTAATGCAGAGCTTCCTGAATCACTATTTGAATCGGCCCATTAATGAGTGTCATATTAGGTATTGATCCTGGCTCTCGCGTAACAGGCTATGGTGTTATTAAAGAAGAGAGACGTAATATACACTATCTTGATAGTGGGTGTATTCGCACATCTGAAGGAGATTTAAGCAGCCGGCTTTTACAAATATTTGATGGTATTTGTCAAATCATGGATGATTACAGCCCTGATGAAGTCGCTATTGAGGAAGTTTTTATGCATCAAAATCCGAATGCTGCTTTAAAATTAGGTCATGCGCGTGGAGCAGCTTTAGTTGCTGCTGCATCTCATCGAATTAAGGTCAGTGAGTACTCAGCTCGAGAAGTAAAGCAATCTATAGTCGGCTACGGTGCAGCTGAAAAAGATCAAGTTAATCATATGGTTGTGCGATTACTTTTGTTAAATCGCCCACCTCAGAGAGATGCGGCTGATGCATTAGCTATTGCAATTTGTCACAGCCATATGCGAAATAATATTAATAAGCAATTAGGCTTAAGGAAACGAAGATGATTGGTTGGTTGCAAGGTAAGATTATTGATAAACAACAACCAGGAAAGCTGGTAATTAATGTTCAAGGTGTAGGATATGACGTTGAAACATCCTTGCAAACCTTTTTTAAACTGGATGGTGGTGATGATATTGTAAGTTTGCATATCCACACTGTTGTTCGTGAAGATGCTTTTTTATTATATGGTTTTTTAGATAAGTTAGAACGATCAGTATTTAGAGCATTAATCAAGATAAATGGGGTAGGCCCGCGCGTAGCTATAGGAATTTTATCCAGTGTTACTCCTTTAGAGCTTATTCAATCAATTAGTCAAAATAATACTAATTTTTTAACTAAATTACCTGGTATAGGTAAGAAAACTGCTGAGCGTCTTATTATTGAAATGAAAGATATCGTCAATCAATTAGCACAAAATGAAGTACTAGCAATGCCAGATCAAGGTATGTTAGGCAATCATCAAGAGCAACATGAAGCAATTTGTGCTTTAGAAGCCCTGGGTTATAAATTCCAGGAAGCAACAAGAGTAGTTAAGAAATTAGATGATGGCAAAAAAACTTGTGAACAATTAATTAGAGAGGCATTAAGGCAATTAGCTACTCATAGCGTATAACATAACTTCTTCTGGGCTGAACAAATCTAAGTTATTTTTGAGATTATTTTAACTATATCTCTACTGATCTAGATCGTCATTTTTATTAGGTAAATTAATTGGAAAATAGACGCGCACAATAAGGCCTGTACCTTCTTTGGGCGAATCTAATTCAACACGAGCACCGTGTAAATCACAAATTTGCCTAACGATTGCTAAGCCTAAACCACTACCTGTTGTTTTATTACCAAGCACTCTAAAGAAACGTTCAAATACTCGACTTTGTAATTCGCTAGGAATACCAGGACCATTATCTTGAACTTGTAAAACCAATTCTTCATCTTGCTGATAAACTTTAACTAAAACTTTGCCAGCTTCTTTACAGTAGCGAATGGCATTATCGACAAGGTTACGAATTAAAATACTGAGTGCTGTTGGATTTCCCTCGAATTTTGGAAGAAGTTTGTCATGCTCAAATTCAAGTTCAATCTGTTTCTCTACAGCGCTCGGCGCTAACATAGCTAAAATTTCGCGGGTTATTTTAACTAAATTCACTTCATCAATATCATTGATACTTGCTGCTTCAGGAACTAATTTGCTCATAGTTAATAACTGTTGCACAATATGAGTGCTGCGATTAACACTTGCAATTAGTTTTTGTAATGCTTGGTTCTTTTCTTCAATATCGTTGGTATTCAAGGCAACTTGTGCTTGTGTTTTAAGAGCCGCTAATGGGGTACGTAGCTCATGTGCTGCATCAGCTGCAAAGCGTTTTTCCCTTTCAAAACCTTCTTGTAATCGAAAAAATAACTTATTTAATTCATCTATTACGGGTTTAATTTCTTCAGGTACTTCTTGTAAATCTACGGGTTCTAAGTGAGTAGGTGCTCTATTGGCTACTTCTTGAGCAACTCTATCTAAGCTATCTAAGCCGCGGCCAATAATAATCCAAATTAATAAGCCAGAAAGAGGAAAAGTAAGTAGCATGATATAAAGATCATCTTGAGCAATACGATGACCTAATTCATTACGGGTATCATAGCGCTCTGCAATGACAGTACGAATGCCTGCTTGCGCATTATAAGTGGTAAAGACACGCCATTTTTGATTTGCTATTATTTTATCACTAAACCCATCAGTTTCAGCTGTTAATGGGATTCTTGGTGCTGCTGAGGAATGTAGCAGTAATTTGCCACCGTTAGTCCATACTTGAAAGTTAAACTTGTCTAAGTAATTTTTAGGTGGTAGGTCATTTAAGAAACGACGTTGATAAAAATTTTCAATTTTTTGCGGAATAACTTCCAAGTTGTCTTGGATTTTAGTAAGTGGGCGTTGATGTACATCATCACCTAGTAACGCTTGATAAGACAGTGCTGAAATAGCCATCAAAGTATCTAGGTGTTCTTGAATATCTTTTTGATCTAAATAATAGTTACCGATTGCAGTTAAAGTTGTAGTAATTGTGATAGCTAATAATAAGTTAATTAATAAAAATTTACGGATAGATGATTTCATCAGGTGTGGTGGCTCTCATTCTTTTCTACCATATATCCAACACCTCGAATGGTACGAATAAAATTTGCATTAAGTTTCTTACGTAAGTTATGGATATGAACTTCCAGAGCATTACTATCAACATCTTCATCCCATCCATAGATACTTTGCATCAATTGCTCACGAGATAAGACCTGGCCGCTATTTTCAAGTAGTTTTTGTAAAAGAGCAAACTCACGTCTTGGTACATTAACCATAACATCATCAACATAAACAGAATGAGCGGCTGGATCAAGCGTAATATTGCGATATTGTAAAATAGAATCAGCCCGACCCTGCGATCGCCTAGCTAGGGCCCTAACACGTGCACTTAATTCATTTAAATCAAAAGGCTTAATAATATAATCATCTGCGCCGCTATCTAAACCTTTAACCCGATCTTCAATAGATTCTCTAGCAGTCAGAATGATGACAGGGGTTGTATGGCCGTCGCTTCGAATCGATTGTAAAAAGCCTAAACCAGATAATTTGGGTAACCCTAAATCAAGAATAATTAATTCAAATGATTCAGCTTTCACAGCTGCTCGAGCCGCTTCGCCATCTTTTAGCCAATCAACAACATAGCCAAACTGAGTTAAGCCTGTTTTAACAGCATCGCCCAGTAATTCATCATCTTCAACTAGTAGCAATCTCATCGTTGCTCCTCAGGTTTTAATAAGCTATGTGAAGAGTCAGAACTTTGTGACTCTTTTTCTTTATCTAGTACATGTCGGGTTAAATATAAAGCTTGTAAGAAAACGAATATTAGTGTTAAACCAGCACCACCAAATAATTTAAAATTAACCCATACATTAGTATCGTAATGATATGCAACATATATGTTAGCTGTGCCCATGATTATAAAAAAGAATGACCATGCATAGTTTAGCCTATACCAGATTTTGGTAGGCAAACTAATATTGCTATCCATAATTTTTTGAATTAAAGGTTTGGTAGCAAAAACAGGCGATAAAAGAAACACTAGTGCAGTTAACCAATAAATACCTGTCGGTTTCCATTTAATAAACCAGGGATTATGGAAAAATAAGGTGGCTCCACCTAATACTAAAATAATTGCTAAGCTAAATAAATGCATTTTCTCATAGCGCTGGTGCCTCAATCTAAAAAGGATAACTTGCAATAGTGAAGCAACCATAGCGATAGCTGTAGCCACATAAATGCCAAAAAGCTTGTAGCCTATAAAGAAAAGAAATACCGGAAAAAAGTCAAACAGTAATTTCATAATATTCAACTTAATTAGTTAATTAACCAATTATAACACATGATTTATATATAACTTGCAAGTGTAAATTTAGATTTTTGCATTAATAATTAAACAATTACTAATATATTAGTTTATTTTTTAAACTTCTGCATAAAATTTATGAGATTACGCTGCAAGAGATTGTATCGCTTTTATGGCAAAATTACAGGTCAATAGAGCTCTTCTTATATAAGAGAGCTCAATGCTAATTACAATCAACTATCAGCTTTAGCCTATAAATATTTTTTGTCCAGGTTTTAATCCTTTCTTATTAATATTTGGATTTAACTTTTCTAATACTGCTATTTGAGTATGATGTTGTTTAGCAATTTTACTTAAACTATCACCGGCAAGAATTGTATAAATGCCAGGTGTGGTTGTTTTACGCCAAATAATTAATTGCTCTCCTTTAATTAAGTTCTGCTTTGCCGCAAGCTTATTCCAAGTTTTTATATCTTGAGCGTTGATGCCATATTTTCTTTCTAAGGTTTGCCATGTCTCACCAGGCTGAACGATATGAATTACTTTATAATTTTGTGTGCTTGGAGGTCTATCAGCAATAACATTCATAGCAGGTTTAGGTTCTGCAATAGGGGCATTGCGGGTACTAGGTATGAGTATATACTGTCCCTTTTTTACTTTATCTGATTTGAGTTGGTTAAGTTCACGGATAAGTTTTGCTGTAGTAAAGTAGCGTTTGGCAATGGCATTTATATTATCGTTTTTTTGTACTTGAAGCCGTGTCCAGCTGACACGTTTATCTTGTGGAAAATTAGCAAGATTGCGATTAAAATCAGCTACTTTATTAGCTGGAATTAATAATTTAAAAGGTTGATAAGGTGCTGTTGCCCAGCGATTAAAGCCAGGATTTAATTTTATTAAATCTTTATAAGTAATACCTGCTAATTTTGCAGCATGATTTAAATCGATCTGGCTACCAATATTTACTTCTTCAAAATAGGGCGTATAAGGAATATAGGGTAAGCTAACATGGTAGCGTTGCGGATATTTGATGATTTCAGCTAAAGCAAGAAAGCGTGGAACATAAAATCTCGTTTCATTTGGTAGAGGCAGGGTCCAAAAGCGTGTGCGATATCTCTGTCGGCTATGCTTTATGGCACGCAGAACAGTTCCTTCCCCAGAGTCATAAGCAGCAATCGCTAACACCCAATCACCGTGGAAAAACCGATTTAAATAGGCTAAATAGTTCAGTGCAGCATTAGTTGATAAGCCAATACTACGACGGCCATCAAACCACCAATCACGTTTTAAACCTAACTCACTACCCGTTCCTGGCATTAGCTGCCATAAACCTGCAGCGCCTGCACCAGAGTAAGCAAATGGATCGTAAGCACTTTCAAGCATAGGTATTAGAGCAAGTTCTCCGGGTAACTTTCTCTTTTTTATTTCGGTAACTATATGATAGATATATGGCTCAGCCTGGGCAAGTTTCTGAATATAGCCTGGATGAGAAACTAGCCAGCGTATCTGTGCTTGTACTTCAGGTTGATTAACTTCATGAGTCATTGAAAAATGATTACGCAACTCATCCCAAACGGTTGGAACTGAAGCACTTTGAACTGGATTTAAAAGAAAGCAGAATTGTAATAGTAAAATTAGTTTTATTCGAATAGTTCTTTTAGCCTTCAATATTAAAGCCTGTCTCTAGCCAAATGGCCTAACAGTGTACTCGATATAGAATAGGTGAGGAACATTTTTTTACATTTTATTCTGGCTAAATTTTTGAATTTATGAATTAATTTAACTAAAATTGTCTTTGCAATCCCTTATTTGTTTAAAAATTGCTAGAGGCTCTTCTGATTTGCAACCATGCATTTTGGCATAGTTTATTACGGGTAGCACATTTATGCGTAAAAAGGGATTAATTTCTTTTTCTAAAGAAAGAGTAGAGGGTAATGAACAAGTGCTAGTATTTTGTGCTAATTCCTGCTGCAGCTTTTGAATAGCTGAATTCTTGGGCTCTACAGTTGCAGCAAAACGTAGATTTTGTCGTGTATATTCATGACCACAGTAAACTTTTGTTTCCTCTGGTAAATTTTTAATCAGATTTAAAGAATTAAGTAATTGCTCATAGGTTCCATCAAAAACTCGACCACACCCTGCAGAAAATAGAGTATCCCCGCAGAATAGGAGTCGTTTATTGGTTTCAAAATAACAAATATGACTTGAGGTATGACCAGGAATATTAAAAATCTGAAAACACCAAGGTTCAAGTTCAATTATGTCATTATCACTTAAAGTGTGTTGAACAAAAGGAATTCTTGTATCGGGTGGCCCATAGACAATAGTTTTAGGATTGGCTGAACATAGCTCAGGAACGCCGCCAACATGATCCATATGGTGATGCGTAAGTAAAATAGCTTTAAGGGAGAATCCAGTTCTTTGTAAATAATCTATAACAGGCTGTGCTTCACCTGGATCAACACAAATTACATTCCCAATAGTGTCAATAAGAAGCCAAATATAGTTATCTCTAAAAGCTAATAATGGTATTACTAACACAACATTCCTTCATAAGTCACAAATTTATTTAATTATAGATATCACGTTATTCAATTAAATAAAATGATTTATTAGGATTAAAAATTTTAGTTAAATATTCCAAAATTATTTTCATTTCTTGAGCGAGGTTATAAGGAGGATTAATAATTAACAAGCCACAACCTGTCATGCCTGCCTCATTAGGTAAGCTTAATGAAAATTCAATACGCAATTTAGTCCTAGGTTTATTAACCTGTATTTTTTCAATTAATTGCGCATGTAGGCCCCGACTTAGTATTGGGTACCATATACAATAAACACCTGTTGCAAAACGATGTAGGGCTTTATTAACTGCATTAGCAAGCTCTTTATATTCCGTTTTAATTTCATAGGAGGGATCAATAAAAATAAGCCCACGACGCTCTGGCGGTGGCAATAATGCCTCTAATGCTGTAATTCCATTTGTATTGCTGAAGAAAACACGTTTATTAAAGTGTGGTATAGTTTTTAGTTGATGAAATTCTTGCGGATGTAACTCAAGGCAGGTGGCGCGATCTTGGTTACGCAAGCTTGCTAGAGCTAAGGAAGGTGACCCAGGATAGTAACGTAATTGTTTATCTGGATTTAAGGATTCAATTACTCTTATATACGGGTCAAATAGCGGTGGTAAGGTGTTACTGACCTGCCAAAGAGGAACGATACCTGTATTAACTTCACCTGTTTTTTTTGTTTTATTATCTTGTAAATCGTAAAAACCAGAGCCTGCGTGGGTTTCGAGATAAAATAGAGCTTTATCTTTTTGGGTTAAATAATTTAGGATACGACATAAAGTAATATGTTTAACTACATCTGCAAAATTTCCGGCATGATAGCCATGTTGATAGCTGAGCATAACTTTTTGATTTAGCAAAATTTATAAAGTATACGGCTTTAACTGCTACTAATCTACGCAGATTAATCAAAAATTATTTTTACATTTTTTTTCAAAATAATCTATATTGAAAATATAAGAACCAATTGTTAAAAAATTAAACAGATATTAATTGATTTAAACTACGTGGAAACTAAGATGAACTTACCAAGAGAATATGATCGAGAATTTGATGATGACGCCCATGCTTATTCTGAATTTCCAATAGAGGAGGAAGCGGATTTAGCGCATAAAAAGCGTATTCGTAAGATGTTGGAGGATAAGCTAGAGCGTAAACGCTTACGTGAAAATATTGATGAATTGGATGGCGAATTTGACTGGGATGAATTAGATCGATAATTCTTTCCTTTGTTGCTTATGAGCATGTAATGTGTTTTGCAGCAAAGTTGCTATGGTCATTGGACCAACGCCACCAGGTACAGGCGTTATCCAACCTACCTGTTGACTTGCAGCATCAAAGTTAACATCACCTCTTAGTTTACCACTGTCTAATCTATGTATGCCTACATCGACTAAAACTTGCGATTTACTTAACCACTGAGGTTCAATCAAATCACATACACCCGTAGCGACTACAATAATATCGGCTAATTTAATATGAGGTTCTAAATCTTTAGTAAAGCGATGACAAATCGTTACAGTAGCACCCGCAAGTAAAAACTCTAAAGCCATAGGGCGCCCAACAATATTAGATGAGCCCACGACAACAGTATTTCTTCCCCGCAGAGGAATATCATAAAAATCAAGCAGTTGAATAATACCAAACGGTGTGCATGGCCTTAGAAGAGGAATGCGTTGCGCTAAACGGCCTACGTTATAGGGATGAAAACCATCCACATCTTTAGAAGGTGTAATACATTCAATAATGCGATCACCATCTATAGTTGCTGGTAAGGGAAATTGGACTAATATACCGTCGATATTATTATTAAGATTTAATTCTTGGATTAAATCGACTAATTTTTCTTCTTTAGTACTGCCCGGAAGATTAAAAGCAACAGAGGTAATACCAGCTTCCTCACAAGCTCGCCTTTTATTGGTTACATAAATTTCAGATGCCGGATCATCACCAACTAAAATGACTGCTAATGCTGGAGGAGTAATACCAGTTTTTTTCCTTGCTGATATTTCTTGTGCTACAGCCGTTCTTAACTTTGATGCCAGTTGTCTACCATTTAAAAGAGTCGCTTTCATATTAATCTATTTAATTAAAGTATAAGAATTATGTAGTACTAATCGTTTTGATGCAATTTATAAGTTATTAGTCTTTTTCTAAAATTGCTATTGAAAGCCAAACTTAGGCGAAAGAAAGGGTACTTCCACTACGCAGTGCTTTTTTTAGCCCATTTTTTTTGACTAATCTTATCTTCTCACTCACAGTTTTCCAAAATGCTTATTTGCAAGAGATTTGTAGTGAATTTGTTGAATAACAAGGATATAGATGTTATTTTTCTATAATTTAAATGGATTAATCCTCGCAGGGAGCGCTGCTTGAAATTAAATTGTCTTGGTATTGCGATTTTATCATTATCGCTGCCTATATCAGTTTTTGGTATGGGAATGGGTGAGATAGAGATACATTCGTATCTTAATCAGCCCTTTAATGCTGAGATTCCAATTACAGACATTGATGGGGTTTCTTTAGATAACATAAGAGTAACTCTAGCCTCAGTGGAAGAATATGCACGGATTGGCTTAACTGCCAATGAAATATTGTCATTTCTGCGCTTTAGTATAAAAAAAGATCCCAATGGTCAGCCCATTATTGTTATCACTTCTACCGAACGAATTCCAGAGCCTTATCTTCAAATTGTAGTTGATTTAGCCTGGCCTGCTGGACAGATCTATCGTGCCTATACTATCTTGTTAGATCCACCAGGTTATAAGGTCAAAAAGTCTAGTTTTGTAACGGGCAGCAAAAAAGTTAATATTAATAAAATAGATATTGGCGAACCTGGTGTTGTTGATAAACCTGTTTATCAAGATATGAATGGTAAAATTGGTAATGAAGGTCTGGAAGTAACTTATGGGCCTACATTAGCTAATGAAAGTATTTGGCAGATTGCACAAAGATATAAAACTGCTGAGGCAACCTTGCCTCAAGTGATATTAGCTATTGTTGGCGCAAATTTAGATGCTTTTACCAAAGGTAATTTAAATGGTTTACAAGTTGGTGAGCGCCTTAAAATTCCTTCTAGTGAGCAGATAGTTCAAATACCTATGCGGTTAGCAATAGAAGAAATAGCTGCTCATGACGTAGCTTGGCGCAATAAGCAAGAAATTAAGCATGTTATTTTTCCTCCCTATATCAATAATTCTACTAAGAACTCTAAAATTAAGGAATCAGATACGACCTACTTTGAATCTAAAATTGTGCCCCTCCCAAAATTTAATTTAGAGACCCCAAGTTTACCTAATGACGCAGCTTCTTTACCCGCACCAGAAGTATTCTTTACTACATCAAATACCACCATACCTTCTATTACTCCAAAATCGTCTAAAAATTTAGCTGCACAAAAAAGCAATAATATAGCGATTAGCGCGGGGCTCGGTGTTACTTTGGCTGCACTTGATACTGTACGCACAGAAAACTCCTTAATAAAAGATCAGCTGGATAAATTAAAAGCTGCTAATAATCAGTTACAGCAGCAAGTGAAGAAACAACAAAAAGCAATGGCGATTTTACAGGAACAGTTAAAGGTTATTATGCAAGAACGTCAGGGCTTGCATGCACAAACTAGTTCCTTAAATTCATCTGATAGTTTTCCTTGGTTGTATTGGTTACTTATGGGGGGAAGTTCGATTGTGATTCTCTATGGGCTGCTTTACTGGCTTTGGCTTAGACATCGCGAAGCTGAAGAAGAGGAGCTAAATGAGGACGCTGAAACGACGGTTATTGTTCCGCCTACTGTTAATAATTCTTATAAAAAAACATCGCCTGAAAGCGATTATAGTCAGGCCAATGCCAGTATAACAGAATTAGATAAGTCTACATCACCTACCAAAAATTCACCGGTAGAGCCATTAACAGTACAAAAAATGCAAGCACACTCTGCGCCTATTACAGAAGTTGAACCAACCGCAATTATTAAAACTGATAATGACAAGGAACAGTTAAAAAATCCCCACAGTGAAGCGATAGACTTAAGCCAACAGGAGAAAGCTGTAGAAATAAAGCACTCTAATCCAGCCTTAAGCTCATTAGATAATACAGATAAAGTAAGTGATGATGAAGCTTCGATTGCAAATAATCAAGTAATTGAAAAGCAACAGAGCTCCATTTCTCAAGCACCAAGAGCACCAGCAGAATCAGCAAAGGAAGTAAGTATTGAGGAAGTAAATAATAGTATTAAGAAGGCAAATTCTTCCTCTGAGATGAATTTAACTAAAAATGCTACCTCTGGTATAAAAAACAAGCCACATCAAGATGCTAATTATGTGGCAAATGAATTAGAATCAGATATTGGGCAAGACCCCTTAATGCCCAATGATGAATCTTTTAATGAAATCCAGCAGCCGACTGATTCACATATGCCATATAAGCTGAATAATGAAGAAGATTATGCTGTTGATTTTGAGCCTGGTCTAGATAAATTAATTAAACCTAAGCCTAAGCAAATGATACGTGATGAGCAGTCTTTGGATTTTGTGATTGATGATCAAATAGAAGATTTATTAAAAAATATTAAGCCTAAAACTGATGCAAACTCTGCAAAGACTGAAACGTCAGTACCATTAGCAACTGATCCTTCTTTAGATACAACTAAAGATACAGTTAATGAAAATTTATCAGATTCGCATGAGACTTTAAATACTGAGGAAACAGGAAGTATAAATCAAATGAAGTCGGAAAATAGCACTGCTGAGAATGCCAACACAGAAAATTTATCATCTGATTCTCAATTAGTTAAAAGTCAAACAGCCTTAAATACCTTACTTTCTCTAGCGGAAACCTATATTGCTATGGAAGATTTTGAGTCAGCTGAGCAATCTCTGGAAGAAGTTATAAAGTTTGGTAATGCTGAACAAAAAGTACAAGCAGAAAAATTATTACAACAGCTAAATAAATAGGTTAATTTTCTCTGAAATAGACTAATTATTTTTTTGTGAAGATATTCAGATGTTTAGCGTTTATTCCCTAGACAAATATAGTATGGTGTTATACATTGGCCAATTTTAGTAGGAAATGCGTATGCGTATCGCCTTAGGGGTTGAATACGATGGAAGCCAATATCATGGTTGGCAAGCGCAAACAGGGCTACATACTGTACAACAAGTTATCGAAACAGCGATTAGTCGTATTGCCGATTGTAAGATAAATGTTGTTTGTGCTGGTCGGACAGACACTGGTGTGCATGCAACCAACCAAATTATCCATTTTGATTGCATAAAAGAGCGCTCTATTCGTTCTTGGATACAAGGGGCTAATTCTTATTTGCCTAAAGATGTTTGTATAAGATGGGGCAAAGAAATGCCTGATAATTTTCATGCACGCTATTCAGCCTTATCACGTCAGTATCGCTATATTATTTACAATTCAGCTATTCGTCCTGCTTTGCTGCGTGGTAATGTAACCTGGCAATATCGTCAATTAAATCATGTGCACATGCATGAAGCTAGTCAATATTTACTAGGAGAAAATGATTTTACTTCATTTCGCTCAGTAGAATGTCAATCTAATACACCCATGCGTAACATTCATTATATACAAGTAACAAGGCAAGGGGACTTAGTTATTATTGATATTATCGCCAATGCGTTTTTGCATCATATGGTTAGAAATATTGCTGGCGTATTAATTGCGGTGGGCTCAGGGAAAAAACCGGTTATTTGGGTTCATGAAGTATTACAAGCGGCTGATAGACGTTTAGGCGCTGAAACTGCACCACCTTATGGTTTATATTTAGTAAATGTTACTTATCCTAAAGAGTTTGGTATTATAGCCAACGCTTCTAATCCTTTATTCCTGTCGGAGCGTTAAATGCAAAGTTATAAGACTAGGATTAAAATGTGTGGGATGACGCGCCAAGAAGATATTGCCCATGCGCTATCATTAGGTGTTGATGCTATTGGTTTAATTTTCTATAAGGGAAGTAAACGGGCGATTTCTGTTGACGACGCTAAAAGGCTTATTACGCCTTTACCCTTATTTATTAATATTGTTGCAGTTTTTGTTAACCCTAGCGTTGAAGAAGTTTGGCAAGTTATCCATGAATTACCTGTCCAGTGGTTACAATTTCATGGTAACGAATCAGAATCCTTTTGCAGCCAATTTAATTTACCTTATATTAAGGCGCTGCCAGTAAAGAATAAAGATGAAGTAAGCAAAATGATGAGCTTATATCCACAGGCATCTGCTTTTTTATTAGATACACCTTCTCAGCATGATTATGGTGGTACGGGTATAATATTTGATTGGAATAATATTCCCGAGGCATGTTTAAAACCAATCATTTTAGCTGGAGGATTAACGACAGCTAATATTCAGGAAGCTATAAACAAGGTATCGCCTGCGGCTATTGACGTTTGCAGTGGTATCGAGCAGTCGCCAGGTATAAAAGATCATTATAAAATGGTTCAATTTGTTAAAGCATTAAGAGAAAATTATGAATAAAGAACTCCCTGATGAAAAAGGGCATTTTGGTCCTTACGGCGGTATTTTTGTTGCCGATACTCTAATGCATGCTCTGCATGAATTACAAACAGCCTATACAACTTACCGAAATGATGAGAGCTTTTTAGCGGAGTTAAAAGAGGAGTTACGAGATTATGTTGGTCGCCCATCTCCTTTATATCTTGCAAAGCGATTAACAAGCTTAGCTCAAGGTGCCAAAATTTATTTAAAAAGAGAAGATTTAAATCATACCGGTGCTCACAAAATAAATAATACGGTAGGACAAGCTTTATTAGCTAAAAGAATGGGTAAAACACGTATTATTGCTGAGACGGGTGCAGGCCAACATGGGGTTGCTACTGCAACTGTTTCAGCGAAGCTAGGTTTAGAATGCGTTGTATATATGGGCGCTGAGGATGTTAAGCGGCAAGCAGTCAATGTTTATCGGATGAAATTGTTAGGTGCGGAAGTCATTCCTGTTACTGCAGGGTCGCAAACATTAAAGGACGCACTTAATGAGGCGATGCGTGACTGGGTAAGTAATATCGATAATACATATTATATTATTGGCACTGTTGCAGGACCACATCCTTACCCACAAATGGTAAGAGATTTTCAAGCAATCATTGGCCAAGAAGTACGCCAACAATTTTTAGAAAAAGAAGCTTGCCTCCCGGATGCTTTAGTCGCTTGTGTTGGTGGCGGTTCGAATGCTATGGGCTTATTTTATCCCTTTTTAAATGATGAAACTGTGCAAATATATGGGGTTGAAGCAGGTGGAAAAGGGATTGAAACTGGCCAGCACTCAGCTTCTTTAATTGCGGGTAAGCCAGGTGTATTACATGGTAATCGTACCTATTTACTTTGTGATGAGTATGGGCAGGTCAAAGATACACATTCTGTCTCTGCAGGCCTTGATTATCCGGGCGTTGGGCCTGAGCATGCGCATTTAAAAGATATAGGTCGCGCGCAATATGTAGCAATAAATGATGATGAGGCTCTTGATGCATTCCGGACTTTAACCAAAGTAGAAGGTATCATTCCTGCTTTAGAATCAAGCCATGCCGTTGCTTATGCTATGAAATTAGCTAAAACAATGCAACCTACGCAAAGTATTATTGTTAATTTATCGGGCCGGGGTGATAAAGACATCCATACTGTAGCAAGTATTGATGGTCTGTGCATATAAATCAATGCTTGGTAATTGGAGTTTATAATGAGTCGTATTGAAAAAACAATATCCGCCTTGCGAGCCAATAAAAAGAAGATGTTAAGCCCTTATCTGACTGCAGGTGATCCTTATCCTGAAGCAACTGTAGCATTAATGCATTCTCTTGTTGCAGCTAGTGCAGATATTTTGGAGCTTGGTATTCCATTCTCAGATCCTATGGCAGAAGGTCCTGTTATCCAAGCAGCTATGGAGCGAGCGCTGCGTTATAACATCACGACTGATGATGTATTAACAATGGTAGAAGATTTTCGTAATAAAGATAATGACACACCCATTGTACTTATGGGTTATACTAATTCTATTGAATATTATGGCTATGATTGCTTTGCCAAGCGAGCCAAAGAAGTAGGTGTTGATGGTACAATTTTAGTTGATTTACCGCCTGAAGAAGCAAAAGAAGTGACAGCCATTTGGGATGCCCATGACTTATATAGTATTTATCTCTGTTCGCCTACAACAACTACTGAACGCATGGAATTAATTAATCAATATGGTCGCGGTTATTTATACTATGTGTCTTTAAAAGGCGTGACAGGCTCAAATGCTTTAGATTTAACAAGTGTAAAGGCTCTTTATCAGCAGAGAAAAGAACAAACTAATTTGCCGTTAATGGTTGGCTTTGGCATTAAAACACCTGCTGTTGCAGCACAAGTTGCTGAATTTGCAGATGGCGTCATTGTAGGAGCAGCTTTAATTAATCAAATTATAGAAGCTTATCAAGAAGATAAAGATATATATACTGCAGGTGCAAGCTTAATTAGAGACATGCGACAAGCCATCGATAAGATAGAGTAAACCATGACAGAAATTAATGAAAAACGTACACATTTTATTCGACAACTGATAACAGATGATTTAGCTACGGGAAAACATCAATCCGTTGTTACTCGTTTTCCACCAGAACCAAATGGCTATTTGCATGTAGGTCATGCTAAATCTATTTGCTTAAACTTTGGTATAGCAGAAGAATTTAAAGGCGTTTGCTATCTTCGTTTTGATGATACTAATCCTATTAAAGAAGAAGATGAATATGTCAAAGCGATTATTGATGATGTTAAATGGCTTGGCTTTGAGTGGAAAGACATAACTCATTCTTCAGATTATTATCAGCAACTTTATGATTATGCTGTTTTGTTAATTAAAGCTGGCAAAGCCTATGTAGATAGTTTGAGTATGGAAGAAATACGCGCTTACCGAGGTACATTACAGGAACCAGGAAAAGAAAGTCCTTATCGCACTCGTACGGTTGAAGAAAATTTAGATTTATTTGCTCGTATGAAAGCAGGCGAATTTCCTGATGGTACTCATGTCTTACGTGCGCGCATTGATATGCAATCAGGTAACGTTAATATGCGTGATCCAGTTTTATATCGTATTCGACATGCTCAGCATCAACGCACAGGAGATGAGTGGTGTATTTATCCTATGTATGATTATGCTCATCCTATTTCTGATGCATTAGAAAGAATAACCCATTCATTGTGTACGCTTGAGTTTCAAGATCATCGACCTCTTTATGACTGGTTTATCGAAAATCTACCTGTGCCTGCTAGGCCAATACAAACAGAGTTTGCCCGACTTAACTTATCACACACTGTTACAAGTAAGCGTAAATTAAGGCAGCTTGTAGAACAAAAAATTGTGCAGGGTTGGAATGACCCTCGCTTGCCAACATTAAGAGGTATGCGTCAACGAGGATATCCGCCAGCTGCTATTCGTCAATTTTGTGAAGAGATAGGTCTTTCCCGTAGCGATTCTGTGATTGACATGTCTATTTTAGAAGCTTGCGTACGAGAAGAATTAAATAAAACGGCTAAGCGCGCATTATGTGTGCTTAATCCAGTTAAAGTTATCATTGATAACTTCCCTGATGAAACCCAAGAACTGTATGCAGCTTATCATCAAAATAATCCTGACGCAGGAACACGTTGCTTACCCTTTACCCGTGAAATTTTTATAGAGCGCAGTGATTTTATGGAAGAGCCACCTAAAGGTTATTTTCGTTTATCACCTGGGGCTGAAGTACGTTTAAGACATGCTTATGTTATACGTTGTAATCACGTAGTTTATGATGATAATAATGAGATAAAGGAAATTCATTGCACTTATGATCCTGACACCTTAGGTAAAAATCCTGAAGGCCGAAAAGTTAAAGGTGTTATACATTGGGTTTCATGTAAGCATGCTCATAAAGTAACAGTTTATCAATATGATCGACTATTTAATGATTCAAATCCTGCTCGCGAAGAAGATTTTTTGCAATTTTTAAATCCTAATTCCATGAAAGTGCAGGAAGCGCTATGTGAACCTTCCTTAGTTAATCAACCGTTAGGAGAAGTATTTCAATTTGAGCGTTTAGGCTATTATTGTGTTAATACATCTGATAAAAATAAAGTCACTGCATTTCACCGCGTAGTCGACTTAAAAGACACATGGGGAAAAATAAGTTAACAGTTATTAGTTTTATTACTTTTTAGTCACAACTGGCAATTTAAATGCTTAGAAAGAGAGGATCATGCTTTATTTATATAATTCCTTAACCCGTAAAAAAGAAGTTTTTAATCCCATTACACCTGGTAAAATTGGTTTGTATACTTGCGGGATAACTGTTTATGATTATTGTCATCTTGGGCATGCTCGATCAATGGTTTGTTTTGATGTGATTGTAAGGTTTTTAAGAAGTCAGGGCTATGCAGTTAAATTTGTACGTAATATTACTGATATTGACGATAAAATTATATTACGTGCTAGAGAGCGTGGTGTTTCTATTCAAGAGCTGACACAACAATATATTCGGGCTATGCATGCTGATACAGCTGCTTTGAATATTTTACCACCAGACTTTGAACCACGAGCTACAGAGTATATAAGTTCAATTATTAATTTAATTGAACGTTTGCTTGCAAAGGGATATGCTTATCAAAGTGCAAATGGTGATATTTGTTTTGAAGTTGAGCATTTTAAAGATTATGGCAAGTTATCTCATAAAGATTTAGAGGGTCTTATCGCTGGCGCTCGTATTAAAGTGGTTAAAGAAAAACATTCACCACTTGATTTTGTGTTATGGAAAAGAGCTAAACCCGAAGAACCAAGTTGGCCATCACCTTGGGGAGAAGGGCGGCCAGGTTGGCACATCGAATGCTCAGCTATGGCTATGGACGCTTTAGGCGAGCAGTTTGATATCCATGGCGGTGGTCTAGATTTACAATTTCCTCATCATGAAAATGAAATTGCTCAAAGTGAAGCAGCTAGTGATAAACCTTTTTCCAATTATTGGTTGCATGTAGGTATGCTGCAAGTGAACAATGAAAAGATGGCAAAATCAACAGGTAATTTTTTTACTATCCAGGACGTTTTGAAAAATCATCATCCTGAAGTTATTCGTTATTTTCTCTTAAGTAGTCATTATCGTAGCCCTCTTAATTACTCAGAAGATAATCTTCATAATGCTGCGAAGGCGCTATCAAGGCTTTATCAGACTATAAAAGATGTTACTAATACGAATGAAGAGGATGAGGCATGGATAAACGAATTTAACAAGGCGATGAACGACGACTTTAATACGCCTATTGCTTTATCTATTTTATTTCAGTTGAGCCACGAATTTAATAAAACTCAAAAGCCAGCACTAGCTAATACTTTAAAAAAATTAGCTGGTCTATTGGGCTTATTACAAAGTTCCCCTGCTGAATTTTTGCAAGCCGAATCAGCTGACATTGATAAAGAATTTATAGAAAGTTTAATTGAAAAACGTCGTGAAGCCCGTATTGCCAAAAATTGGCAGCAAGCTGATGAGATAAGAGAAACTTTACTCAATCACAACATAGAATTAGAAGATGGGCCAACTGGCACTACGTGGCGTAAGAAGCTAGTTGTTTGATATAAGCAATAAGTAGCCTGGGTGAAACGCAGTGAAACCCGGGTTCCGGCCTTGCAGGCCGGCACCCAAAGCTACCTGCTACGACTTAAGGCCTAGATGCCGCGACTTGTTCGCGGCATCTAGAAATCAAATCTCCTAGGTGCTGCAAACCCGCAGTGATACTTAGAGGGGAGATTAAATTTAAAAGTAAACGCTTACAAAGAACTAATAAGTTGCTGGTGGATCACTAGCAGGAAAGGTATCTTCTAATGTTTTATCATGTCCGTCTTTCCTTCCACCTTCACCTTCTTCGTCCTCACGTTCAATATCTTTCTTGTCTTTATTATTTTCAGGAAGCGGTTTGTTGGGATTTTTTTCTTTATCCATCATTTCCCCTTTTTTTAAATTAAATGCTTATTAAGTTTTTTGCATTATCTTTAATACTACTAAGATTTATAATAAATATCAAATTGAGCAAAAATTGATTAATGCTGACTTGTGACGCGTAAAATTTCTGCCAAAGAAGTATCACCAGCCAATACCCGTTTAAATCCATCTTGGCGAATTGTTGGAACTTGGGGACGTAAGTAATTATCCATCGTTTGCAAACTATCATTTCTATGAATCATGCCACGTAAATTTTCATCAATAATAATTAACTCATAAATGCCGGTTCGGCCTCTGTAACCAAGTTGATTACAAATATCACAGCCTTTAGGCTCGCATACATTTGAAATATCTATTTCATTGGTTATACCCATTAACTCTTTCTCATCATCACGTAAATTATGAGGCGTTTTACATGCTGAGCAGAGCTTTCTAACCAGCCTTTGCGCCATTAATCCTATAATACTTGACGAAAGGAGAAAGGATTCTACTCCCATATCTATTAAGCGGGTCAAAGCCCCAAGCGCACTATTAGTATGTAAAGTAGATAAAACTAAATGGCCTGTTAAACTTGCTTGTACAGCAATTTCAGCCGTTTCTAAATCGCGAATTTCGCCAATCATGACCACGTCAGGATCTTGACGGAGAATGGCTCTTAAGCCTTTTGCAAAGGTCATTTGAACTTTTGTATTTACTTGTGTTTGCCCAATTCCAGGTAAATCATATTCAATGGGATCTTCAATAGTAAGGATATTACGACTTACTTCATTTAATTCGGTAAGCATGGCATAGAGTGAAGTCGTTTTACCAGAGCCTGTGGGGCCTGTTACTAAAATAATACCATGAGGTTGCGAAATTAAGTTGCGAATAATTCGCAAAGGCTCAGGCGCCATACCTAACAAGCCTAAGTCTAATTGGGCAGCTTGCTTATCTAGAATACGGAGTACAATCCTTTCACCATGATTTGATGGTAATGTCGATACTCGTACATCAACATTATGTCCCCCAATCCGCAAGGCAATTCGACCATCTTGTGGAATACGTTTTTCAGCGATATCTAATTTTGCCATTACTTTAACACGAGAAATAACTAAAGGCGCAATAGCTCGCTGAATTTCTAAAACTTCATGCAAAACACCATCAATTCGGTTACGTACTATGACGCGATTCTCATATGTTTCAATATGGATATCAGATGCTTTTTGCTTGATAGCTTGAGTAAATAAAGCATTTAGTAAGCGAATGATAGGGGCATCATCTTGATTATCTAATAGGTCTTCACTAGTAGGTAATTGACCTGCAAGTAATGATAAATCAATATCGCCTTCCATGCCTTCTGCCGCATCTAAAATTGATGATTTAGATTGATAATAATTAGTTAAATGCTGCTGAAACTCACTTTCTGTAACCTCTTTTAATCTTAGATCACATTGTAAAAACCGTTTAACTTCAGCTAATATCGATAAGGATGGATTAGGCAAGTGGAATAAAATGCATTGATCATTGTCATCTACCGTTGCTATAACACCGTTAGCTTTAGCAAAGGCATAGGGCAATTGTTTTTTTGTTAACTCTACTTGTGTTTCCGGTTCTATCATTTGGTCATAATTACTTTTTGCTGCACAGAGCGACTAAATGGCTTGGGTAAGTCGGCTTCTTTAAGCGGTGGTAAAATCATTTTACTGTAGTTCGGGTCATAATCTTGTGAGCGTAAAAAAGCAAGCTCATCTTGTCTTAAATCATTATATTTTGAGCCTGTTACATGAACAGCGTCACGTGGTGTTCTTAAAATAATAGGGCGAATAAAGACCATTAAAACACGTTTCTCACGTGAACGCACATTATGTTGAAAAAATCTGCCCAAGCCTGGAATATCACCAATAATCGGAATACCATTATTATCCGTTCCTAAGCTATCTTGTGTTAAGCCGCCTAAAACAACCACATTACCACTTTCAACATGTACAGAGGTGACAATACTACTTATTTTGAAAATAGGGTTGCTTAAGTCTAAAGCCGTTGACGGATCAATAGTGTCATTACCTTGGTCAATCTGTAAATGTATGCCATTACCGCGTGTAATCTGTGGTCTTACATATAAATGCAAAGCGACATTTACCCGATCAAATGTAGTATATGGGCTCGCTACTGTAGTGCCGCCTCCATTATTCGGATAAGATGTACTTGCTACAGAAATTTGTTTACCGACTAAAATTTTAGCTTGTCGATTATCGAGTACCACGACTGAGGGTGTCGATAAAACATTAGCTTTTCGTCTTTGTACTAAGCCATATAACTGCGCTTGGAAATTATCAATACTAATTTGCGAATTTATAATAGCAAATCCTGGTCTAAAGGGGGTCACAGGAGAATCAAATAGATTATCTCCTCTAGAACCAACACCAACGCTTCCCCACTCAATTCCTAAACTATTGATATCTGCTGCATCAACTTCTGCAACTAATGCTTCTATTAATAATTGAGCTGGTCTAATGTCTAGTTGACCAATAACGCTTTTTAGAATGCGAATTAAACTAACCGGGGCGTTAATAATAATAGAATTGGTATTAGGTTCAGCAATAATTTGTACTGTAGGCTTGGTGGTACCTTCATTTTGAGTAGTAGCGCCGCTGGTATTAGGTGTTGCAGAAGGGTTGGCTGCAAAAGGGGCGGGAGTTTGCGTAGTTGTAGTCGTTGTTTGGGTATTAGAATTATTATTAACAAGATTAGAAGCTGGATTAGTACTATCTAGTTCTGGTCTAGTAATAGTGCCAATGGTTGTGCCTACATTACCACTAAAGTTGGCTTGGGCGATACCTGCTAAAATAGGAACTAAATCTTCTGCTCTTAAATAGCTTAAATAAACAACTTGAGTATTACTATTTGTACCGTTTGGATTTTGTTTGTCTAATCGAGAAATAAGTAAGCGTAACCGCAATCGATCAGTTCGGCTGCCACTAATTAAAATAGAATTACTACGATCATCGGCTGCAAGCATAACCTGTGCATGGCCAGCCATGCCCGGTTGGGTTTTAATCAAGTCTTTAAGTGTACCTGCAATATCCATAGCAAGAGCATATTTTAAAGGTACCATGTCTATGCCGTTTGCGGTTGAGGTATCAACTTGCCTGATAATATTAGCCAGCTGATGAATATTACTTGCACGCCCTGATAAAATTAACATGTTAGAGGGGCCGTAAGCTGATACATTACTCCATTGAGGCATGAGCGGCCTTAATACAGGAATGAGTTGTTCGGCAGGTACAAAGCGTACGGGAACAACTTCAACCATCATATCATCCCCACGTGGTGGATGACGTAAGTCATCTAATAAATCAGTTGTTACCGTTTTGGCATCAATATTAGGTACAATTTTAATAACTTGACCACTAGGAATAGCAGCATAACCTGATACTTGTAAAACAGATAAAAAAACTTGATATAATTCTTTATCAGAAATTGGTGTAGCGGATACTATTGAAATTTTACCTTGTACGCGTGGGTCAACAATAAAATTCTTGCCTGTTACTCTGGATACTTCAGCTATAACAGCGCGGATATCAGCATTTCTTAAATTCCATAATTTCTTTTCTACTACTGTATTTATGGGCGGTATAGAGGAAGGAAGGGGAACACTGGTTGTAGCTGTGGTGGTAGGCGTTAAAGGGGTATTACTTCCACTTATGTCTTGTTGAATAGTTTTTGCTAATTGTAAATCTGCGATGGGGCCAACCGTTACTACATAGAGCTTTTTGGTCTTGTCAAAATTAACAGCAACCGGCTGTTTAAAAGTCGTAGACAGCTTAGCTTTAAGCTGCTCGGCATTACTTTCATAAGGGAAAGCACCGGCATCAACCATATAAACTGTTTTGTTATCTACTATAACCTTATTGATTTTAAAATCAGCAGCTTGTACAGCAGAAAAGCAAAACCCTATTAAAAGGATTAAACCAAATCTTCGCATTAACCGACCATTAAAGAAGCGTTGCTACATCATAACTAAAATTAACTAGATACAATAGACTTTTTATTAATTCACTTTAAAGTAAAATGTAATTGATAATTAAAGCAGCGAATTTGCTACTTAAAGAGCAAATTTATGTATGAAATTAGATCATAATAAGGTTAATATGACATTACTTAATTAAGGGACTACTTTCAGTAAAAGAAATATCAACCATTTAAAGTCGAGTATCTTTCCCTAAGCTCCTATTGCCTTACAAGCTGGTTTAATTCTTTTAGTGCATTCCATTGCTAAATGAGCTTGTCTCTTGTCTAAAACTTAGTAAAAAATGCTATAATGAGGTTTACACGGATTGTCTATCGTTCCCTCGTTGAAAAAGGATACGTTTAGCCTCTTCACTCATGACCGGACTTGTTTTTATTTCATTTCCTTTCTCATAAGCGCGCTTAACGCCCGGACGTTCTTGCATTTTAAGAAACCAGCGCTTTAAATGAGGAAAATTGTTTAAATCTTGTTGCTGATTTTCATAAGGTACTATCCAAGGATAGCAAGCCATGTCTGCAATGGAGTATTCGTTAGCAATAAAGTCTCGATCTGCTAGTTGTTTGTTAAGAACCCCATATAATCTAGATGTTTCTCGTACATATCGCTCAATTGCATAAGTTATTTTTTCAGAAGCATAAAGGGAAAAATGATGATTTTGGCCAGCCATGGGACCAAGACCACCAACCTGCCAAAACAACCATTGTAAACATTCATAACGAGGCGCCATCTCTGTAGGCAAAAATTTTCCAGTTTTTTCAGCTAGATACATTAATATGGCACCTGATTCAAAGATAGCCAGGGGTTTATTTAGATTAGGGTCCTGATCTATAATGGCAGGCATTCTATTATTCGGTGAAATTTTTAAAAATTCCTCTTTAAATTGATCACCTTTGGTAATATCAATTGGAATAATTTGATAAGGTAAATTACATTCTTCTAAAAATATCGTTATTTTGTGTCCATTTGGGGTTGGCCAATAATATAGCTCAATCATGATTGTCCTTAATTAAATATTGTTTTATATAAGACCTCTTGCTAACCTGCCTCTTTTATACGATTGCTGCGTTACAAGTGTTTCTCCGGTGCTCATTTACTGTAAACTCCGCTCCTCAAAACACTTGCGCCTTGCACTTACATAAAATATACAAGTTAGGCGAGGTCTATAGTTAAAATTAGAAAGCGTTTAAGTCTTAGCATAGCACCCTTTTAAAGAAAAACTACCCAATAAATCGATAATAAAGTGCTCATAATAAGCAACAACCAATTTATCGTTCTATACTAATGAATAGCTACCAAAAATTGCTTATTTTATATGATTAAATACTTGCAGGATGCGCTAAGCAATGTTCTCTTAGGTAAAGAGGAAGTTATTAAACTAGGTATTACCTGTTTAATAGCAAATGGAAACTTGCTTCTTGAAGATAGCCCAGGTATGGGAAAAACAACGCTTAGTCATGGGCTGGCGCAGTTAACTGGTATGCAATATAGAAGGATTCAATTTACTAGCGATTTATTACCCAGCGATCTTTTAGGCGTGTCAATTTTTGATCCTCAACTAAGGACATTTAATTTTCACAAAGGTCCTATTTTTGCTCAATTAATCCTAGCTGATGAGATTAATCGTGCACCGCCTAAAACACAAAGTGCTTTACTTGAAGCGATGGAAGAAAAGCAAATAACCACAGATGCTGGAACTGAACTCTTACCGGAACCTTTTTTTGTCATTGCCACCCAAAATCCCTCTTATCACATTGGTACTTATCTATTACCAGAATCGCAACTAGATCGCTTTTTAATGCGTTTAGCTATTGGCTATCCGCCTCCAGATGCTGAACGAGAAATTCTAAAGTCGCCAGCAGATAACAAAAAGTTTACAGCTTTAGAACCAGTTATTGAACCTGCTCAATTAATGGCACTACAAAAACAATGTGAGAAAATTGTTATATCTGATTTAGTATTAGACTATGTACAATTATTGCTGACAGCGAGCCGTAATCAAGATTGGTTTAATCATGGATTAAGCCCTAGAGCTGGAAAAGGTATCATTCGAGCAGCTCAGGCTTATGCCCTTATTGAAGGGCGTACTTTTATCCGGCCTGACGATATACAAGCTATTTTACCAGCAGTTGTTAACCATCGATTATTACTTAAGAAAGCGCCTAATAATATATCAGCTGCAGAGCTTTTAGCTGATAGTGTGCAAGTTCCTGTATAATTACCTATGAACAAGAAGCTATCTAATCAACTAGAAAAATGGTTTAAAGCCCGTAATCAAAAGGGCAATCCACAGGTATTTGGTTCTAAAAATATCTATATCGTTCCATCTGCTTTTGGTTGGGCCTACGCTTTTGTATTAATCACTTTATTTACTGCGGCAATTAACTATCAAATCAGTTTAATTTTTTTAATGGTATTTTTATTATCTTTAATCGGGATGGGAAGTGCTTGGGAGGCCCATGCTAACTTAAAAGATTTGGGGCTTAAATTACTATCGGTTGATGATACAGAAGAAGAAAGTTTAGCGCGCGTCCATCTTTTAATTCAACCTAATAAAAAAATACGTTATGACTTAACATTTCATTGTTTACAACAAGAGCCAATTGCCATAGAAGAAGTACTCTTAGAAGAATTTAAATTTATTTTGTCCATAAAAACAGGGGAAAGAGGATGTTTTAAATTACCAGCTATAAAAATTACTAGCCTTTACCCTTTAGGATTATTTAAAGTTTGGAGTTACGCTTATTTCAATAGGCAATTTTACGTATACCCAAAGCCTGTTTTTCCAGGTTTTTGGCCAATGCCAGTTAGTCTACCAGAAAAAAATGAAGTGGCTTTAGCTGGCGATAATGAAATATACGAGTTAAAGCAAGTCGAAAATCCTTGGGCTCAACCTAATTTAATTGCTTGGAAAACTGTTGCTAAAGGCCAAGGTTGGTACATCAAAACAATGAATAGCACAAAAGGTGATTATTGGCTTTTTCAATTACAAGATTTACCTGCAATTGATCTAGAAGGAAAACTTCGCTTTTTAAGTTACTGGGTACAAGCTGCTGATGCTAAAGATGATTTATATAGTCTTAAATTAGGGGCACAAAGTACTAAGTTTTCTCATGGCAAAGCACATCTTCAGCAATGCTTACGCCAATTGGCTACTTACTCATGAAGACAATGAGCAAGCATTCTCACCTATTATTATTAACCCGTTACATGCTAATTATAACATTAATATGTTATTTTCCTCATTTTTTTCAATCTCCCTATTGGGTAACGCTCTTACTCATTGGCGCGATAAGTTATAAGCTTATTGCTACTTACTTTAGTTTTTCGCCGCTACCTGGGTGGATTAAATTAATTTTTATAATAGGGACGGTCATTTTATTAAAAATGTATTATGGCAATATGTTTAATAGCGGATTTTTTATAGGATTTCTAGCAACGTTTATTGGTCTAAAATGTCTTGAAATCCATAGTCTTCGTGACATCAAATTTTTAATTATTTGTAATTTTTATCTTATCCTTACCTCCTTAATAGTTGATCAAAATCTTTGGATGGTTGTTTATTTATTTATCGCCATCTTAGTAAATGTATTGCTAATGTTAAAGCTTAATGCTCAGCAAATTTCGCTAAAGAGTTTAAGCTCTAGAAGCTTTAGATATGTATTGATAGCAATACCTTTTAGTTTAGTACTTTTTTATATTTTTCCTCGAATTGCAAAACCACTTTGGCAAGTACCTACGCACTCTCTAAATCAAATAGGTTTTAGCGAAAATTTAAGTCCAGGTTCAATTACCCAGTTATTTACCGATGATCGAACGGCATTTCGAGTCACCTTTAGAGATAAACCAATTTTAAATGGTTACTGGCAGGGATTGATACTTAATTATTATAACGGTGTTAGCTGGAGCTCGGTAGGTACAAGGCAAAGCGACTTAAGACCCCTTAAAGAATTGAATGAACGTCAAAATGTGGCTTATGAAGTGATGTTAGATCCTCACCAAAAAAAGTGGTTATTTTATTTAGGGTTTCCCATAGCGGCTTACCCTAAATTACTGTTTATAGCTAATCGTGGCTTAGTTTTAACCAGCCAAGAAAAAATTCAGCGGCGTTTAATTTATGGGATCCAATTAGGAAAAGAACTTTATCACCCTTTAAGCACAAGTGAGTTACAACAGAACACACAGTTACCAGCTAATGTCAACAACCAACTGGTTTCTTGGGCAAGAGAGAATTTTTTAAACTTAAAAAATAATCCTGAACAAATTATTAAAAGTCTTGCAGAATATATTAAACAGCAGCCTTTTTACTACACGTTAACACCGAGTGAATTAATTTCTAAAGATCAAATGGATGAATTCTGGTTTGAATCAAGGCAAGGTTATTGTGAACATTACGCAAGTGCTGTCGCTATTATTTTACGAGCTATTGGTATACCTAGTCGGGTAGTTGTAGGTTATCAAGGGGGACTATGGAATAGTGTCGGACGCTATTTAGATATGCAGCAAAATAATGCTCATGCTTGGATTGAATATTGGCATGAAAATGTAGGTTGGCAGCGAGTGGACCCCACAAGTTTTATAGCCCCAGAACGAATTGATAAGGTCATTCATGATTTACAATCTTCTAATTTAGCTCAACAAAAAAGTAATTACTTTGCTAGTTTAAGTTGGTTACAACGTTCACAATTATTTATGGAAACACTTGGTTTTTTTGCTGACCGATGGCTGCTTTTTTATAATCAAGATACGCAATTAGACTTATTAAAAAAATTAGGCTTGGAACATTGGAATACAACTGATTTATTAAGAGCCGCTGTTGCTGTTTTCTTATGTTTTACTTTTCTTACAGGATTAATTTACGCACTGAACCAGTATAAGAGAAGAGACCCTTTAGCCAAAGCTTACCAAAAATTACAGAGAGAATTTAAACGTTTTAATATTCCAACAAGCCCTGCAATGACTTTGCAAAAACAATGTAAAGTTCTCCAAAAAAAATTACCTCATCTTAATAAAGAAATTTTATCATTTTTATTAAGTTACGATCAGATAAGATTACAACAGACTGAAAGTTATAGTAAAAATAATCAGAAGCAAACAATATCACTCTTTAAAAAATTAAGAAAAATTTTAATTAAAAGCGCTAAGTAGATTTTTATTGGCATTATTATAAGATTTCTGGATCTAATAAAAATGTTTCACATTCACAAGTTAACATTTATTAGCGCCATAAAAGAAATTTAGTTTCTTTCATGTCGAATTCACGTTATTTATTAATTTTCACATGTAGCTTGCCATCTAGGCCGATCCAGGCTCGTTTCATTATTTCTGTATTAAATGATATTCCAATATCCCCTTGAGGATTTACAGAGATAACGCCAATCTCACCTTGATTTTTATTGCGCTCATTAAGTACTTGTTCACATATTTCCTGTAAAGGAATATTTAATTCGGTTAGCATTGAAATAGTATGAGCAATAACTCCCGTTATTAAATATTCACCTTCGCCAGTTCCTGAGACGGCGCAAGTCTTGTTATTTGCATAGCAACCAGCGCCAATCACGCAACTATCACCAATACGACCAGGTAGGCTATTACTTGTGCCGCCTGTTGATGTCCCAGCAGCAAGATTGCCATGCGAATCTAAGGCAACGGCGCCAACAGTACCTGTTTCTTTCTTGTTTAATAAATCTTTATAGCTTTCTTGAGAATTAAGTTTTTCATATTCTTCATATTGATGCGTGGTAATGAAATATGATTGCGGTTTTAAAGAAAAGTTTTCCTTTTTCGCAAATTCAAGCGCACCATAACCTGATAAAAAAACATGTTTGGTTTTAGTCATAATTGAGCGAGCAAGAGAAATAGGATTTTTGACTTCCCGTATCATGGAAACAGCGCCTGCATCAAGTTCTTTACCATCCATAATAGAGGCATCCATTTCAATTTCACCACAACAATTTAAAGCAGAGCCACGACCTGCATTAAAGTAAGGGCTATCTTCAAGTACTTTTACAGCTTCTTCAACTGCATCAAGTGCGCTGCCACCTTCTTGCAAAACTTTATATCCTTTTTGACAAGCTTTCGCTAAACCCTCTTTTGTTGCCTCTTTATTTTCTTTAAGAAAATATGAGTTTTTACTGGCACCGCCATGCACTGCAATTGCTATTTTCATAGTCTATCCATATATCATTAATCGAAATTAGTTGAAGTTGCGGGGTTTGCTAGTCGACGCTTAGTTAAAGAAAAATGACATCCTTTTACTAAAAGATGAACTTTTAAGTCTTCTACGTAAACGGCTTGCCCTTCTTTCACTTTAGTAATATTAGTTTGGTTAATATATCGACCATCAATAATAACCACCATACCTGAACCACGGCATTCAGCATCAGTGCCATTTTTAATAATTAAAGCAGTATCTTCGCCTAGGCCAATGCCTAATTGTTCAGGATTCATGATAATTGCATGAGCAAGACGGCCAAAGCGTCCACGTTTTATAAAGTGAGTATCAATAATACAAGTAGGCAAAAACCCTAAACCAGAAGATGTGGCTAAATTTCTATACAAAAGTGCTTCAGTCAAACCACCTGACGTGATCATTACAGAAGACATGACCATCGCTCCGGCGCTAGTTCCTGCCACAATAAAATCATCATCTTCTAAGTAGCGTTGTTTAATAATTTCAACAATTGGTGTACCGCCTAAAATAGTAGAAATTCGAAACTGGTCGCCACCTGTAAAGAAAATAGCCCGGGCCTTATGTACGCGATCTAAATATTCTTTTTTGCGAGCTTCATGTCTTTCCGTTATGGGTAAAAATCCAACCTTATTATATCCCATTTCTTGAAAAACACGTTTATAAGAGTTTTTAACTTCTTCTTGAACTTCTGAGCCTGTAGTGACTACTTCAACATGCTTAGTCCTACAATCTGATAAAAGTTCACTTAAAATTTCATAACGTGACATTTCTTCCCGATGTTCATAAATATCAGGTGGCTTATTTGCTCTATCTTCAGCGCCTCCAATAATCAGTAGTTTTCCTTTGGGTCGTATCATAGAAAAATGTTCTCATTAAGTTGCATTGCTGGTTGGACATGTTCTTGGCCCAGCATAAATTCAACAGAATCAAATACATCATCTACGGAGCAATAGATTAAACTATTTTGTTCTGCATGATTCATGGCATAGTTTAATGCCTCAAATTCTTTAGAAATGACTTTTATATTTGCTTTTGGATTAACTGATTTAATGCCTTTAGTAATTAAATTTGTTAGCTCTTCATTCGTTCTGCCACGACCATTTTTATTGTGACGAATGATAATTTCATCAAACATTTGCGCAGCATAGTAGCCTAGCCTTTCGATATCTTCATCACGACGATCACCACTTGCAGCAATAATACCTACTTTCTTAGTATAATCTTTGTTGTCTAGAAATTTCTTAAGTTGAATATAGGCATCTTCGTTGTGTGCGTAATCAATCATGACTTGACAGTGGTCAAGATTAAATAAATTCATACGGCCTGGTGTGTTTTCAACGGTTGGTTGAAAGCTATATAGGTTTTGCGCCATCATTTTAATTGAAAAGCCGCGAATAATCCCCACCAGTACAGCAGGTAGAATATTGCAGGCCATAAATGTTGCCGTGCCATTAAAAGTCAGCGGGATATCTTTTATCTTAGCAATGCCAAGTTTTTCTTTGCCTCTCTGTACAACAATCATTTCATCTTCTATGAAAGCTGCTAAGCCACCAGCTTGACAATGCTGTTTAATTCGTTGATTTTCGGCAAAAGCAAATAAGGCAATATTACAGTTTAATTCAGTTCTTAATTCATAAACTAAATCATTTTCAGCATTTAATATGGCATAACCGTTTTTATGCGTGCTACGAGCAACAACTGATTTAACATCAACTAATTTTTCTAAGGTATCAATGCCATCAATACCTAAATGATCAGCTGTAATATTAGTGATAATACTAATATCGCATTGATCAAATCCTAATCCTGAACGAATAATTCCGCCACGCGCGCATTCTAAGACAGCAAAATCCACTTGAGGTTCTAAAAGAATCGTACGAGCGCTCAAAGGACCACTGCAGTCACCTCGATACACTAACTTATTATCTAAATAAATACCTTCAGTTGTTGTATAGCCAACATAGTGGTTTGCTTGCTTTGCAAAAAGGGCAATTAAGCGAACAACGGTTGTTTTGCCATTGGTACCTGTTACTGCAACAATAGGTATCCGAGAGGGTTTACCTGTTGGAAATAACATATCAATAAAAGGCGCGCCTACATTAATAGGATCACCTTCATTGGGCGCAACATGCATACGAAAACCAGGGCTAGCATTGACTTCAATGACTGCGCCTCGCTGTTTATTAATGGGAACGCGAACGTTCTTGCAAACAATGTCAATACCGCATACATCCAGTTGAATTAAACGAGCTACTCGCTCAGCTAATGCAATATTATCAGGGTGAACTTGATGGGTAACATTGGAGGCTGTACCACCTGAGCTTAAATTAGCTGTACATTTTAAATAAAAAACTTCGCCTGGTTTTAAAATACTATGAAGGGTTAAATTATTTTCAGCTAAAATTGAGTGTGTTTCTTCATCAATTTTAATAGTTGTTAAGCAATTTTCATGTGCTAATCCACGTTTAGGATCGTCATTAACCTCATCGATAAGTTGTTGAATAGTTTTTATACCATCACCGATAACTTTTGCCGGTGTTCTTTTCGCTACAGCAACAAGTTTGTAATTAATAACTAAAAAACGATAATCATAGCCTTCAATAAATTGTTCAATAATGACTTCTGATGAAACTTTTTGAGCTAAATTAAAGGCTAAAATGGCCTTTTCTTTTGTTTGAATATTTGTGATAACACCACGACCATGATTACCATTCAATGGTTTTATCACGATTGGAAATTCTAGATAATCAATGGCGTCGTCTAGTTCAGCTAACGAATGGATAGTGACACCTTCTGGAACAGGAATTGAACTTGCTAAGAGTAGCTGTTTAGTCATGTCCTTATGGGTAGCAATATCAACAGCGATAGAGCTAGTCTGTGAAGAAATAGTAGCCCAAACACGTTTTTGATGCTTTCCATAGCCTAAGGTAATTAATGAGGTATCTTTAAAGCGGGTAATGGGAATATTCTTTTTCTTAGCCTCTTTAAGAATAGTCTCTGTACTCGGACCTATTTTTTCATGCATGGCTATAGTTTTTAATTGAGCAATGTCTTGCTGTAGATTTAAATAATCTTCGCCTTTAGCAAGGCAATCAATAATATTAAATGCTGCCGTCGCTGCATATAAGCCCGCTCCTTCAGCTTCATAGGTAAATATGACGTCATAAACGCCTTCAGTATCTGTCCCATAGGTTCGACCAAAAGCACAATCCATGCCGGCAAGGTTTTGCAGTTCTAGAGCAATATGTTCCATGATATGCCCAAGCCAGGTGCCTTCATCTAATCTCATAAAAAAGCCACCGGCGACTCCTGGAGAGCAATAATGATTATATAAAGTCGGCATTAACTTTTTTAATCGCTCATTAAAACCTTCTAACGTATTACTTGGGGAATATTCGTAATTTTCTAGATCGAGACGCACCTCTATTAGTTTTTGTCTGAAATTCGACCAATAGTTAGGCCCAATTAATACTCGAGTTGATACAATTTTCATTAATTCATTCCCTTGTTTTGATGAAAATATAAATAACGAATTACAGAATTAGGTTTCCTTTAATAATAGTAATAAATATGAATTTTTTCATAGCTTTAAATAAAATTTTTTTTAATAAAATAAAATTTTTACATTTAGATCGTAATCAAGAGGTATTATTTTGATTTTAACATTATATTTAAAGCACTCATTTTTCGTAAATAATCAGTATAAAAAAGATTAAAATAAAAAATATTTAATAAAAAATTATTGTAATTCGATATTTTATTATTATAATACAGAAAAATTAATTAACTGGATGGTTTTATGAGTAAAATACAATTAGCTAGTCGAATACTTTCTGTATGTTTTAAATTTTTTTGCTGGTTTATCCCCTTAATTACAATTTATTTAATTTTATTTAAATTACCCAAACTATTAGATATGAGTACTTTTGTTCTCATGATGCCTGCAGTACATATTGATAAGGCAATGCAATTTTCTCTACTGCATCGTTTAATTATCCTAACGATTCAATTTCTACCTTTATCAATAACAATTATGATTTGTTATAAATTAGCTAAGCTTTTTCGCTTATATGCAGAAGGAAAGTTATTTGAGCAAATTAATATAAAATTAATCAAAAGTATTAGTGTATATATGATAGTAGGGCAGGTCATACAATTAATCTATCAGCCTCTCATTACCGCCGCACTTACATTTACTAATCCTCCTGGCCAGCGTATAGCAAGTATTACTTTAGGCTCAGCTAATGTATCTACTTTAATTACCGCCATGGTTATTTTAGTTGCTTCTTGGATTGTTAAAGAAGCGAACCAACTTAAATTAGATGCCCAATTAACAATATAGTGAGTAGATATGACAATCATTGTTAATTTAGATGTGATGATGGCAAAAAGGAAATGTCGCTTAAAAGAATTAGCTGAAGCAATAGGTATTACTGAAGCTAATTTATCTATACTAAAAAATGGCAAGGCGAAAGCGATTCGTTTAACTACTCTTGATGCGATTTGTTCTTATTTAAATTGCCAGCCAGGTGATATTATAGAATATCAGGGTGATAAAGAAAAAAATAATTAGCGTGAGTTCGACATAAAAGAGACAAAGGCTCTTTTGTATCGTTAAACGAATGTTATCCCGTAAAATGCAAAGCAGTTACACGGGATCCAGTTTAAACATAAATTTGACATAAAATATAGTTTGTGTCGAATTCACGTTAATTAAGTAGGATATTCATTATTTAATATAGATGTTGATGAAGTATTAAACTTATCAGCAAGTTAATTTTAAGATACGCTACTTGCTGATAGAATTTAAAGATTGACTTTATAGATTTTTAGCCAGAAATGCTTTAGTTTCTTCATTAGGTGTAGATGGTGTAAATCGAGATCCTCCCCACCACATTTGATCTAACCACACCCATAAGGCGACACCAATATAATTTGGATTTGACTTAACATTAAGTTGGTTAAACACATCATAAGCCGCTTTAACATAATCTAGCTGGGCATAACCTGTGGAGCGACCATTTTTAGTTTCAAATTCGTGTACAGATGCGCCAGCAGGAATAGCAAGTTGAAATTTCACATTATATTGGTTAGCTTTAGCAACCATATTACGAATTTCAGTGGTAATATAGCTTCGAAATTCGGTTGGTGAATTAACGCTGCCGCCCGGTTTAGAGCCAAGATCATAAAGAGAATCTATAACATAGCCATTGTTATACTGATTTAAAATCTGGGCAAGCGTACTATTAACACGACTAGCGAAAGTAAAGACAGAAAAAGTTCTACCTTTGGGGTGGTCATTATCAATACACATAGGACTGGCAAAATCTTTTGCTATTTGTCGATAAAAATAAGCTTGCCCTGGCTTACTAATATCAAAGGGTTCAATATCAAATTGGACGCCTGAAACATTTGGATCACTACAAAGGGCTCGAGCTACTTTATCAGCAAATAGTGCGGCTGTGGGCTGATCTAAATTATTAAGCGCACTTAAATAATCATCTGCGCCGGTTCCGTCAAGCCTACCATCAATAACCGGTATAATGGATACTGGCTTACATCCATTACCTAAAACATTATAATAAGCAGCTGTAGAAAGCTTCCCCGTATCATAATAAACATACATGGTGTTTGTGGTGCAAGGCGTGCTTGTTGAGGTGCCACCAGATCCTTTGCAATATAGTTCAAGGCTTCCACCATAACTGTATAATTTGGTAATAGTATGAGTGCCAGTTGCTGAGAGATTAAAGTTATTAATATCATTAGCAAAAAGCCCTGGCGAGTGGCCAATTCTTTTGCCTTGATTACTAAAAAGTGTATCATAAACCCAAGTACCATTACCCTCAGCCACAGAAGCAAATAAATTGGCCGAGGCCATGCTTAAGGCTAATAAAGGCATTAGCTTATTTTTATTAATTAGTCGCGTTATTTTGTTTAACATCATTGTTTATTTTCTCCTATTTGCAGACTTTTATTTCTATGTTTAATTATTTATGCTTATTTATGTAGCTCCTTTAATAAATAAACACAAGCCATTAAGATGAATTAAATAAATATTAAGGTCAATAACTCATATAATTAATGAGCTACATTTTCGGCTATTGAACAACATGCTATTTTTCCTGATAATGCATTGTCTATTAAGTAATAAATTTATTATTTAATAGGTTGTTTTTAACTTTGTTGAATAGTTTTAAGGAAAAAATAAGAATGAATAAAGTCAAATTAGCCGGTCTAGTTGCGGCATTTGTGCCTTTTATGGTTTCTGCTCATCCTTGTGATGGATATGAAATAAAATTAAGAAATAATTTAATAGATGATTTATTAATAACCACCGTTAAATTACAAGGTGGCAAGTTAAATCCAAGTGGTATGCAAAAACTTGATAGTCAAACTGAGCAAGTTTTGACTGTTAATAAGAGTTCTGCAGGTGGAGTGATGAAGGGTGAAATAGTTTTTCATACGATAAGTCTACCTTCTAGAACAATTACAATTAAATTTAATTTAGTCAATGACCATCAGACTTGTAAACACACTGATATCTCACCCCCTAGTGATTATATCATTGCGAGAACTAGTCAATCAGATAGAATTAATTATTCTATTAATTATAAATAAATTAATTTCCCTATAAAATAATTAACTGTAATGGTAGAAAATATTATTTGCAAAGATTTATTTTTAAGCTAGTTATTTAACAAATGACTAGCTTAATTTTGACCTTATCTATTAAATTACAAATATTTAAATTCTGATGTTGAATTCTCATCTCGAAATATTTTCCCAGAATTAGGAGAAGATAAGCTAAGTATCTTGTCAATAGCTTTTTCCTGAGTAGGAGTTAATTTCGAGTCAAGTGTAGCTGAACTTAGTAAAACACTGATATGTTGTTGGATAGTAATAAGGTTACTATTAAACAAATCTTTAGATGTTGTACTCGAAAAACTTGTTTGATGATTTGTGCTTAATAAATTTAGCTTTTGGCATAAATAAAAGATATTAATTAAGTCATCCAGTACTTGAGAGGACTTTTGAATGTGTTGGGAAAGCTGCTTAAATAGATTTTTTAATATGGCTTCTCGGTAATCTTTAAACCGAGGTTCTTTTAATAATTGAATGACCTGCTCAACTACAGTATCTCTTTCTTTTGAATTATTACTAACCCTTAATAAAAAATATACTAATTGTTTACAAACCTCTTTGCTTATGGAAGAAGATCTATATTGCATACTTGAATAAATGGCATCAATTAATTGTTTAGTTTTAGAATATTGACTGATTTCATTTTGAGTTACATTTGTAAAGCTAGAGATAAAATCTAAACTACTGCCTTTCTTTTTGACTTGGGCTGATAATTTAATTTGATCAGAGATAAGTTTAGGCCTTAAGTCATCAAGTAAATATTTAAGTAAATGGCTCTTTAAAGATTCCTTTACGTCTTTCGTATATAATCCATATCTTGTAACTAAAGATAAAAGGCTTTCTTCACTCAAATTGTCAAATATTTCGTCATTACCAATTTGGATAATTAATTTTTCAACCACCTTTAAAGATAAATTCTTTCTAGCCTCTTTATTTAATTCGTTAGACGGTTCAGCAAAGAGCATAAGAAATTCTAGCGTTATAGCTTTATTTGCATAAGCTATAAGATATTCTTCATTAGGAGGCTCTAGATTTAATAGATTAAACAATAGAGTTTTATTATTGCTTAAAGGTAAAAATTGGGATGCGCCTCTTGCGACTAGAAGTGGAATAACTTCAGGGATATCTAAAGAGATAGCCCCTTTTAAAAAAAACTGGATAGTATCTTTGTCATAGAAGGTGTCAGAGTGTAAAATAGTAAACAAGAATGAGGCTGCAGCTTTTTGCATTTCATTAAAGACATCTGTACCATAAAGACTAATACGCTCAGGGTATTTAATTAAAATGCCTTTAGTTTTAACAAATTCAGTCATTATTTGTACATAATACTGTATAAAAATATTGGGGTATTGTTTGACAAAATTCTGCATCGTTATAAATTTTGATTTTATATTTTCTATGACTTCATTGGATAAATTTTGATAATGTTCCGGTATAAAATAGTCTTTATTATCTTCTGATGGCCTGACTATGATAAGCTCTTCAGATATAAAAACTTCTTCTAAGGGGTTTTTAGTAGTAGCTTTATCCTCTGTTTCCGGCGCTTGATCGAAAGAGTTTTGTGTGCTTGGTTTATCTCTAAGTCGTCCTTGATAAATATTCTGAAAAAAGTCTGTGCTATATTCCTTTCTTAAAAAATAGCTCCTACCTCTTTTCATAAAGGACTGAATTGTTATCTCATTATTATTTTCTAGGTCAACAATAACTATAGGAATACCACCGTGCGCGAGTGATAGATCAGTTAATGTTCGTTCAATCGGATCAGTTAAATTTTTAGCGGATATAAACCCAATTTTATATTGTGGCGAGCCCTTGCAAATTAAAGTAAAAGAGGACATTATGTCATTGAATATTTGCTCAACGGCCTGAACAGGTACATTAATATGCTTTGATTTTGTAACAGAGGTTATATTAATTTTATACTTGTCTTCCCATTTAGCTACGGAGTTTTCTAAATACTGAGGAAGTAGTTTACTGCCTATAAAGGGGATAGGGCTTAAATATCTGAGAAAAGTCATTTCTTTTTGAGCTTCTTTAGCATTTTTCTCAACTAATTTTTGATAATCAATCATAAATTGTTCTAAGTCATTAATGTCTGTAGGCATATTTGCTAAAAAAGCTACAGCTTCCATACCATCATTAAAACCATGACCTGCTCGGTAATAAGGTGTAAAATAATTGTCACCTGCCAAGCAAAAATAATGGCCTCCTTGATTTTCGAAAGCTTTTGTTGCCTGTAAGCTTTTTCCTTTGAAAAATACTATTTTTACTTTTTCCTTTGAGTATTTATATGTCTGGCTTTGAGTAATTTCTATTTCCAGTTCATGTGATGATAATTTTAGACGCTTGGCTATAGCTATTTTTGCATAAGCTAATGCTTTTTCCCTACGCTCCGTTTCATTTGGTTCGTTATAAATAGTGTTGGGGACTTCTCCAACAAAGCCTATTTTTACTGAAGTTTTATTGTTTGAATGGCTTTTAGGATAGAAACGTAATAAACATAACTTTCCATCTATAGAAACAGTTAGAAGATCTTTGTCCGGAAGTACAAAAGGTTTATTACTTTTAAGAGTTAAATAAGCACCAAAGTGACATTCAGAAGCTACGTATTCTTTATTTTTTGGTGTTTTTCTTTCTATTTTTACATGAGACTCTTTATGTGCTAGTTCTAGAGTAGGCGCTGAGGCGCCATCGGCAGCAATAATATGTTTAAAATGAAAAATTTGAGGTAGCTCTTCCTCTTTTAAAGGGCTTGGGGCAGTATGAAGCTTAGCACCTTGATTAGTTGATGGTAAGATTTTTATTTCCTCTTTTTGCTCTAGAGTAGCTTGCTGCATATCCACTTTAATGTCATTTGTTGTGGTAATATCCAATTCCTCTTCCATATCTTTTGAGGTAACAAAATCTTGAAGGCTTGGGCTTTCAGGAGATGTAAGAATTTGTGTGTACTCGTCTATTACATCTTGCTTTGTAGCTTGATGGGTAGAAAGTGTACTGTTCTCAGTAGATTCAGTTGTAGCTATGCCAGCCTCTAAATTAAGATGCTTAAGCTTAGTATTAAAATATAGGGTTACAGGAGGTAAACTGCCTTTATCTTCATAATACTTATTTAACGATTTAATTCGGCGTAAAATAAATTTTTGTATACTCGATATTTTAACTTCTGATGAAACTAAAAGATTATTAATGAATTTAAGATCTTTATCATTTAACTCATCACCTTCTCGTATCATTTCTAATAATTGCTTTTTTACCGAAGGTATTATAAGGACAGGTTGTGGCCTAACCGCAACATCATTTTCTGAACGCTGCTCAATAATTACAATAGTATGTCCCTTTCTGGCCAGATTGTAGGCTGCAGCTAAACCTATTGGGCCCATACCGACAACAAGTTCATCGAATGATTTTTTTGTTGAAATTTTTGGCATTTATATAAAATAAGGTGTTTAAATAATATAAGTATAGGATATAAATTATAAACAAATAAGATAATATTTATTCAATTAACGTGTTAATTAATTCAACGAGTTACGGATAAGATTTATAATTACTTTAGAAATAGGAACCAAAACTGTAAAATTACAGCTTAATTAATTAAATTAAGCTGTTAGCTTTGAGATTCTCTTCTATTTTAATTGAACCTTCTTGTTAATTAATAAAGAGTTATTGCATATTTATCTTTGGAAAAATTCTAACTTTGAATTTCAGTAGGAATTTATTTCTTACCAAGTTAAGATTCGTGCTTTTCAATTATAGGAGAGAAATAATGGCTCTATTATCTGCAGTCATTAATGAATTTAAAAAAAATTTTAATTATCTTAATGAGAATCAACAAAGACGATCGCGCTGCTATGAATTTTGGTTTTTTGCTAGTTGTAAAAAAAAACTAACTAATACAGCTTTAACTCAGAAGCTAGAGGTGGCTGCAAGAAATTGTTTAGATTCTTTAAATGGATTGGCTGAAGAAGATAGTGATTTTCCATTTGAAAATTACCAAGAACAATTTTTCTTAATTGTTTTACAAGCGGTAAAAGTAGGGCAAGTTCAACGCTTTACATATGGCTCTGTCCATACATCCTGTTATAATATCGGCCATCAATCCATTTTAGAACGCTCTATCGTTGCTAAAGATCCTGGTCTGTTCGAAAAAGAGATGGTAAATGCTCTGCGAGTTATCTCTAATAAGTATCCAGAACATCAACCTTTCTTTAATACATTAATTGAGAAAATACAAACAAACACACTTAGTTCATACGTATTTTTTGAGGAAAGTGCCAAAGCTGATGCAAATGGCAAATTTTATTATAGCGAGAGACAAAATAGTCAACTTGCCTTCAATCTCTATGATCTTGAAGAACGTCAAGAGTTTGCTGAGGAATATATTAGTAGTCTTACTCCATGAAATAGAAATATTTTGCTATTCTAGGGCACAAGTGAACTATTGGATTTATTATTATTAACTTTTTCTAATTTTAAACCTTTTGCCTGACAAGTGCCCTAATCGATCTAATTAACGTGCTTAGAATTTGGATTTCTTTTTATAACTAAATAAATGCAATTGTCTCCATACTTATACTGCACCATGTGAATGAGATTGGCCAGCCAAAAGCGGTTTTTCTTTCAAATTAGATTTGATTCGTTTAAAAAATGATTGTGACTTTCCTTGAGAACTAGAAGTAGAAATGTATATGGATTTTACATCTTCTTGCAGTTCAGTGATTGCTGCAGCTTGTTGTACTAGTTCTGTATTATTGGAGAAGTTCCTAATAATATTTTGTGCACGCGTCTCTCCTAAATCTGCAGCTACTTTTCTTAAATTATAAGCGACATCTGCAAATTGCCCATTATTTATAACAGATAAGTTGTTTGATAATTCAAATAAAAGCTCAGCAAAGTTAGCTGGGTATTCACCCTTGTCTTCAAATAAATGTAAAGCTTTTATGTTTATTTGAACTAATCGTTCTTCCAGTTCATCAATTTTGTTATTAAGCATAAGACTAAGGCAGCTTGACACTAATGCTTTTAATCTCTCAATTGTCTGATTATATTGCACTTCCTTTGTTGTAAGATGAGAAGTACTATGATTTAAAAGGTTTAATTTTTCAGCTAAAAGGTTAATTGCAGGTAAATTTTTTAGCTCTAGTGCAACTTGGAAAATATCCTTATCATCATTATTTTTTGCTTGTAAGTCTAAACCAGGAATAGATAATAAAGTTTCTGTTATTTTGAAGGTAGATAAAGATTTCATGCTATTAAGCACTAAAGTATTGTATCGGTTTAGTAACTCTTGATTGGTTGGCATAAATTGAATTATTTTTTCGGCTAAATTTAAATATTTTTTTTGTGTACTTTCATATTTAGATTCAACAATTTTATTTATACACCATTGTATAATGTCAGCACCTTGTAATTGAAATGTTAAATCAATTTTTCCAGAATTAATCCAAATTTCTAATTGTTGAAAATCTCTATCTCCAATAAGTTGAGGATTGACATTGCACCAAGTGTTGATAAAATTTTCACCGTTTTCATTGACGATATTTAAGCTTATGCCTCTTAACTTTAATAAAGATTCAATCATATTATTATTTTTATCAGCAGCTGCTATAAAAAGTGAAGAAACAATATCTTTATGATAGGCGAGCTGTTTAGTAAACTGATTTAAAAGCATAATTTATTCCTAATTCGAGATGATTTGGAATGTTATCAAATTAAATTTGCTAATTAAATAAACAGATTAGAACAGACTATTTTATTGTAAAGTAAATTTCTCTACTGCCGCTCAGTAATTTATTTAATAACAGGTAAAAAAACCTTGTCTGTGGTTTTATTAATAAAGAACCTAGGAGTTGTTTTAATCAAGGTATCTCTAAGAGCTTGTAAGACAGGGTAGTGCCATTCAGATATATTATCGTAGATTTTTGCTTTTCTAACTAAATATTCTGCCTTTTTATAACGGATATTATGATAATTTTTTAATGCCCAGCTATTTAATCCTAGCTTTTTTAACGACAGGGCTAATGCCATAGCATCTTCAATTGCTTGTGCGGCTCCTTGCCCTAGATGCGGGGTGGTTGCATGTGCTGCATCGCCAAGTAAACATATCCGATTATTATGCCAAGCTTTAAGAGGCAGCAAATCAGAAATATCAGTTTGAATGATGTTAGAAGGGTAAGTTTGTTCAATTAAATTGATGTGATTAACAAAAAATTTAGAGGTAATGGCTAATGCAGTGTTATAAACTTCATCTTTGTGGAAATAATTTCCTGATTTAGATTTAAAACTAATATACCAGTACTTTTCATGATTACTAATAAAGGAATAACCAAATTTACATCCTGGCGCCCAAATCTCATAACTAGTGTAATCAGGTGAACCAGCAGGGGTAGTCAGACTAACTATACCGCGAAAACTACTAGAGCCAGAATAACGAAGTACATTTTTTTGAAAAAATAAATCGCGAACCTGAGAATGCAGACCATCTGCGCCCACTAAAATTTTGCCAGATAAAATTTCGCCTGTATTAAGTTGAACATTTACTCCAGTTTCATTTTGCTCAATAGAAGTAATTCGTTTTCCGAAATAAATGTCAGTTGGTACTATTTGATCAATTAAATATTTTTGCAGTCTGCCTCGATGAATTGCTAAAATATTAAACTTATATTTATCTAAAGTAAGTGTGCGTAATGATCCTGAATAAGTAGAATCTAATTTGATTTGTTTAATTGCAAAACCTAAGTCAAAGAGATTAATTGTTAAGTTAAGCTCCTCATATATTTCTAAAGCATTAGGAGCAAGCCAAATACCTGCGCCTATTTCCGATGGCTGTGATTCTTTTTCTACAATTAAGGTTGAAAAGCCGGCTTTATTACACGCAATTGCAGTAGTTAAACCACCAATTCCTGCCCCAACAATGATAATATCAACATTTTTAGTCATAAATTTCTATTGTAAAAAGCCTTATTCTTAGTATAAATAATAGGTAAAAAATGAATAACCTTAAGCTAAGCTTTATTATTGTTCTTATATATTAAATTTAAATATGAGATTAAGTTATCTTATAATTGAAGAGGTCTCTAGACTAGGAGCATTAGTTGAAGAGTCCTTTAAACTAGGAGCATTGGCTAACATAGGGTTCGTCATAACTCTTTCTTTCTATGCTGTCATTGCATCAGAAGTTAAAAACATAATACCTCCATCTACATCCTTTGCTCCTTCGAAGTATAATTTATCGAAAATGGATTCATCTACAGCGGTAAATCCGAGTTTAAAGTAAAATCCTCCAGATTTATTTACTGAAAAAAGGCAAAGTCGGCCTTCCGCTCCTTCTACTAGACTTTGCTCAAATACTGCCTGAACTAGAACAGTACCTAGTGAATAGCTTTCTCTTTTTTTAGATTCAATCGTATCAATGGCTATAAAGTTAAGATTTGGATAAGCCAATTGGACATATTGAGCCTCTTTTATATAGCTAAAGTGAGCATAACCAGCAACTTCAAGATTTTCATCAATTAGAAAGAAATAATTCATTTTTCGTTGATTAGACTCGGAATAGCAAACCTTATACATGCTTAAATGAATTAATTGATTATCCTTATTCTTTGGAATAACTGAAAGTTCAATTACTTTTGCATACTGAAAATTAGTTAGAGGTATAATTGTTTGGTTACTACCTTTTAAAGCGGAAAATATGAATGTATAAATATTTTTCGCGATATCGTTACTTTCAGACATGGGTCTTAATTCTTCTAGTACAGAAGAACTACTATTAATTACTTTTGGTAGTTTTTTTACTTGCTGGGCAGAGTCACTTTCTGTTTCGCTCCAGAAACGTAATTCATATTTTTTCATAGCTATCACTTTTTTGATATCTTAATGATTATTATAATAAATAGTTATTTGATAAAATAATTGTATTTTAGTTCGTAAGATTAACTATTTGATTTTTATAAGCAAATTTATCTTATTTCAGATGCAAGTAAACTATCATGTACTTCTTGTTTTGCTAGAATTACCTTGGTATAGGTAATTGTTTTATCTAGAGCTCGGTTGAATTGAAGCTCATTGCCTTTAAACATTAGGTTAATTGCATCTATCTCTTCAAAATGGTCAATAAATTTAAAGGCTGAAACAACTTTAGGTATTTTTAGCACAGCTAGAAATTCATTATAGCTATGACCACCATTACTAAAAAGCAGGCTGGAGGTGAAACATTTTAGGAAAGAAGTGAACTTTTCTAAATTGTTAAAGGGTAAAAGAGCAGTTTTTTCTAACTTTTTCATGCAGCGGAGTTGACTTAACATGGTGCCAGAAATAGAACATGAAAAAGGGTGCACTAGCGTTGAAAAATGTTCTTTTGGCCATGCTGCTGCTAAATTAAAGTTGACTCTATCAACTGACTTTATAAAAGAAAACCCACTTTCGGTAAAGATTACATCACTTTTTGGGATAGGCATGTAATTTTTCATTAATCCAAAGTTGTTTGAATAGCAACTTATTTTAAATTGCGGGCCATGTGTTTCAGCAGAAGCTTTAAGAAGTTTTATTTGGCGGCCACGTTGTTGCTCAGCAAAAAAGCCTACTTGATATACATTTTTAAGAGGTATATTCGGTAACTTAACAATAAAGCTGCTTAGCCATGCACATTTAAAGATTAAAGATAATTTATTTTTTTGAATCTCAGAAAAATCATTATAACTTGTGTTGGATTTAAGCTTAAATAGTGTATCTATATATTCTTCGACAAGGTAATCTTCATGATCTGAGGTTGTTTTATTTAAATAGTCCTTAAATTTAGCTTGCTCTATTGTAGGAAGTAGTCGATATAATGCTTCATAATAAGTGCTAAGATCTTCCCAATCAATTTGATCAAGCACAATTAAAAGCGTTTCAAAAGCTAGATGAGTTTCGAAATATCGTCTAATAGGGTCTTCATTGATCACGCGGGCATTGGTTGAAATTTGATATTTTTCATCGAATTGATTTCTTTTAAATAAATTTATGACGTATTGCAAGTCTTCATTAGACGTTATGCCTTTTAAATATAACTTTTTAAGCTTCTCAGCAGTTAACTCATTTTTGTAGCAATTAATTAAAAGTAAAATTGCTTGGCTAAAAGACAAAGTAATCATAAATTTTTATAAAATTAAAAAAGGGAGCAAATTATAATTTAAATATTGGAAAAAAATTAAAGTTTTTTCAACATTAAATAAGATTATTAATACTTAAGGAGTATTTTAAAACTAGATGAAAAAATTTTAAATTAATGAACAATTTGCTTTGAGGAAAAATAGATTTTGTTAAAATTAAATAATGGGACTTGAAACTTGACCTTGGTCAATAGATTCATTGGGCAACTCGTTTTTTATTTCACATAAGGCATGTTTTAACTTACTTACCGATTTAGCAAGGCCTTTTTCCCGCCCCTGATGTATTGCAGTACTACCAACTGTGGCCGCGCCAATAACAGTAGCAACAGTGCCAATACCAACTCCTATACCGAAACTAGTTACTGCACCACTAGCAGTTATTAACCCAGCAGTACCAGCAATTGCAGCTAGCATACTTGTGCCTCCAGATGGAATGGCAGCTAAAATGCCAACGGTTAAAAGTGCAGTACAGGCAAATACTAATAAACCAAAGCCTAAAGCTTGCCAAGCTCTTGATGGTTTGCCTGATATTCCCTGTGATAAAGCTCCTAGTTCTCTAGCATGATATTTGGTTTTCTCTTTGTTAGGTAAATCGATTAAGCTAGCATATGCAGTAGACAGTACGCATGTTAAATCATATAAGCTTTGCGCATCTAATTCTCCTGGTTTACCTTTTGACAATGATCTTACTTGCTTTAAAATATTATCAGCTGCTTTGCTTAGTTTTATAGAACATTGTCGCTTTTCTTTTAAGGTATTCTGAAGCTGTTCATACCAACGTTCATATTCAGTTACAGCAAGGGCGCTTGGTCTATTAAGGAAATCAACATTTCCCACTTTGTTCTTTTTATTTGTTTCAGCACTTTTTAAATAAAATCTAGCTTGAACCTCGGATGAAAATGTAGTTCTACCCAAAAAATTATTAGCAATGGAATCGCTTTTCATGCCAGGTGAGCCTGGCACGTAATGAGAAGTAATTTCTGCAGCATTACCTCCAATTGCCCGGGTTAATTCAATATTATTAGTTTCTGCATGCAGTTGTTTATATATTTTATACATCCATTTTTGGATAGCTCGCTCTATTGCTGTTCCAGTTCTATCTTGACCACTGGCGCAATGAGTTAGGCTAATAGTACGTGAATCATTGCTTGCAGCTAATATTACTGTGGCTGCACTATCTACACGGGTTGCTTTTTGGGTAGGCGCTGTTCCATGAGGTTGCTTCTCCTCTTCAAAATCTAATCCTGGGGCGATATCGAGCGCTCGGTTTGTTCCATCAAAATTGGTTGGAACATATGATACATCATCGTGGTTGCCTTTATTCTTACGGGTGGCTTGATAGACATGATCAATAATAATATTCTGATTTTCAGAAGGGCTATCTGTATTCAACGAAGTCACATGGATTTTCAATAAATTAAAGTCTTTAATCCCCATTTTTTCTGCTGCGGCCCTACGAATCTGCTCTAAATTTTCTCGAGTTTGTTCTTGAAGATTACTTTCATCTTCACCAGAACCAACAAAAACAGGTGAGCCCATTCGTGCAAGCCAAAGTACATGCCCTTTATTTTCTTCTTTATCAAAGGATTCAAAATGTGGTTCTGAACTTTCAAGTTTTCCCTTAATCAATTCAATTTTAACAATAAAAGCATTTTTTGCACTAACCAAGTGCGTTTTACGTGCTTGCGCAGGAAGTACTGTATCATCGCTAGCAATTAAGTCCTTAAATAATTGATCTGCTTCTTGGAAAGCAGGTTTACGGCTAGTATGTGAATTTTTTTGCTCTTTATCAGGGTAAGGTATTATAGTCTCTAGCTTTTGCAGGGCTCTCTTTTGTTTTTCTGTTTTTGAAGTTACAGGATATTGTGTTTCAAGTTGGGTAATTTTGGCCTGTTTATCATACGTTTTAGTGACCATTGTACGAGCAGGATATAGGACACTGGATAAATTACGATAATAAAAAAGTAGGTCTTTGGCATCAGCTTTGTTTTTACAACCAGCAGTTAAATTGGCGTCATAGAGTTTGTGTACTAAAAAGGTGTTAAATTCTTCTTCTTTTGTATTAATTTTGGCTTGCTTAATCGGATTATGATCGGTGGCTTGGGCGATTACCAGTACCTCAAAAGCTAGTTGGCTAAATTTTTCTCTAATTTCGGCGCTGAACTTAGTAGCTATATGGTTGTTATTTTCATATTTTTTACTAATAGCATAATCAATAGGACGTAAACGAGATAAACAACGTAATAGCATATTATTGGCAGTAATGACTGGTGCATCTGGTAGCATTCGCTGATCAAGAGGTATAGCATTTGTAGCATCTCTAACCCACGCATTTTTTTCTTTATTATAAGTTGAAACAATATCATACTGTGCATCATTAGTTTCACGGAGTAAATCAATTATTTCTCTGTATAAGGCTTGAAGATTTAATTCGCTATGGTTTAACTTTTCTCGAACTTTATAGGGATTAAGTTGAATTTCTTCATGAGTACTGGTAATTATTTTATTATCTTTGGTTAACTCAACAAATAGTCGTGAGTGGTTTGACATTTAGTAGACCTTAAACTGACTGCTTTTAATAAATTCAATTATATTGCCAAATAACGTATTCAATTTTACTGTTAAAGGAAAGTTTTCTTAGCTTTTCTAAATAAAATAATAAGTGAAGTATTTGTTTTATATCAATGATTTAAAATTTATAGATAAATTAGTCATATTAAAATATAAATTTTTGGGGGCATTATATAGCATATTGCTTAATTAAAGATTAAGTAATTTTTAAAGCAGAGCAAATTGCTATTAATAATAAAATCGTAGCTACTCTTTAAAGTAAATAAACACATACAGGTCTATTTTGGCTATATTATCATGTCATGAAAGTACTAACAGCCTTCTTCATTCTTGCATACATGATTTTACTCCCATACTATATAAAATGACATCCATGATTCCGCGTTTACATATCTCACAAAAAGAGGCGCTTGCTTCCATAGTACAGTCTAAGCCAGGTTTATGATTAACACCTTTTGTGCTGATTGAATCTCCATAACCACCTTTGTAAGCACCATAAACAGGCGGATTAATTTGCCACTCACTATCCGGCGTAGGAATTGTAGTTTGAGGTGATACTAGATCATGCCATTTTAAACCTTGGTAAGAAGGATCGGATAAAAACGTCATATTTTGTGACCATGGCTCGTCGATATCTGGGGCAAACTCTAATTCTGTACGTCCTCCGCCTTCATATTCTTCATTAAGTCCAAAAAAATGTCCAAATTCATGCAATAATAGGTAGGTGAAATAGTATTTATTGCCTGCTGGTATAGCTGTATGAGACATATAATTACCAACGCCCCAGTAGCCATCATGATTGGTTAAGATTAAAGCATAATCATAAGGTGCTGCTGCTAGCGCTTTGCGGAATTTATCTTCATTTGTTGGATAGACTGCATGATACCAGCGCTCAAAGCCATTCCAATAGGGATAATATAAACCTAAGAAAGAATCAAATTCCGGAATAGGAAGTCCTAAATCTATAGGTTTTCCTAGTGTTTTATTGGAAGGATGAAAGACGGCATAAAAGCTAAAATAATCAACACCTGGAAAATTATTACTATGTAAGTCGTTTACCGTTTTAATAGCATCTTGCCAAAAACGTTCCTTATCTTGTGGCCGATAACCTTCAGCATAAATATTGATGCGAAGGGCTTTGGGTTTCTGAGATATTAGTAACTGCTTTACTTCAAGATCAGGATAATGAGTGTCATCAGTTGTTAATTTACTAATGACAATTTCTTGTTCGAATACTGTTTCCATAACCCCTGACTGTGGGTTTTCAGCAATTAATTCAAAAATTACATTATTTCTTGGGATTGGAAAGCGTAAGTTTATAGCGCGTGTTAATTTACGATATTCTTTGCCTGTACCTATAGAATCATAATATAAGTGTTTGCCATTTTTGTCTTTTAATATACCTAAATAACTTCCCCATTTAGGTTTAAGTGTACTCCTAGCTAAAAGTGCTGGGGTACCCGATTTTTCTATGCTTGCGCTGCTTAAATGGTAAGATTCATTAGGAAGCCAGTTTATTTGTAAGCGTAATACTGAAATTTTAGATTCGTAATTAATGGATTTAATCTTTTCATTCGTTACATAGTTTTTATGTGAAAAAGCTGATTGCCGAGGTATTAAGTGAGGATCCCAGTGAGGTTTTGCAGCCAGTGATAAGGAAAAAAATGATACAACTAAAAGAACAATTATACGCATGTGCTTCGTCCTGAAACATTAAACCACAGGTTAAACGATTAGCTTACTTTGCTAACAGTAATTTTTACTGTAACGATTGCTTATCTAGAAAGCATGGGATTATATCTACTTTACTAACAATATTTAAGTTTTTTTTATTGTTACTAAGACCATAAAAACCAAACTAGATATGAAATACAATATCAGGTGAATAAATAGCTCATTTGCCCTAATCTACCAGTTACCAAAGAAACGTACCTTAACTCCTTTTATGCTAATAAATTTAGACTTGTTTTTCATAAATTTTTCACATTGAGTAATTAAGTAATTTTTAGATCTTTTTATAAATTACTTGATCTCAAATTAGTCAAATGCTATAGTTCATGGCCTTAAAATAATTAAGATTTTGAGAGTAATAAAAATATGTGGGGAAGAACACGAAATATCGACACGATTAGGCAACGCCTATATTCAGTCATAGGACCAGAAGTAAGTTGGGAAAATGATGAAAATAAAGCAAAATATGGTCAATTATATGTCGATCTTCGTGTTGATAATACTTGGCGGGATGAAGATAGGGCACGCTCTTTAGAGCGAGCTAATTTTTGGCAAGCACGTATTATAAGACATCAAGAGCAAGATAAACTTCATATTCTTGAATCTCAACAATATTGGGCTAGTCGTAAAGACCGACATGTTAAAGAAGATGAGGAAAGAAAATCTTCACGAGAAGTATTCTGGAAAACCCGTGTAACTAATCAAAAAAGAGAAGATGCAGAAAGGCCTGCCAAGCGCGAGGCGTTTTGGCACGACCGTCATGAGCAACATCAAGCCGAAGATAAAGTACGGTTTAATGCACGTGAGCAATATTGGACTAGTCGTAAAGAGCGGCATGTTAAAGAAGATGAAGAAAGAAAATCTTCACGAGAAGTATTCTGGAAAACCCGTCTAGCTAATCAGAAAAGAGAAGATGCAGAAAGACCTGCCAAGCGAGAAGCGTTTTGGCACGACCGTCATGAACAACATCAAGTCGAAGATAAAGCACGATTTAATGAACGTGAGCAATACTGGGATAATCGTAAAGAGAGTCATGCTCAGGAAGATAAGACAAGGATAAAAGAGCGCCAAGCGTTTTGGCATAAGTGGGTAACGAGGCTGCAACAAGAAGATATTAATAGACCCAAAGAACGTGCCGAGTTTTGGAAAAGGCGCCTAAACTTACACATTGATGAAGATCTAGATAGAACCATTGCCCGTCGGGAATACTGGAATAACCGTAGTAAACGCCATGCTCAAGAAGATGAAACACGCTTAATGAAACGCCAAGAGTTTTGGGAAAAACGAGCAATTAAGCATGAAGAAAAAGATGTTAATAGGCGTAAAGAGCGAAAAGCGTTTTGGCACCACCGTCATGAACAAAATCAAGCCGAAGATAAAGCACGATTTAATGAACGTGAACAATATTGGAGTAGTCGTAAAGAGCGGCATGTTAAAGAAGATGAAGAGAGGAAAGATTCACGAGAATTATTCTGGAAAACCCGTCTAGCTAATCAGAAAAGAGAAGATGCAGAAAGACCTGCCAAGCGAGAAGCGTTTTGGCACGACCGTCATGAGCAACATCAAGCCGAAGATAAAGTACGGTTTAATGCACGTGAGCAATATTGGACTAGTCGTAAAGAGCGGCATGTTAAAGAAGATGAAGAAAGAAAATCTTCACGAGAAATATTTTGGAAAACCCGTCTAGCTAATCAGAAAAGAGAAGATGCAGAAAGACCTGCCAAGCGAGAAGCGTTTTGGCACGACCGTCATGAACAACATCAAGTCGAAGATAAAGCACGATTTAATGAACGTGAGCAATACTGGGATAATCGTAAAGAGAGTCATGCTCAGGAAGATAAGACAAGGATAAAAGAGCGCCAAGAGTTTTGGGAAGCACGTGCTATTAAGCAAAAGAAAGAAGAGAGTGAAAGGCCCATTACACAAACCCTGTTCTGGAAAAATCGACGTGAACAGCACCAATTAGAAGATCAAAATCGCAAGCTTAAACGTGAACAGTATTGGCAAATGCGACAAAAACGTCATGTAGATGAAGATAAAGTCAGTGCTGATACTTGGACCCAGTTTTGGAGAGATCTACAGACTGAACGAAATAGTGAAGATAAACAGTTTAGCTTAAGACACGGAATAATTAGGTCAAATGCAGCAAAATCTATATCAAAAACGATATATGATTCTACAGCCTATATTTATCGCCCACTGCAATCGCTTTGGTATACCGCAGAAGAAAGTATTCAAATAGCTACTCGCAAAATATATCGTGCTATTACTTGGGCTGGTCGGCATGCATTAGAAAGTTTAGGGACTGCTGGGCGGATAATTTATCGTGCAGCAGGTTGGGCAACCCACAAAATTTTAGATTGTCTAGAAAATTTAGGAAGACCAATTGTAAATCTATTAAGCTTTGCAGGGCACCATATTAAAGAAGCTTTACAAACGGCAGGGCGCGCTATTTATCGCGCTAGTACGTGGGTGGGCAGACATGTCTTAGAAAGCCTAGCTACCGCAAGTCGCACGCTTTATCGTGCAGCGGGTTGGTTGGCTCATCAAACACGTGAATGCGTTGAAACATTAACTACACCTATTGGGCGTGCGTTTGGTTTTGCTGGCCATCATCTTAAAGAAGGCATGCAAACAGCGGGGCGTGCTATTTATCGCGCCAGCACGTGGGTTGGCAAACATGCTGCAGAGAATTTAACATTATTCGGCCGCTCAATCTCTCGAAAGGCTTCATGGTTAGGACATCATATACGAGAGACTTCAGAAGATTTAGAGCGAGCAAGTAGTCGATTTATTGAAGGGCTCAATCCTATCCATGCCTTTTGGCGTTCACAGGAAGAAGAGGCTTTATTTAACGATAATCCAAAGGATTTTACAAATATACCTGTTGCTACAGGAAACCCTGGCCGTTATCGTCAAGGATTTTTTGCCGAGCAAAGAAAGTTTCGTGATGAATCAGAGCATAATCCCTCTCTGGCGGCTGTTTTTGCATGATGGATAATTTGATTATTTTAATAGAGGTAAAATGATGAGTAAAAGTTACAAAGATCAATTGTTTGATGATATTTCAAGATGTATAGAAGACGTGGGAAGTCAGGATGAACAATATAATAATGAAGATAAAGCACGAGATATTTTAGAAGTATTAGAAGCGTTGCTAGCTTATACAATTTACACAACGTGTATTTCTAAAGATACAGTTAGGGATTCTTGTGAAGAATCATATTTCAATATTAAAAGACAAGCATTAGTATTAATGGATAAAGAGTTACAAGCTACAAAGGAATAATGTAGCTTTCGTTGAACCGGATGAAGTAGTGTGAATATGTTTGTATATTGTCATTAATTATTGAGATATACAAGTTTGCAATTGAATTTTACTATCTTCATTTTTTTAGGTTGCCTTAACTTCAAAGCTTAAAAGTAGTTTTTAAAAAAACGGTCAACATAGAAAGGAAACGTTTTTGTGAAGGCATTTATCAGGTTTATTATTTTTTTAATAAGCGGCATTCTGTTGGCTTTTAAAAGTCTAGCTCAGCCAATAAATTGTCCCAAAGCTATTAAAACTATTCAATCAATAAAAACGCACAAAGCGGGTTGGGAAACCTTTTTAGATATCAATCAAACAGATCAGTTATTTAGCCATGTAACGTTTTATGCTGGTCATCCCAGTGAAAATGCAAGCCTTGCGCCAGACAATGAGGATGTCAAAACAAATAAAATGACTTGGCAATTGCGAGGCAATAATTTTTGGATAGCTTGTAGCTATAGTGGCACTACTATTAAATTGATTCAGAAATTACCAAAAAATATTAAAATTTGCTCTGTAATTTATGACAGTAATGATTTTATAAAATCTATTTTTTGCCATTGATAAAAACAGTTATTTTTTCGCGTATTTTAACTTAACACTCTTTTTAGTCAGTTATAATAATTTTACACTTGATGTTTTTTCATATATTGAACTCATACTTTCCTTTTCTGCAAAGTTTGAAAAACCTTCTTTTATTTCTTTAAGGGGCGATGCTAAACAATTTTGTATTTGTTGATCATAATGTTGGAAGTCAGCTTTAGTAATCACGCCATCTTCTATTATAAAAGATAAAGTAAGTTGCTTAAGAACATGAGTAAAGGTAATAAGGCTTTTTGCATAAATAAAAGGTACATTCAATAATGAGTCGCCCAGAGGAATTACGATAGGTAAAGACGGGCTACCTTCATAGCAGCTTGGCGTGGTTAAGCAGGGAGCAAGCTTAAAAGTAGAAATTATTTTTTTATCAGGATAATTCTTGGAAGGCGTATGAAAAAAAGTGTTAGCATTAATTTTTTCATCATCGAAATATAAACTATGATAACTTTCAAGTAAACATGCCATCTCTTTTATAGTATCTGGTGTGGCATTCGGATGGTATCGAAAATATAAATTTTGTTTAGGATTATTGGATTCCCAATCGAAATGATAAAAGGCGGGTAAGATATAAAAAGGCCAACCAAGTCGACGTAATTTTATTAAAAGTAATATTTCATCTACTAAATTTTTTTTTGCTTGCTTAACTTGAGAAGTATCTTTTGAAGTATAGTCAAAACGTGCCATAGCAAAGTCATAACTTATATCTGATACGGGTGTAATTTGAAAAGGTGCTGTTGGTGATTGCTTATTTAGTTCTTTAATTATAGCGCGCTTAGCGCCTGTACAATCTAATACTAAATCTGTTTCGATTAATTCAGTATCACTTGAATTTTGAGGATTCGCCAACTTTATCTGTTTGTTATTAATAAATGTTACAAATTTTTTCTTGACGCATTTAATATTTAACTGCTTTATATGTGTGTAAAGTTGCTTTTCTAAGTTTCTAATGTAATTGGCAGAAGAGCCATAGTAACTAGGTGGGATTTTAATAGATAAAGGATAAATAATCTTGTTTACGCTCTCAAATACTTCATGGTTAAATTCTCCTGAACGGATATAATAACCAATACGGGGGCCAATTAAGGTTATATCAGTAACACCCAATTGAGCGAGTTTAATACAAGTTATCATAGCCGCAGGACCATCACCTATAACGATAATTTTTTTTGCATTTATCAGGTGATGGTTGAGCATTAGAAAGCCTTAGTATTAAGTAAAATTAAGGCTAGATTATAAATATCAAAATCAAAAAAAGCATCTATTAGAAGATTCAATTTGCAAAGCAAACACATGTTAGCAAATTAAAAACTAATAATTTCTTATGTAAACATTTCTAGATAAATAATTTATATACTCTTTTAGATCAATGTAGTACGTTACAAATAATTAGAGGTTTTAATATTTTATGGCTCAACCATAATTATTGAGGGTAAGAGATTAGTAAATTGGTTAGTTAAAAATACTGCCTTTAAAATTGCATATTTTAAGGCAGTATCATTGTTGCTATGATGAATGTTACTAGTTAGTTAATGTAGGACTAGTAATTTTTGTATTTTCTTGAGTAGATGAAGACTCAGGATTAAAAAATACTGGTGAATAGTTTTTTAAAACGGTATCCCTTGTATTAATTAAATTCATACCATGATTACTTGATGTAGATTTTTTTTGATCCCATTTCATGTAAATAGTGCGAATACAGGGGGCTCTCATTTTTGCGCTTTCATCTTCAAAACCGTGTTTGGTGTAAGTATTACACAAATCAACCTGCCTAATTTGGCCATAAATACTAGTTAACAATTTTAATGGTACGACTAGAATATTTTGCTCAATACCTAAGTTAGTAGGGGTAAGAGTAATTCCTTTTTCAGCAGCATTCTGTAAAATTATCTTTTGAAGGGTAGTGGCTTCTTCTTTATCTTGGATACCATAAGCAGATACCATTTTTTCTCCATCATAAGTACCACTTTCTAGCCACAAAATTTGGCTAAAATCTTCTCCATAGAGATGATTAAAAAAATAGCCTGTCGTTATAGGATTTTCTGTTTTTCCTGTTGCTTTTTTTGCGCCCCAAAAGGCATCCAAATAATTTTCCTCATCATCCATCCCACTAAATTGTTCGTTAATCTTTAATTTAATTAGGTGATTATTGCGAGTAATATAAAATAATGGTTTGACTTTTCTATGAGCAATAAAAACAGCGTTACTAGCAAAAAAATTTTCTAATAAGCTTTTTGTAGCGAGTACATACCTACCTAATACCTTTAAAGATCCGATGTTATATTCATTTCCCGGTAAACTTCTTCCTAATGGGGTTTGTTCTACAATTTTTCGTGCAGTTAGTTCAGAATCGCATTTTAGAAGGCATAATTGAGAATCTATATCATTTTCATCTAAATAAGATTTTGAGATGATCCATTTAGTATTACTAAGGTGAGAAAATTTGGAATATAATTCTGGAAGTTGAATATATTTCATATACAAAATTTCCTATTGTTAACGAGCGAAAGTAAAAAATAAATTTTGATTAGAGTTAATTTAGTTATCAAAAAGGTGTGCGATTATTAATCAATAGGTTATTTTCTGTCAATATAATATATTAGGAAAAAATGAATAAACTAAGTATTAATTTTAAAGTAAGCATACCTGCTCTTAAAGCGACGTAGTTTAATCAAAGGTTATTAATTTTAGCTATTTTTAAAAAAATTAAGTCGAAATTAAAAGTTGATAAAAGCTACTGTAAATTAGGTTACTACTTAATAAAATACATTAAAAAGTGCTTTATTAGAAAAATATATTAACTTTATTATTGCTGATAATTTCGAGAATCTATAGGTAACATCTCAATGTCTTTTTCGCTATTTGTTGATGAATTTGTCGTATTTTCAGCCGCTTTACCTAATTCATCAGCAAATTTATCATGAAAACTCGACAAGCCTTGTACCACCGAGTTTTGGGCCATGCTACTTAATTTATTTAGCAATCCATCTTCTTTTTTAAAGCCCTCTACCAATCCCTTCAAAAATCCGCTTATACCGCTTATTACAGCAAAGGCAAACGCTTTCATTGTGAGCAAAACTTTTTCGCCTAAACTGACTGATGAGGCATCAAGCAGCTTATTGAAATTTTCTGCGGTTTTTATAACGTTTTTGCCTAGATTTACTAAATGCTTCTGGTCAACCATGGTGGTATTTCCCAAAAATAGTTTATGGGCTGAATCCACAATACCTAGAGAGCCATTAAGAAGATTATATGCATCAATAGTAAAGTTTAATATTCTAAGTGAATTTAATATTTGTGATTGGGCCTTTTTATCCTGATTGATTTTAGCTGCAAGTAAATTTGATTCTAATTCATCGACGTATTTTAAAATCTCATTTGATACTTCCGCTCTAGCTTTGTCAAACATACTGGAATTATCTTGTGCTGAATTCTTAGCCTCTTCTTGTCTTTTAGTCTCTGTGTCTCTTATATACTTGATTAGAGCCTCAGCCTCAGGTAATTTTTGGATGTCTTCAGGCATAAATTACTTCTAAATATATCATAATTTATACAATTATAGTAAATTATATACATTTTTTGCAATATTTAATAATTAGTATATGTATCCTTAATGCAGCGCAACGTAATCAAGGATTTAACTATCATTCAGGGACGCTATTTTTTAAGTACTTATATTTAAAATGGTTTTTTTAAGACTTTTATCATAACTATATTTAGATAGTCACTATCTATTAAATAATTTAATTAACTCAACCTTGATTTCGCTACGCTGCATCAAGGCTACATGTTATCCAGTGATTGTCTTAACTCTCGTCCCAAACTAGAATAAATACAGTACAAAGTGTTATAATTGTCAATTTATATACAAGCAAGTTTAATTATTAACAGTAATCCATGATAATTCAATAATCTGGCAACTCATCAAGCTTACTTATTCATTCAGATGTTCTTTGGTTACTGACGGTGGCTTATACCTTTTGCCTTTTACTTGCAAATTGGTTTGATATACGTTTAATACATCTTTTTTCTTTAGATACGGATGCTGGCACCTTAATTTTTCCATTTAGTTTTTTGCTGGCTGATTTAATTACTGAAGTTTACGGCTATAAACATACGCGCCGAGCAATTTGGCTCGCTTTTCTTTGTAACCTAATATTTATTATTTATGGTCAACTTGTTACTCATCTTCCTAGCCCATCTTATGCAACAAATAATAACGTATTTGATGATTTAATGACTTTAAATACCCGTATAATATTTGCTTCATTTATTAGTTATTGGCTGGCAGAACCTACAAATATCTATATTCTTGCAAAATTAAAAATTAGGTTTCAAGGGCGTTATATGGGAGGACGTTTTTTGCTATCAACTGTCATAGCGAGCGGACTTGATAGTGTTGCATTCGGTTATATTGCTTTTTATGGTTTAATATCTCAACAAAATTTATTGTATCTTATAGGAACAATGTGCTTTTTTAAAGTTGCTATAGAATGCATGGGGATGCCTTTTTCAGTCTATTTAGCGCAAAAATTAAAAAACTATGAAAAGCTAGATGTTTATGATATTGATACAAAATTTACTCTATTTAGTTTAAAAACAAATTATTTGCTAAGCAATAACAGGGGTTAATTCTAGGGATTTATTTTATGTTAACTCAAGATACTTTAACAGGCAGCGTTATTTATTTAGAACCTATCTCTGTCTTGCATAAAAAGGATTTACAATACGCAGCAAATGATGAGGCAATATGGCAGTTTATGCCCATTTCTGCTGCTGGCTCTAATTTTCATAAATGGTTTGAGGATTGTCTTGTCAACCAAGAACAAGGCAATCAAATAACGTATGTTGTCCGGCAAAAAGATAATAATTCTGTATTAGGTTGTACAGCTTATTATGATATTAATTTATTTCACCGACGCTTAGCCTTAGGGTTTAGCTGGTATATTAGAGCGGTATGGGGCACGGCAATTAACCCTGAAGCAAAAATGTTGATGTTAAATCAAGCTTTTGATAATTGGGATATAAATCGAGTTGAAATTAGCACTGATCCTAACAATCAACGTTCCTATCAAGCTATTTTGGCTTTAGGTGCGAAAGAGGAGGGGTATTTACGCGAGCATATGATGAATCATAATGGCCAACTGACTGATACCGTTTTATTTAGTATGTTAAAAAGCGAATGGCCTAAGATCAAAGATAAATTAAAAAAACGTATTGAATTTAAGCAGCGTTGTCAATTTAAGTGAGAATATGATGTTACAATTTAAGCCTTCTAGTAATCAATCGTTGGATGTATTAGATACCATTCTTAAAGAAACAATATTGTATTTGAAAAATACATGGATAAATAATCCAGACACCGGTATCGTTGCTTGTTGTTTATTAGATGGTGATAAAAAAGTATTTGCTACCAGTAGCCGTAATGGCAACTATTGGCGTCATGCTGAACGTAATGCTTATTATCAATTTAAAAAGCGCTATGGTGAGCCTTCAAGAGATGCTGTGTTTGTTATTACTTTATCGCCCTGTATAAAGGCGTTAAAGGCTCGCGCTCAGGATGAAGCAGCTTGTGCCAATCTTATCAATGATTTAGGAGTAAAACGTATTCACTTTGGCGTTTTAGATACTTTACATGCTGAAACATTATCCACCTATAGTTCTTTAGGCTTTAAGCCATCTTTAAGTCAAGATCATTATTGTAAAACAATGTGTGAAAAATTAATGGCAATTTTTACAACCTATCAATCACGTATTAGTAAAGATTTATTAGGGATCAAACGAGAATTAGGGGAAGCTTTCTTTAATTCAACAAGCCAAGAGGTTGTTGCAAATCAGGCCTTTTTAACAAAAATTTAAAACAATCACTGATATCACAAAGGGATAGGTAAAATTTAATTTTTTTTTTATTATCTTAGAAATACCATAAATTAATTTTTAATATCTAATTGCATTAGATCTGTTTCGGATAGTTCCTGCGCCATTGCTTTTATGCTTTTAATAAAATGCTTTATAAAAGGCCTTACATGCTTACAAGTATCGGGTGTTAGGCCCTCAAGTGATTTATGTCCGACATAATCTGATACAAGAAGGCCAGGCATAATATGTATCTTATCTTCTGGATGCTTATCATTCCATTCCTTAATTCTTTCGATAGCAAAGAAGGTCTCGCAATCAACTATAGTACAACCTTCTTCTATACGTTTTTCAAGCCACGTGAACGTTTCTATAAAGGGTGAATCCACATGAACATGTAAGGCTTGCTTTTCATTATTAAGCCATCCTAAACATTTTTGCTCTATAGGGGGCATAATTACTTCATCCCTATCCAGAATGTATTCCATACCATTTTCCGGATTAGTCGTTTTGAAAAAAACATGATAAGTTCCAATATGTCGCTCAACTTCCTTCTCTTCTAATTTTTCATCCTTTTTATTAATTGCACCTCCTATACCAGCTAAAAATACCTCACGTACATTTAAAAAATCAGCCATGTCAGTCAACATAGGCCCCATTACTTCACCATAAGGCATACTTAAGTTAATAATGCCTTGTACAGAACCTTTTGCTTGTTTGAGTGGGTAATAGGTCATTACACATCTACTTCCTGGGTCGGATGTTATTTTATTTTCAATATCAATATCATGCTTTAATTTTTCAAGTTCCCTGCCAATAATCTCTCCATTCCCTGCAATAACCAGCGCTGTATTTTGTTCTGCTAAATTTATTCCCATTGCTATAATTTTTTCTTTAAATTTTAAAATATCTTGGGTAATTTCATGCTCTACACTTTTAGTGTCACCATATACTTTGACGTGCTCAACATTAACAGCTGCCATTTTAAGCGTTAGCAATTGTGAAATTAAATTAGCTTGACTTTGAATTGCTCCTAAAGTAATCACGAAGTCTGTATTCGCCTTATTGAAAAAAGTATAATACCTGCCCGTAGAGGGGAACCATATTTCTTCTACTAATTCGTAGCCTCTACTACGATAAAAATTTATCATATCCTTAGTAGCGCCCAGAAATGCTTCAATTTTTCCTTGCTCTCCACAAGAGCGTAATAAACCTTTTAAGGGTCCACCTAGTCTCATATCGAGAGCTTGTTGCACTTTATCTTCCTTGGTTTGTCCTTCACTAGGTATAAAGAGTGTATGAGTATCATTTGGATTAAAATTCTGCACACAGGTAGGAATGTTTTCCATCCTTATAGAACTTACATCAATTTCAGCTTTCGAGGGAGTGGTAGTCAGGCTACTTTCAGTCCACGATATTTCCTTAATAACTTTTTCAGCCCGACGTACTTTATAATTTGTGCCTTGTATTGCTACAATATAAGGTATTTTAAATTCTTCATTTTGGGTAGACATTGATTGCTTAGAGGGTTTTAAGGAAGCCTCATGAAAGAAATGTTGCTGACGTACTTCGGTGTGGAATGGCTTTAAACTTTTTTGTTCCTTTGTTATTTTTCCAATAGTTTTTTCATCATCTAACGTGGGTACACGTTTTCTCTTTGTATGCACTTCTTGATGATTCTCGGTTATTAATTGTTGGATTCCCAAGGGTAGCTCAGATAACTTAATTAAGTTTTGGACTTCGTTGTCTAAATTGATACAGTTTTTTAGCTCGTTTAATAAATTTTCTGGCAGCCAAAATTGTTGAAGACGCCATTCTCCAGGGGCTATATTGTCTACGGTAGGATGATACCCATATATCTTCACTTGCTTATCTTGAATGATAATGATTGCGACATGATTATTTTTCTTAGAAACTTCGGCAATATTAGTTGCGTCCATTTCCTGATTAGAAAGAATAATGACATAATAATCACTTTTAATTATTCGTATATATCTACCTTTATCTTCAACTTTATCTTGCGACATCTATAATTCCGCTTATGTAAGTCTCATGATACATAAAATTATAGTTAATATTTATACAAATTAATTAAATTTTAATCTTTTTTAAGTGATAAAGAGTTAGTTAGATAAAATCAATTAAGTAGGAGTAATTTTAAATTTTTGCTAGAAAATTAAAGCTACTATCTAGCTGATTTTAATTAAGGACTATTTTTAATTTATAAAAATAAAAATTATCAATAAGTTACCGTAATATAGTGGCGGTGTCTTAATTACGCTGTATTGTATCACCGCTATCCTCTATTTTTAATTATTCCATTGACTCATCGGTGCAAAGACAGTTGGGTCGGTATAAACTGCCACTAAGATCGGTCCTTCTGAAATAGAAAAAGCCTCATTTAATTTTTCCTCTATTTCATTGTTATTCTTAATGTCTATACCCGTGATATGACAACTCTTAGCTAAGGAACGGTAATCAGGATTAAGCAAGTCTACGCCATATTTATCTTTTTGTTGTGCTGCCACTCGTTGTAAGAGATTATTGCAAAAAACAATGATTATAACGTTCAAATCATATTGGGTGGCAGTGAGTAGATCAGCTAAGACCATTTGTAATGCTCCATCTCCAATAATTCCTACAACTTTTGCCTCAGGTTTAGTCAATTTTGCAGCGATTAAGGCAGGTAAGCAAAAACCCATAACGCCTAATCGGTTACTTACTAAAACTAATTGACGTTTTTTTAGTTTTAAGTATTTCGTTGCCCAAACAGTAGAATCACCAATATCGAGCGCTATGATTGTTTTTTGAGCGTCGATAAAATTGTTAAGCTTATTAAAAAATAATTCTTGTGAAACAAAGGGTGTTTCTTTCTTTAATTTAGTTGGTGGCGAGGGTTGTAAATTTATGTTATGGCTAATGGTTGAATGAGAATTTACTTTATTTATAAGGCCTAGAGCAATCTCAGCGATATCACCCAATAACATTCTCTTTTTTATGAATTGATAATCTAATAAGGAAAAATTAGGTTCACATTGTATTAATTCACGCGTTTGATCAACATCTGTATCTGTTAATAAATAGATAAGATCATCAACGCCAAAGGTAATAATAACTTCCGCCTCTCTTATACCATCTAAAGCTAAGTTATTTGCAGGTGCGCCAAATAAGCCTAGAATACCAAGATAAAGGGAATGATCTTCCCGAATTACACCTTTACCAGCAAATGTACTGATTATTGGCGCACAAATCTTCTCAGCAAAATTTTCAATTTCTTTACCTGCACCATGTGCCCGAGCACCGACGCCAATAACTATTTTCTTAAAAGAATTTATAGTGTCGGCAACGACATCCAAAGCCATTTCGGGCGGGCGGTAAAGCTGTATATTGCGGTGTAAGCGTTGGTAATGTAAACGCGCAGATTTCAATTCTTGTCGAGTGAATTTGGTAAGTTGTAGATCTGGCGTAATAGCTAAGTGAGCAGGGCGGTTATAACGAAGAATATAGCCTACTGCAGTTTGTAATAATTGAGGAACTTGAGCAGCATTCTCACAAATAGCATTAAAACCGCAGCAAGCATCTGTTAATTTTAGCTGATCAACACTCTGAAAATGTCCTAAGCTATGCTTATTGGTAATCGGTAATCCTGAAATGACGAGGACAGGAGAATGATCTAATTGTGCATCAAGTAAGCCGGTTAATAAATTAGTTACGCCTGGACCACAAGTAGAGGCACACACGCTTAAGCTTTTTGTTAATTTACCTTGTGCTGAAGCAGCTAAAGCAGCAGTTGACTCACTTCGCATTAAAACCCATTCGAGTGAGGGATGATTCTTTATTGCTTCCATAAGCGGTAAAATTGCAGCGCCTGGGTATCCAAAAATATAGCGAACTTGATATAGTGCTAAATAATTACAAATATGCTCTGCAATATTCATAGAAGAAAATTTAGAGTAATAATACTATTAGTATAGCTAGAGTTAACATAAGTCCAAAAAGGAGAATATGTATTCTGTTATCTTGGAGTTACTACCTTTTATTCTTATTATTTTAAGTGGCGTAATTATAGAAAAAAGCCAAATATTAGGTACGGAAGGGTATAAAGTACTTAATAAATTTGCATATTATTTAGGGGTTCCTGCACTTTTATTTTCATCATTTGCCACAGCATCTATTACTTTTAGTAGCTATGAGAACTATTCTATTGCATTTATTTTATCGATGTTAGGCTTATATATTCCTATTTTTAGTTATGTTTTTTATAAAACTAAAAATATAAACTTAGCTACTTTAGCCAGTTTAGGTTCAGTATTCCCAAATAGTGGTTTCATTGGTATTCCTATTTTATTTATTTTGTTTCGGCAAGAAGGGGTAATTACTGCTGCCTTATCTACTCTGTTAACGTTAATACCTTTTTCTTTAGCAATTATTATTTTAGAGAGGAACAAATATGGCATGCAAAAAGCTTTTTTGCAGACGCTGCTAAGAATTGTTAGAAATCCTCTATTATATGGTGCTGCAGCAGGTATTTTAATTTCTTATGCTAATTTGCATCTACCTCATTTTATCCTAAAGACTACTCATCTACTTGGTGAAGCAGGCGTACCTTGTGCATTACTAGGTATTGGGCAGATGCTTGTTATATTTAGAGTTAGGAATTTATCTGCTCTTATTGTGCCAGTCGTCATTAAATTAATTTTGCACCCTTTAATCGCTTTTTATCTATTTTATTTGTTTAATATAGAGCCCAACCTCTTAACCATGGGCGTCGTTCTTGCTTCTCTTCCCACTGCGGTGATGCAATCTATATTAGCTTTTGAATTTGAAACTTATCAGGCTGAGAGTTCTGGGCTAGTGATGCTAAGCACAGTTTGCTCTTTCATATCACTGCCCATAATCCTTTATTTTATGCAAGATATAGCAACTTCATTTTAACGTAAGAAACGCATTCCTCGCTGAAGCAAACCAATCTTAGACTGTAGATTGATCCTACATTTCTGGTGTTGAATTTGGCTGATAAGTTATAGTATTAACCAAGTTTTGGCGATTTCTTGTATTTGTGGTAGAAAAAAAGCTGAGACTAGTTTCGCAGGCAGTAGCTAGGGAAGCGCAGCTTACAGCCCCACCTGATATTATTGTTAAAGGCGTTACTAAAAGACTGCCAATAGCACCTATTAATGTTCCCCCCATAAGAGCAATAGATGATAAAGCTGGTAAGCATTGATTTTGTTGCAGTAATTCATCTTTACTAATTTCGAGATTATTAATATTTGGCATAATTTCTTACGTTATAAATTAAATTTTTCAATTATAATGTTCATTTATTAAGGTTTTATTAACATAAATTTGTAAAATAAAAATTTTGTAGAGTAAGGTTTTTTTAATCAAAATGACTTAAACGACAATATTTAAAAATGCCATAGTATTATCCGAATAATACAAATTCTTTTATCTAAATTTTAGGAGTCAATTTTCCTATAACTACTTTATTAGAATGATAAGTATTTAATATAAAATCCACAAATACACGATGTTTCAAGGACAAAAATTTTGGCCTGGGATATACCATCCATACTGACATTGGGGTGGAGCGAAAGTCTGCCAAAACTTCTATAAGCTCACCGCCATCAATAAATTTTTGACAGAAGTAGCTTGGCAAAAAAGCAATGCCTACCCCTTGTAGCACTGCTTCTAACACCAAAGCAGAGTTATTGAGACGTAAATTACCACTGACAGGAATAGAATAGTCTTTATCTTGTTGCTGAAAAAACCAACAATCGCCTTCATATAAATTTATTTGATGGATTATACAATTATGATTCTTTAATTTATCAGGCTTTTTAGGTATTCCATGACGTTTTAAATAAGTTGGTGTAGCACAACAAATCATTTGGTGATCTATTAATTTTTTTGACTGTAAAGTGCGTGTATTTATCTCCTTATAACGAAAATAAATATCATATGAATCATCAATTAAATCAGGAAAAATATTGCTTTTTACAAATTGAATTGTAATTTGAGGATAAATTTCCAAAAATCTAGCAATTATTGGTAACAATTCTAAGTAACCTGAATAGACAGAAACTGAGAGGTTAATTAAACCCGAAGGCTCTTGTATTTTATTAGCAATATCAGTTCTTAATTCTGCAAGAATTTTAGAAATATTCTGACAATGTTTGTAGCAATAATCACCATATTTTGTCAAAGAAAATCTTCTCGTATTTCGATTTAACAACGTTACGCCAAGTTCTTGTTCAAGGTTCGCTACTTTTCGCGTCACTGAGGCGGGAGAAATTTTTAATACATTGGCTGCTTTATAAAAGCTATTGCTGTCTACGACCTGTAAAAACACTTCTATATCTGATAACACAACAAATTATTATTTCATTTTTGAAATAATATATTACAGAAATATGGGATTGATTGCTACAAAGAAATAATGAAAGAATGATGTCGGAAACATAAATAAAGGACTAAACATGAATACAATAAACGATACAATTTCTATGCATGCAAATTCAGTATTTACAGAAAAGAAAATTCGCGCATTGCGTGAACAGTTTTCGCGCCAAGGCATGGTTAAAATTCCTAATATTGTTAGCGAAAATCTTAAGAAAAAGGTACATAACGAAATATATAATTTATTAGAAAAGTATGCTGAACGTCGCGATCTTCTTTTAAAGACTACTGATAATACGCCACGATATTTAAGCGTTGTACGCAGTGAATTAATTGAAGAACATAGCATGACAATTAAACACATTAGAGAGTCTGCAGATTTGTTAATGTTTTTGGAGAAAATTACCCAAGAGAGATTATTAATCGATGTAAAAGAAGATGAAAAGTTTGTCATTACCAAGCAAGAGTTTAGTGGCGATACCCATGGCTGGCATTGGGGAGACTATAGTTTTGCTTTAATCTGGATTGTTGAAATGCCACCGGTTGACTGTGGTGGAATGCTCCAGTGTGTGCCTCATACTAGCTGGGATAAAGAATCTCCTGATGTGCATCAATATTTTTGTGATAATCCAATTAGCACTTATTCATTTGTTCCAGGTGATGTGTACTTGTTAAAAGCTGATACCACGCTACATCGCACTTTACCTTTAAGATATAACGCCACGCGTATTATGCTTAATATGACCTGGGCTAGTATGCGCGATCAGGCAAATCCATTCCTTACTGTGGATGATCGTTGGTGGGATAATGTTAATGCTCAGGCCGCACAGCATGTTTAAAACTAATCGGATTGTCCATGACCCTGCGTCATTTCTAAGGGCTCAACGTGATTTAATGCATTGTGAGTCTTTTGAAAATATAAAAGAGCTAGTTTTAAGCTTAATCAACAAAAATAATAAGTGGCGAACAGAACAATGCATCAATCTTGTTGCAGCTGAAAGCCCCATGAGTCAAGTTGCTCGCTCATTGTTTGCCTGCGATTTAAGTATGCGCACTGCTGGTGGACATATCGGTAGACAAAATCGCTATTTTATGGCGAGTAAATATATCGATCAACTTGAGTCAATTTGTCATGTTCTAATGACTAACTTATTTGGTTGTTATTATTGTGAACACAGATTATTAGGGGGAACACAAGCCTGCCAAGTGGCATATTCTGTTCTGACAAAACCTAAGGATACTCTAATTACCGTCATGCCTAAGCATGGCGGTGATTCAAGTAATTGCACACAAAGTATGCCTGGTTTGTTAGGCTTAAACATGATACCCATGCCTTTCCTGCCCGATCATTTAATAATTGATTTAGAAAAATTTGAATATTTAATTTGTCGTTATCGACCAGCATTAGTAACCTTAGGTTTTTCAATTTGCCTATTTGAACAACCAATAAAAGAAATCTGCGCCATTGCCCGAAAATATAAAACTCATGTTTTTTACGATGCAGCGCATGAGCTCGGTTTAATTGCTGGTAAATGCTTCTCTAATCCATTTAAACAAGGCGTAACTGTAGTTAGTGGTTCTACTGGAAAAACATTTAGCGGACCACAAGGTGGGTTATTACTTTGGAATGATGAGAATTTAGCTACATCAATCGCAACAACGGTTTTTCCTAATTTTGTAGGCACATACCAGTTAAATAGAGTAGCCGCATTGACCTTAACTGCATTAGAGTTGCACCAATATGGTGAAGCTTATATGAAACAAGTTGTGTGTAATGCGAAATCCTTAGCAAAACATTTGGATGACTGTGGCATTACTGTTTTTGCTAAAGAAAAAAATTACACCGAAACACATCAAGCTTTAATTAATGTTGAAAAATATGGTGGTGGATTTCGTGCTGCAAGTCGCTTAGAAGCATGCAATATCATCGTCAATCACGTTTCAATACCTGGTGATGATAAACCTTTACAGGGAATAAGGATAGGTACTACTGAGCTAACTCGACGTGGGATGCAAGAGAAACAAATGCAAGAGATTGCTCGGCTTATTTATAGAGCCTTAGCAACCGCTGAACCAGCAGAATGTATTGCGATAGATGCCAGTCGATTAATTGAAGCGTTTCAAGAAATTTATTATTGCTAAATAAAAATAAGGACATTACAACAATGATTTATACTCTAATGACAGCAATTTTGCTAAATATTATGCCTGGCCCTGCTATGTTTTATGTGATGCAGCAAACATTAAGTCGAAATTCACGCGCCATTGCACTCTCGATTATTGGTATTGAATTTGGAACAATATTTCATATTATTTTATCGCTGGCAGGTTTAACTGCTATTCTTGCTGATTCAGTTATATTTCAAACAGTCTCAAAATATGTTGGCGGTTCTTTCTTGATTTATCTTGGTATATCCCAATTAATAAAACCTAAAAAACTAGGTCTTTCTACCACTCAAAGCTCAATATTTTTAAAAGGGACTATCATCAACGTACTTAACCCTAAAATTATTCTTTTTTTTATGACTATACTGCCGCAATTTATCAGTTCTAATAACAATTATTCTACCAAACACCTTGTTTTAGCAGGGTTTATCTTCGCTTTTTTGGGTGGCCTTGCAAATATAATTCTTAGTTTGGCTGTAAATATGTCACTTAAATCCATGCAAGATACCGCTAAAATATTTCTCATTATAAAATGGCTAACCCGAGTAATCAGCTGTTTATTTATTTTACTAGGCGCTGCCTTAGTATGGGTACAATAAAGTTATAAAAAATTTCAAGTAAAAAGGGCAGGCGCCCTTTCTACTCAATTTTACAAAAATTTTATGATGGTTATGCAGAATGAATCACCTAAACAAGCAGAAAACATTTCGTCTGAATTAGATGATTTTGGCAAAGCCTACTACACAACTATTTTTTCTCTTTAATTATTAAATTTTAATTTTTCATTTGTAGGTTGCACCAACGTTTCGAACTGGTTTAACTTAAACGTTTCTTTTATAAACTGTATTCGACGAGCCAAAGAACCTGTGGAATTGACTAAGGCAATTTTTTCGAGCTCATTAACTGCTTCTTGCTAAAAACGTTTTATTGTAATAATTAGACTAAAATTATCCAGTTGTATACGTTCAATTAAAATTTTTATAGCTTGATATGTAGGTAATATAGAGATAGTAATTGAACTAAAGACTTCAGTATTATGGATTTTTAATATAATTTAAGTTGCTTATATCATATAAATATTAAATAACTGTAATTTACGTAGTTGGAGAAAGTAACTCATTAATTATAACACCACTTTATTCAATAACGCAGGTTTTATAGTGGGAATAGAGAATAAATCTACCTGTCTAAAAATTAACTACGATTGTTTTATAATTTTCCTCAGTTATTTAACAAAACGTGATTGTACTGCACTACATCAAAGTTACAGAGGCCAAAATTAATCCTATAATTAGCGATTATAGGTATCTATAAGGAATAATATGCCACTTACCAATTGCGTAGATTGTAAAAAAGAAATTTCCACTAATGCTGAAAATTGTCCCAATTGTGGTGCACCTTTAAAATCTAAGTCACTGATATCTAAAAATTTAGGCTTTGGTAGCCTGATAGATTCAGTAATAATTTTATTGGGGCTAATTCTAATTTTTACAGGAAAAATTTTAGGACTTATTTTGATACTAATAGGTGTCATTCTTTTATTATTTAGGATAAAAATCTGGAGTGTAATAGGGAGAAAATAACCAAATATTTTGATATGAGTGTGGAGCTTTAAAAAATGTTTTTTTTATCTTTTTGAAAGATATACATTATTTTTTACTTAATTAAACGTATTAGAAGATTACTTAGGTATGCAAATAAAGTATAGGAAAAATCTAGATTATAATTAGCAGCACTTAATGCTGCTAATGTTATTAATAAAAAGAGATTTATCTGGCTATACGAAAATAATCCTATTTTTTGAAAATTTTTCGATTAAGTTAAATAACAGATGGTTATTTAATATTAACTATATATTGTTCTCGTTTAGATAACCCTACATCACATTTTGAATAAAGATAATAGCTAAAACTACCTTGGGTGCCCGGTAAACTATTATCGGTATAAGATGTAGCTGTTCCACTCCATAAAAAACTATCTTTATAGTTATTTACTTGAAATTGGTTAATAGGAAGAGATTGTGCTGGTTTTTGCCAACTTAAGGTGATAGATTTTCTGTCAGGACTATATGTCGCTCTAATGTTAGGAGGTAAACACTCGGTGGAAGAAATTACGCGTTTAATTTTATAAATAGGCGGGTTTCTTTGTTCCGATATAGTATAATAGTTCCCAGCCTCATCATAAGTCACTGCTTCTCCTTGAGGTTCCGAAGGTGCAGGTACAGATACTAAGGGCTCTTGAGTAAAACGGATGACGTCCTGTTCTTTTAATTTTCTAACTTCATGGATAGTTGAATTAGTTCTAATTAATAATCCTTCGCCATCACGACTCATATCAGCGCTAGTCACAGTTGACAAAGAAAATTTGCCGAGATATTGCAAATAATTAGTAGATCCAGAAGTATCCATTGTTTGGAATTCAAAAAACTCCGTGTTAGTTGCTTTTGTTATAATATAAAGTTTTTGAGTTTGCTCATTAAACATCAATGCTTCTGCATTATTTTTAGTATTATTGGGATAAGCAAACTTTATCTTTTTAACAACGACATCAATATTTTTGCAACCAGAAATTCCGTTAAGTCTAGGTTCGGATAATACATTGATGTAATAGGAACTTCTAGTTCTACCATTATCACCAATATCTGCTAAAAAGAGGGTTTCTACGCCTTGATAATTTCCTAAAGCGATATCCTCAATATCTACATTAGAAGCGCCTTTCATATTAATCTTTGCAGTACAGCTACCATCGGTTAGATTTATGCCATAAACTGTTGCTGAACTCCCACTATCATTATGTATCCAGGCAATGCCTGGATTCTGTTTGCTCATTACTAAACCTGAAGCTTCTACTATTGCAGAGTAATTGACAGTTACTAATTTTACCGGTTTTTCATAAACAGGAGGTAATGTAGATGCAACAGTTAAAGGAGAAAATAAAACGACTAACCCAATTTGCAATTTTTTCATGTAAATCCTTTTATTAATTAATCTTAGATAAATGAATTTGCACTCTAAATTTAATCTAATATTTAAGAAATTTTAAAAGAGTTCTTATCTTAAAATCTATCAGGTGATTAATATTTATGGTTTATTATTTTCTAAAAAATATCCTTTAAATAGGTTGGGATGTCAATGTTATTTTTTTTAAAGTTAAATAATGATAGTTATTTTATTTTCATTTCTTGTTAAATTATCTTTAATTTAACAAGAAATGAGGTTCATTAACTATTGGTTTTTAGACAAATAAGTCTAGGAAATTATTTATCCTAACTTACTTGGCAATATAGTATTATTTAAGCCGTCTTCTTTAATTCCAGATTGAGGTAGAGAAAATAATAGCATGCCTCTATCATTGGCATAGAAATTTTTAAGATTAGTAGGCAAACTTACTATATTTTCTAAGCTGTGTGATTTAGAAGGTTTTTTGCTGACTCGACTGGCAAATTCTGCTGCTAATGAATGAACAGTTATTTTATTTTCAAGTTGATTAAACATAGATTTAAATCGAGTCAATTCTTGATTGAAATAATTGGATGTTTTGTTAGAAAAATCTTTACTAATATTTTCTTTAAACCAAGAAATTACTTGCTCTTCAACAGCCGATGTAGATAGCGAAGTTTTTTGAGCATAAGTCTGAATTAAGTCATCATAGTTATTTGCTAAACTACCCATTTCTTGGGTATCACTAAAATGTAAATTATTTACGCCTAAATATAAAAACCTTGCTAAACATAATTGTCTTAATAGCCAGTCTAAAGGCATATTGTTATGCACAACTATTACTGAAATATTCTTAGCACCATTTTCTTTAAGATTTATAATGGCTTGGCAGAGTGTACTGCCAGTTGCTGTTTCATCATCGGTAATTAAATATTGATCATAAGCATTAATTCCAATATCGCCTACATTTAAATTATTAATAAGAGCACTATCATCCTGATGAGAATCTCTTTGCTTTTCTCCTAATATACGTGATTCAGATAATTTCTTACCTAATATGTTTTGTAAATGTAAAACAAGTTCCTTAGTTCGTTTGGTAGCGCCAGCATCAGGTGTTACTAATCGTAATTGTCCTTTTGTCGCCTGTTTAGATTCATTAAGCCAGTTAGTCGCTAATTCAGTTGATATACTAATAAGAGCCGGAACCGCTGTTCCTTTTATTTTTTTCCCTGTATACGCTCCTGACAGCGTATGATTATCATGACATTCTGCGGTAATAACTTGGTTTACGCCAGCTGCCTCTAATAATAAGCCATTTTGTTGTACATAGGCGCCAGTTTTCCCTTTAGGATTATTTTCAGCTTTGTCAGAGCGAGCATTAAACTGATAAGGATTAATGAAATTAATTTTTGCTGCACCGCGTAGATGAGCTTGTCTAGCAATCATTGCTGCTTCAAAAAAGTAAGCTGAAGCACCATTTTTTTGATACTCGGCCGTTTCAACAAGGTTGTCTGGATTAGGACGCGTGGATTGTATAATTGTTACGACCGCTCCAGCAATGTTAGCCTCGCTAGGAATTATGGCCTTTTCACCTTGACCTTCTGTATAAGAGAGTTTAACTTTTTCTCCCTTTAGGCGAAGAGCAGCTGCTATCTTTTCTGCTAAAGGTCTATTTGCTTGACAGCATAATAGTATATGCGTTTGTTCTTGTTCCGGAATATGAATAGAAGAAGTTATATTATTGTAGAAATTATCAAATAGGTTACTGTGATTTAAATTAACCTTAGACCAAAGCTGATTTAAATAACTTTTGCGAGTGAAATGCATTACTTGCGAATCAATATTTGCTGAATTAGCCTGTTCGTTTGGTAAGTGCAAATAATTTAATAATTCGTTTTTATTAAGTTGATAGAGTAGAGCGTTAGAGTTAGGTTGATCGGATACTGTAAGTGGTATTGTTGCGTTTACATTAGTCTCGTCTAAAATTCCTTGATAGCTTTTATCATAAAAATAAATTTTATTAGCCCCACTTGCCTTAAATAACTTCGTAAGCAATATATTGAAATCATTAGGACATAAAACTGGATGAAACTGTTCAGGGAGCGCAATCGTAATTTTTTCAGCACCTTGTTCGTAAGCACAGCGGCAAAGTTGCAGCGCTTCATAAAGCAAAGCAAGAGGAGAATAATTAGCGTGCTCTACACCAGCATGAATATTAATATTTTCACCTGTAATTTCAATATCAGGAGAAATAATTGCAAAGGGATCGCCAGTGGAAAAAATCTTAAAACTATTACGTGCTACTTTTTTAGGATCAATTTGCCACGTCTTAACTGGACAACCCTGATTATAAAAATTAAGGAATTTGCTAGATATTAATTCGTCACTTGTTTTAAAAAAGATTCCTTTTTTAGCAAATTTATTTTTCGATCTGTTGTGATTAAGTGTTAAAAGTCGACTTATTTCAAATTGCTGGGGCTCAACACTCGTTTGCTTGGAGGGACTCATATTTACCTCTTAGTTATTCTGAAGAACTTCATAATAATTAGATTTAAGAGGATGAACACTCCGTCTTAAATACGGGGTCAATTAGCTATCGCAAACAAACTAGATGTTAAGTTAGTATTTAATGTATTAGCTTATATCTAAAACTTTTTGGATCATTTCACGCTTAGTACAAGTTTCTAATTTTAATTTTACGTGATTAATATATTCTTCTACAGTTCTAGGTGAAATAGCAAGTTTCTTAGCTATTTGTTTAGCTGTAAAACCTTTTACAGTAAATTCAAGGCATTCTTGTTCTCTAGGTGTTAATAAGACATTACCTAGATTTAATTTTAGTGCTTGACTATCTTCAGAATTATTTTTAGGTAATAAACCGATATCTGTTAATTGAGTGATAGCATTGGCCAATGAATGTTCGCCTAAAACAATCGATATTCCCAACGTACCTTGTAATTGATAAACAAAATTATAACAAGGAAATTTAAAAGATAGGAATTGCAATGATTTACCATCGAGGCGTGTATTAAATTCATCAAAAATTTTAACTGATTCTTGTTTTAGAGTTGATTCACAATTATCTAATAACTGCTTAGCACTTGCCATAGAGACAGCAAAAATAGTTTTACCTATTGCATGACTTGATGAATTAAAACCACAAATAGTTGCGCCTTCCTCATTGATTTTTACAGTAGCACCGTTTACATCAAGCAAATATACACTATAAGGAAGTGCAAATAGGTCGGCGAGACTTATTAACAACTCACTATTTTTACTATTTTTATTTTTTAAGTCATAGAGCAGTAATCCATTTTGATATTTTGTAATGCCGATATTAATGGGCTTAATTGATTCTGCAAAATAAGGTTTCACCTTTCACTCTCGTAATTAACGCGGGGAAACAAACTGATTAAAAAGTATTAGCATTCTAACAATTAAAAATAGTGAGGTGAACATGAAAATTATTCTATTAGCAAGCGGTCCTGGTAGCGGTAAAAGTACACAAGGGCTAGCATTAACAGCTATTAATAAAAATTTTATCTATTTATCTTTAGGTGAGACTGTACGTCAATTTTTAAAAGATCCAGAGCATCCTATCAGCAAACAATATACTAACAGTATTAGCCAAGGCAATTTATTACCTGATGAAGTCATTCAACAGATTTTAGCTACAGAATTATTAAAATCTGACTATAAAGATAAAGTAATTTTATTAGATGGCTATCCGCGAACATTTGCACAATACGAGGATTTTAACAAAACATGGGGTAAGCCTGCTGGTTTAATTTATTTAGATATAAATGAAGAAATATTGGCATTACGGATGCAATCACGTGATAGTTCTCGCTCTGACAATAATGATAATGCTATTAAACAGCGCTTAAAATTTTATCAAGAAAATACCAAACCTGTATTGGAAAAAATTAAGGGAGAGTTAGGTAAAGATAGTATTACCATCGCGACTGATGGTCCTGTCCATGCAACTAGTATTGCTATCTATTCGCAACTACAAAGAATAAAAGACATTCATCCCTTATTACAGAAAGAGCAAGTGACCCTACAAAAACCAATTTCAACTAGCATTAAACCAGTTGGTTTATCTTCTTTATTTACTCAATGGTGGCATACTGGCTTGGAATATAGTTCTATTAAAGCGATCCAAGCTGAATACCAAACCCAAAACTTCTCATTTTCTATTTTAAACAAACAAGTATTTTTTTTACAAACACCTGAAGAAATAAAAAAAGTTCTTGCAGGAAAAAGTCATTTAGGCAACGTCTATCGTCATTTCTCCCAAGCTGCTCAATTGAAATATGATTTTGTAGCAACTGATAGTGGCGATTCTCATTCATATCAAAACAACGATCAGATTAACGTATGGAAATTAATTCATAACGCTTTTGGCCAGGTACTAAAAGGTGATCGTCAGCGCATAGAATATCTAACTGATAAACATTTAAATAATACCTTTTTTGCTAAAAAAACATTTGAGTTAGACACGACTTTTGATAATTTTTTCAGTGGATTTTGGGCTGAATATTTATTCGGTCAGGCAGTATCGCTCGAGAGTTATCAGCGAAATCGAAATCAATTATTAACCATTATGAAACAATGCTTTTATAATAATTATTATAAAATCTTAGATCCCATTGGATTAACTACTTGGATTTATAGTCACTCAGTCAATAATCTATTAACAGAAGGCAAAAAAACTATTCAAACATTTATTAAAAATTCCTCAGTTGATTCAATGGTAAAACGTTTTGAAGAAGCTTTATTAAGGATTAATGAGCAAGAAAAGTTAGGATTAACAAAAGAGAAAATCGCTGAAATTCTTAATGATTGTGTATTTGATTTAATATTTGAGCCTGATTTCCTTGAAAATGTGATGTATGAAGCTTTAGCCTTTGCCGTTAAAGAAAATGCAGACTTACATGATCCTGCTATTCGGGAAAAGGTTTATCAACAAGGTATGAATAAGGGTTACCTTTTCCCCATCCGTTCTAGAATTTTAGAAGAAGCGGTTACTTTAAATAACGGTAGTATTTTACCTGCTGGTAGTGCGGTATTTTTAGATTTAAAAACAGCAGGCCTTTATCATTCAACTGGTGCAAGACGTTGTGTTGGTCAAACTTTTACCCATTATTTTAAAGAACACTTTTTTAATCAAATTGAATCGGTTGAGTTTAAAGTTAAAGAAGTAACGGATCCGCAAGAAAGGCAATCAGGAAATGAGAATGTGCCTCTTTCCCCAGAACGTTTGAAGGTGAGTTGGCGTTTAAAAAGAGATGAAGCAATGCGCCAAATGCCACATCACACTTATAAAGGCAATCAATTTTTTGATGTATTGAGTCTGCAAGAAAATGTTGGTTTAAATCAAAAAATGACTAAACAGATTTCATTAAAAGTAGAACACTTTGTAGAAAAAAATAAAATTAGCTGGCAAGATTTAGTAATAGTTAGTCCTGAAGTTCGTGGTATTCCTATTGCCGCTCAAGTTGCTGATCGCTTATTGTTGCCACTTTTTGTTATACGCAAAAAAGGCAATAATAAAATGGCTGAAGAATTCGTTCAATTGCAGTCTTTTGATAAAGGGTATGGAGATAAGGATACCGTTGAATTGCCTAATGAAAAAATAAAAGCATTAGCAGGTAAAAAAATAATTTTTATTGATGACGGTTTAGCAAGTGGTGGAAGCGCTAATGCCTGCATTCAATTACTAGAAAGGCAGTTAGATAAAGAGTGCCAGCCCGCCAAGGTAGTAATGATCTTAGCGGCCCTTCAACATGATTATATTAAAACAACGCCAAAGCTATCTGAGCACCGAACTGTTAAAACTTTATTTGATTGTCGCTCTAAAAAAGATTTGCGTGACATGGATAAAATTAATCAAATGGCCGCTATGAAATGTGCTTAATAGCACAAGATATTAGCTCTGATTCTAATAAGCTAACCAGATCCAATTTTTAGGATCTCTTTATAGCATTTAAGGTTTAATTATTTACTGGAGCACAAGATGTAAAAAAAAGGATAAAATAATCCTCATAAGTACATTATTTTGTTTAAATTAATTGATAACAAATCAGCGAGCCTACCAAAAGAAAATAAGTATGCAAGCTTCGCTATAAAAACAGAAATCTAATAGCTTTGAAATTAGGGTCTAAATTCTTGAATTGAATTTTCTTGTAAATTAACGTTTTTAAGTTGTTCAAAAAAACTAAGTCGAGATTTTGGTGTACGGTCCATACTGTTTTTAACTTCTATAGCAATTTTATTAGTGAGCACAAAGGGTACCTCTTCCATCTCTGCTCTTTTAAATACTTCTTTAAGAAAAGTTTCAAATTCTGTTAAATTATAACCATCAGGATTAACAAATTTAGATTTTTTCATTATTGATAATGCCATTCGACGGAACTCAGGATCCATTGCATAAGGCACAAAGTCAACTAATTCCGTTTCAGAAAGTAAAAAAGAATTATTTTTAATATCTTCAACACAATTATATATAGATCTAGGATTACCAATACGTACGGCGCAACACTTCCTATAAAGTGCTGCTTGTATAAGATAAGGTAAAACATTATCTACTTCTATGTTTAAATTTTTTTTAATTAAATCGTCTGACTCTTGTAAATATTTTTTAAACGCTTCGAATTGATAAGTCGGAATTATTGAACCTTCACCTCGTGGTTCTTTAATATTGTACAGTGTTTTAACTATTGCAGCTAAAAGGAGTAGCGGTTGCTTAGATTCGAAAGGAATTTTATTAGTACTATCAATTTCACGAAGGATTGCTGCATAAAAAGTTTTTGGCTTTAGATTAAATTCTTCAAGGTTAAATCTCATCGAATCCTCATATAATTATTATTGTTAATTTATAGATGAACAATATCAATCTTTATACATGAGAGCAAATTATTAATCAGTATGAAATAAATTATTATAATTGAACGTAATTAAAGGTTTATAAGATTTTGATAAGTAAGCGGCTAATTTCAATTTGATGAAAATTACATTGTTATTTGTAAAGATTATCAATAATGACGATGATAGATTAATTACCGCTTCCGAACGAATTTATTAAAAAATTATATTAAACCACTTATAAAAGATAGACTGTAAAAAATAAGTGCAAATCAATGTAATCTTAATATAAAATACGTTTATAAAAAACTAGGGCTGTTTAATATGAGATTATTTTCACATCATCAAACTAATATTACCTATGAAATAACCAATGCACTTCCTCCAATAGAACGTTCAGAGCCACGTCTGCTTGCGCATATACTTACTCTTTATGCCATGTATAGAAATGGTATTTATGAAACTAGGATTAATAAACCATTAGATCCTGACATTGCAGTATTTAAACCACGATTTAATTTTAACTATACGAATAATTCCAATACTGCAAATAATAACCTCTATCATTATGCTTCCTATATTGGTCTTGATGCTATGCAAGAGTTGTTTAAAGAAGAGGGTGGGCAATGTTGTGTAGCATATAAAAAGTCAAAGACCAACAAAAAAACGGCCGTAGGTTTTTTAGTATTTTATGAAAAAGAAATTGATGCTAAGAAAATAGTTTATATAAGTCATGTGTCGGTAGGAGAGATGCATAAAGGAATTGGAACCAAACTTATTCAGAGTGTTATTAAGAACTACCCTGAAAATACAAGGTTTTATTTATGCGCACGTAAGCGAAATGAGGAAGGGCTAGCGTGTTATGAAAAATTAGGCTTTACTTATGATCCAACTTATATAGAAAAATTTGGCTATAAGCCAGAATATTTTGTGGGTATGACTCATACTTCTTGCTTAGAAGAACTAAATAAAATTAAGTCTAACTTAGAAGAACATACTCCAAATCAAAGTGATGTATCTTACTTTTCTACAAGTTTTAGATAATATAATTATCCTTAATTGGTTTGATTGTGGGCTTAAGCCGTTTTATACTTACCAGTAAAGAGTTAGGTTATTTTAAAGCTAACGTAGCTCAATAAATCCTATATTATAGGATTTTGTGTTTTTTTATTGGGTTTATCCTAGTCTTATTCTAGGATTTTCTGTTTCTAAACTCTCTGCTCTTTCCTTAAAACCATGGTTTAATTGGGTGAAAGATTCATTAATAGTTTTTCGTATAAACAGATTAGAAAAGAAACCTACTGCTGATGGAATATGATCAACAATATAAGAGTGGCATTTGTTATCATTAATAGGTTCTATAACATGATATCGCTGAGTGCAGCCTAGCCCCTGTGGTAACGGCAGTGACCAGCCTAATATTTTTGCTTCTTCATCCACTACTGTAATTTTCTCAGTCACAGCTGGAATTAACTTTCCTTTATTACTATCAGGAAATAATTTTAATTTAATACTGTTGCCTGCAACTAAGTTGTCTTCAAGATGGGCATCAATTGCAGCATGTGATATATCTTTATAATGATTTATATCAGTCATTAATTTCCATATCGTTGCGCCTGAAGCTTTAATATCTACAGGTTGACTGTAAAAAAGATAGTTTGAGTTGTTAATAGGGTTAAGCTTGGCTTTAATTAAGGCTTGATTTAACAATGATAGCATTTTTTCAGTGGACTTCGGCGTTTCCTCTGATTGTTCAGTTTCTAAAATTGGATTGTGATGAATAGTAAATTTTGTATTAGTAAGCCTTTCTGAAAGATCCCATAATTGGTGTGCTAGGTTTGTATCATAAGCTGCTTTTGCTGCACGTTGTTTAGTTGGGTAACCTTTTATACCGGTCCAACCATCTGGGCCATAAAATTCCCCATTTTTTACTTGCTCTGCTGTTGCTGCATACAAAATTGGTAAGGCGCCTTGAGTAGCTGTTTGGGCGAAGAGTCGCATCCCTAGATGAATAAAGGACGCAAATCGAGTGCTAGAACCACTATCTTTAGCATCACTTAAACTTGTGGCAGCAAAACCTGGATGGGCAGCAACACATATAATTTTACTATTAGCAATGTTTAATCGATTTGCTAATTCAAAAACAAAGATTAGGTTTGCAAGCTTTGATTTAGCATAAGTTTTTAAATGTTGAGATGAACTAGGGTTGGTTACATCATTAAGTGTAAAATTAACAAATTTATGTGAGTCGCTGCTTACAGTGACAATTCGTGCATGACTCGAAGCTTCTAGTAATGGCAGCAATTGTGCGGTTAAGGTAAATGTACCAAGATGGTTAATACCCATTATTAGCTCAAATCCCTCTTTTGTTTTTTGGCCCGGCATGGTATTTAAAATGGCAGCATTGTTAATTAAAATATCAATCCGATTATGGGATTTTTTAACATTGTTACAAAAGGTAGTGATGGAAGTTAAGCTAGATAAATCTAATTCTTCAATTTTAATATCTGCATGGGGAATAAATTGTTCTATAGTGTCCTTAGCATGTTGAGCTTTTTCTAAATTTCGGCAAGCCATAATTACTTTACAACCCCGACCTGCTAGAGCATATGCTGTTTCATAACCTAAACCACTATTAGCACCAGTCACAATCGCTATTTTACCAGACAAATTGGGAATATTTGCTGCGGTCCATCGCATTTACTTAGTTCCTATTATTAAATAATAGGAACTATATAAAAAATCATTTTATAAGTAAAAATTTTTTTACAATTAATTTTATATACTTTAATTTATAAAGATAGTGCTCTACTTTAGCAAATAAAGTTAATTTTGAAGTAGGGGAAAATTCGTAATTGATTGATTTAATAGTAGTTATAGATAAATTTGAACTACTGACCTCAGCATTATGAGAGCTAAACATTTGCCTTAATAAATTAATGCTTTCCTATATTTAACCTTAAATATAAATCCAAAACTAATATTTAAATAAATTGAATTAGTCGCTCGATCTTTATTAAATTTATTTAAGATCATTTCTTAAACTTTCAGGCTCCTCTTCAGAGATATGCGGGTTAGAACTGACAAATAAAGAACTTCTATAAATAGGGCTTAATTCATTATTCTTTTTCTTAGACATAGTTATCCCAGACATTTTCATTTCTAAATACGAATTACGTTCAGTAGATAATTGATGAGCAGTATTAGGAGAGGTCATTGCTGAAGACCCTAAAGACTGTCTTATATCAGAATTAACGAAGTAGGCTGTCATGACTGCATTTGGATAGTCAAAAGTTGCTCTACTAAGATTTACTGCCATAATTCCCTTTTTTCTATCAGTAGTACGGGTTATGCTCATACTTTGAAAAGTTAACTGACCATCGGATGTTGCACTAATACCACTTGTGGCCACAATTTTATTTTGAGAGTCTCTGATTATATATAAGCTATTACATGACTGCTGTAAGTGGTAAAAGTGGTCTCTTACAATCTCTGAGCTTTTATCATTTAATTCCCATAAGTTAAAATGCTCCGGAAAATGAGTTTTGTTAAATGATGCAATTTCATCAAGCATTTTATTTCGCTTCTCAATAGAAAGGGAAGCAAAATTTTCGGCTGTGACGCAATTTATTTTAAATTCCTCCTCACCAATATTAAATTCTACAATAGGTTCTTTAGGGATAGTAAATTGAAAATGAAATAACCCTGCCTCATTTAATGTTCGAGCAGGAGCGTCGCTAATAAATTCTCCCGTTTCTTTGAATGAATACAATACAAGTGTTTCAGCCTGGCGAACAAATACATCAAAACCTAAGGCAGGTTCTTGAATCTGGTAGGTGCTTTCAGAACGCTTACCTAAATTTTCATGATTATCCCTATCTAAGACAACCTTATTAACTATGCTTTGAACTATTTCTTTACTTATAGGTTTATCTGTGGGAGTGGATATTAAAAGAACGATTTGTAACTCATGAATGCAAACGGGAAGGCCCTCGATAATATGTAAGCCCATAATATAACCCTTACTAAAATTTAATTTTTATCCAAGTAAATTAAATTTATTTAAAGAATGGTATGTATAAAATTAGTATAGATGACTTCACATAAAATTAATAAAATCTTAAAGGAAAGAGAGGCAGAGCAGGTTAATGCTATTGACTTGGTGATTAACCATCTGCCTACCTCTTTGATAAAACTTGCAGCAAATTAACCTCTTTGTTTGATAATAGAGAATGTGGCACTTTTTTACCCGAAATCAAAAAAATTGTCAAAGCAAGTCTCTTCTTCTTGTTTACCTATCTCATCTGCAAAGTTTTTATAAGACGTACTCTCTAGACTACCTTCTGATTGCTGTGTTAAAGAGGTAGCAGGTAACGGCTCAGTATCTGTTTGCGAAAATAAACTAAACGTCGTTAAAGGGGACGCCTGTTTGTCTACCGAAGTTAAGTGTTTTGGTGAGACAGCAGGATCTGTATGGCTGTTGTCGTTCACTATACTTGCCAATTCATCAAGGAACTCCAAAGACTCATCTTGGAATTCTCCCGCAAAAGGCGCATCCGAAATAGATTGGAGTTGATTAATGCTATCTGCCTCTTGAGGTTTATCTCGCTTATCAACACCACTTGCCTCTAAAGCGCCCATCACAGCTGTCTCATTAGTTTTAATTTTTCTTGCGTTTTTCTTCTTATAGTTATATTCCGACCGAGCTATAGCATTTAGTTTATCACTCACCTTACCTGTTATAGGATCAACTTTTTGACGCTCTCGATAAGTAGAGCGAGGAATAGCATCCTTTTCTTTACTAGGTTTATCGGTTTTAGGATCAACCATTTGACGAGATCGATAAGTAGAGTAACGAACAGCGTCCTTTTCTTTACTGGGTTTACCGGTTTTAGGATCAACCAGCTGACGGCTAAAATAAGTACGACGATTGATAGCATTAGATGCAGTGCTAGGCTCTCCTGTATCAGGATCGACTTTCAGCGCACCTTCTATGAAATTGTTATCAGAAGCGGCCTTCTTTCTAGATTTTTTATTACACTTCTCGCTTAGAGAATGCAAACTCCCGCTGCTATTCACCGCAGTTGTTTGCTCTACCTCGCTATGAACCATAGTTTAGTAAAAAACTACTATATTATCATTATAGGACTGCTCTACTAATGGAGTATGCGAGTAAGGATAGTTAACACTAGAAAATCTGCCTGACTGATAAGACATTGGCATATTATTTTGGCTTATGGGCGGTTGATAAAAACCAGATATCGTATTGTTATAAGGTTGCTTTAACGGAAGAGGCGGATAGGAATAATTAACACTAGAAAATCAGCCTGGCTGATAATACATTGGTATATTATTTTGGCTTATGGACGGTTGATAAAAAACTGATATTGTATTGTTGTAAGGTTGCTTTAAGGGAGGAGGCAAATAGGGATAATTAACGCTAGGAAATCCACCTACCTGTTTATACATCGGTACATAGCTCTTGCTTAGGCTAGTTTGGTAAAAGTCTAAGGGAGGCTTTGTATAATAGTGTGGCTGCATGACAAGCTCTTTATTAATCACATTGCTAGAGTAAACTGAGTAGCCTAGTTGGTTACTATTGTAGTTAACTTGATTTGACTGTGATTGATATGGCAGTTGATTAGGCGTTAAGTTCGTATCCTGTTTCGGATTAAAAAAAAGCTCTATAGCATGGCGTTTTTTATCTTCTTCAGAAATTAGTCTAGTTGACTTTAAGCGACTTGATGTTGAGCTCGTGCCATGTTCAGGATTAACAGACAGTTCTATATGGCGACGTTTTTTTCTTCTTCAAGAGTCTTTTGATTTGAAGGTTCAAAGTCATTGCCAGGCATAAGCTTGCATCCTCTTATGTGTAATTTTTTAATCACTATAACTAAAAAATATTAAGAGAATATGAAAGGTAGTCCTCGCAGGTTGGGCAATTCGGCCCAACATTTACTCACTTATCTGAAAAAATCTCAACGCTGTTGCATTTTAGAAAAATTAACGTACAGGCTTTTTACTAGGTTCTGAAGGCTGAAATTCATTAAGCTTATCAGTCATATAATCAAAAAATGTCTGACCAACAGTCATTCCTACGGCAACTCTAGCTGTACCCCAGCCTACTCTCATACGGTTCTGAAAAAATCGCGCTTTATTTAAAGGTGTTTCATATGCTTTAGCTTCATTCCATAGAGAGCGCAATACTGCAAATGTCGATGGTGGTTTTTGATGAGGTGGTGTTGCATACTGCATATTACGGGCGAAATTAAATGGTCCAGAAATAACGGTCGCAGCACCTGCAGATGCCATATTGCATATAAATTTTAACTGTGAATTATCTTTTGAATTTGTTGTGCCATTTTCTTTTGAAAGACCATCATAGAGCATTTTACGTATCATCTCATACGTCCCACCAAAAGCAATATCACGAGACATTGTTGCGCCCGTGCCTTTAACAAAAGGTTTAAGACCACCTGCTGTAACCATTTCACGAGCGCTTGAAAAAAATGATCGATTTGTCTGACCCCAGGTATGGAATTTAACAGCAGAAATACTATTTGTTAAGCAGGCGCTAGTACTTCCAGCAACAGCTCCCACAGCAAATTGGGCGACAGGTTCACTTATTTCTAATTGTTTTCGTAAATAAGGATACAAACTTTGGTTTAGTTGACTTTGGGCAATGTAATAGATGCCTCCTAGAAAAGCTCGCTGGATCAAAGCTTGAGAAAAGCCTTGATAAGGTGCAGTAAAATTTTCTTTGGATAAAAAGGGTCTATTTTCTTTTATGGATAAGTACAATGCTCTATCCCAGGGATTAAATAACCCAGCACACGCAGAACCTGTCACTAAGCCACTAACAAAATTAACATTAAAAGATTTTTGAGTTTCTTGCTTTGCAGATGGATGATTTTCTAACGTGTTTGATTCATTAGGCTTTGTTATATTTGTAGATGATATATTTTCTGTACGTTGCTGCATTTTATACTACGCTAGAGTTACGAACGTGTAATATTTAACCATATTTGATAAAAAATTTCAAATATGCGCCATTACACAGCGAACGTAGGTTAGGCTACGCGGCCCAACCTACGAGGATGAAAATTTTATATAGTTGATTAAAGTGCGTCTAATTTAAGAAGAGCCAATTTATTTTTAATAATTAAACATTCTATTTCCACTCTATGTGTGCTTTATAATAGAAGGAGAAGGCAAGGAAAAAAGCGTAAAAATTTGATTTAATGGTGGCTATAGGTAGACTCATAATACCGACCTCAGCAATATGAGGGCTATGACTGTCTTAGATTGGATATATATCAGTATACAATACTGAATAAAAAATTGATTAAATCAAATGCTTATAATTTCTGTTTGTTGCACTGATATATTTTGTTGTACAAGGTTTTTCAACTAAATTGCATCCTATATGCACCCTGTAGAAAAGATGTTGCTAACCTTATCCTAAAGAAATTTTTTAACAAAAATTATATTTTATCTGATGATAAAAATTGCAGAAGTTAGAGAGTTTCAGTTTTAATAACTTTTATCTCTTAGGAGCAGTAAATGTTCCTAAGAATTTTATTGTTCTAAATATAGTAGAATAATCTTTATGAAGAGGGTTTATAACTAAGTTGTATTCCTCAGGAACAACTACAGAAGGAAGGGCCATGGCGAGGTAGTCAGGTTGATTAAATAATTTTTCTTCGGAAAAATCCCGAGTTATATCCATTGTGGGCGATGTATTCCACTTAGCAGGTAAATTCTTAATTTCATACTTCTTAGTTAATTCGTCAGGGATACTAATTGAATACTTACTGTATGAGAAACCAGAAACAGACAACCCATTATGAGATAACCATTCTAAAGTACATAATGAAATAGATTGAGAGCAATAGATTACTTTTCTTCCTTTATAATTCCATCTGCCTTGCACATAAAGTCCCCCTTCACCAGAAAAAACAACCTCAGCTTTTGTAGACTGGCTCGCCCTATACCATATTGTCATTAGCTATAGATACCATGCTTTATCTGTTGAAGAGTTTGTTCAACTAATTTATGTCCTGCTTCTGTATCCAAAAGATCTATTGGTGCTCTACCTCCCAAGGAATCAACTTCTCTATAAAGCCAATTCTTAGCTTCAGGGTCACCTATAATTTTACTTGCCAATTGAATTGTTGAAATTAAGCGTAATAACTTTTCAGTAGCTGAAGAATCAAGAAGCTTTTTTTCTCTTTTTTTCGTTTTATATGTCGGTGCTGATATATTCAATCTATTTAATACATCCTTCATCACAAAGCTTCTTGGTTTTAAGATGTCCTCAAAAGCGTCAGGAAGGGCACCATTTCTGATAAGCGCAATTTCTTTTAAGGGATCTTTTAGCGCTTGAATTAAACTATTCGATGCTAGCATAATCTATCTCCAAATATATGATTATTATAAATTATAAAATATACTTTTTAAAGTATATTTATATTCTTTTAGAATGAGAGATTAAATAAGAAAGCTAGACTAGAAAGCTCAGTAAACAGTAATTGGCGCATAACGTTTGAATTTGAAAATAACGATGCTTACATCGTTAATTATGAGGATTATCGCTAAATGACTATCATGTATAATCCGCCACATCCGGTCGAATTTATTAAAGAAACATATATTGAACTACTTAATATAAGTTTAAGAACAGCAGTACTTAAGTTGAATGTCAGTCCATCGATCTTTTCTAGGCTTATTAAAGGAGAAGCTGATATATCGCCTGAAATGGCTTTAAGACTAAGTAAAGCTTTTGGAAGAACGCCTGAAAGTTGGATGCAAATGCAAGCAAACTATGTATTATATAAAGCAAGACAGCGCGTTAATTTAGAGCTTGTTTCAGTTATCTACGAACATCATAGAGTTTAAATGTTTTTTCTTCCTTAAGTTTGATAAATTTTTTTCAAACTGGGTATATAGTAATAGTTGATAACTGCTTACAATTTTACTAATTAGAGTTTATCTTGCAGGTAAGGATGTACATAGGCCAATATAAGAAGGCCAGTTTATTAACCTGAATAATACAATACAAGGTATTACACCAGTACAGGTATGTGAAAAGCAATTGAAATTTGAATATGGACATAGATTAGAGATTGATACGCTTACTTATAAATATGCTCTACAGCAATTTAATATAATTTGACTATTTATTTTTAGGCAACAAATAAGTTGTCTAAAACAAAGTAAAATAGGGATTAGTATCACGTATGCCTCTAGAGTTTAAATCCTGATTTCAATGAAGGGACTCAAGTCGATGTTTGCAGGATAGTTTGTGCAGCGAGAAAACCATGCTGCAAAATGAAAAGACAAAAGACTTCTCACGTAAGCGCTCTTACGGATTGGTACTTTTAGCCTTACTGATCTAGCTTATTTTGTAAGGTCATGAAATGCTTTATTAACTTTCCTATGAAATCGAAAATATATTAAAAACTATACGATCCTTTTCACTATCAATTTTTTTTGTCTCCTGAGCTTTAAAAATAGATTGCTTTATTAAGCTACTTGAAGAAGCATCCTTATTGATTTCTTCTAAATCATTTGTACTGGGTGCGTATCCTTTCGTCATAAGATGCTGAAAGTTATGAAATCCTATTACAATATGATCAACTAATTCATCTGGCGAGGCCCCCTCAATTAAAGATGGTTCAGATAATATACAAAGAGGAAGATTATTCTTAGCCAAAAGGAAGTTTAAAAGCTGTTGAGATAGTCGCAAGTTGCCATCACTAAAAGGATGAATCAAAGAAAAGTGGTGCGAAAAAATTGCGCATGCTTTTATAACATCTCTTATAGAACTAGCATTAGCAATATCAGCTTTGTAATCGTTTATTAAATCGAGTAGCTGTTCTTCTATTTGCTGGGGGGTTGTAAATATTTGTAATGTAATTGAGTCAAGATTGTTCGAAGTTAAAAGGTTATAACGATAGCCTTTTATTTTTTGTTTCTCTACCCAGTCACCTATATCATAAAATCCGGCTAGTGAATTTGCCTTACTTGCAACCATACCAAATTGTACGGCCTCTTTTCTAAATTCGCCAGGAATTATAGCACGGCTTCGATTAGCCTGAGGTAGTTTTACACCATCTAAGGCTAATGCATGCATGTCTTTAAAAAAATCTATAGATAATTCTCTATCTGCAGTAAACATTGTGCAAATCAATTTAATCATCGCTGAAACAGACCCAGGCTCATTTTGGTTCCATAAAGCTATAGGATCGCGAATTTCTGATTGTTGTTTTGGATCAATAAAATATCTAGCTAGGGTTTCGTCTGAGGCATTAATCAATAGTTCAGTTTTATTAGTAGATTGGTATTTATTTACGAGCGCTTCAAATTCTTCTAATGATAATATAGGTGTTTCAATTGATTGTTTAGGTTGCTGGGTAAAATGTTGTTGTAATGTTTCATGCAGTTTAATTTGTTTTTCTGCCAGAGAGTCTAAATGGTCCGTCTCAGCAGCACGAGTTTCTTCAGGAAATTTTTTAGCTAATTTTAGCAAGGTTTTAGCATCACTAAAGTTTCCTATGGTAAAATTAAGCCAGCTTTTTAATAAATGAAAATAGAAAAAACTATGATTCCATTTAGCCTGAGAGCGAATAGGAATTTCAATATTTTGTTGATTTAAGATCCTTAACAAGTCTTCGATAATTTGTTTTTCTGTTTCATCTAAAATAAAAATTTGATTATCTTTTTTTATATTTAGAAAGAGATAATTAAATTGAAAGCATAATAACTGATATTCTCTACTGGTTACTTGTTTACCATCGTTTAATTTAGATACTAAATTAGACATTGATCGATATAGCCTATCTTTTACTTCAATTTTCATATTACTCTCTTTAGCTTAAAAAACTTAATCTTTACAATGCATTAAAATCAAAACCGCGCATTTTAATATAAATTTGTTTTTTATTCAATCAAGGTGGGTTAATAAAATAAATATTGCTCTTAACACAAACTATTTCTAAGGTAAATTCCTGTAAATCCATCCAATTTTATTTAAAAGCTACAAAAATATTTTTTGTATTAATATTAAAATTAGAGAAAATTTCGATTGATCCAAACTCACTTCAAAGAAGCTGAATTTAACTGATATTATTCAAGAGATTAAAAAATATTTCTTTCAAATAGCAAGGTACATAGATGAAAGTTTTATACTGTTTAGTAATCTTATCCCTAATCTGAGAACAAACACTTATTAATTAAGTAATGAAAGATTCAATTTGCACCCTATAATAGGGGGAAGAAGAAGAGAAAGAAAACGTAAGTGCTTGATTTATGGTGGCTATGGGTAGACTCGAACTACCGACCTCAGCATTATGAGTGCCGCGCTCTAACCGGCTGAGCTACATAGCCACAAGAGGCGTGATTGTGGCTTTTTATGAGTTGTATGTCAAGAAGTATAGGACTAATTTTTAAGAAAAATTTTAGGCTTACATTATTCAGGAATAATGAAACTAAATCTTTATACTTAAAGATCTAGTTTCATTAAGAGAGGCGTAATTATTTTATTAAATAATTAATAAATAAAGGGCACCCGGTCCCCTAAGGACTTGAACTAAAAGCCTTTGATTTTGCTGTTGAGCAGCAGATTGTAATGCTTTAACATTTGGAGTTGGCTGTTTGTTTGCTGAAACAATAACATCGCCTGGTCTTAAACCAGCACGCCATCCAGCACTATTTTCAGAAGCGCCAACTACTTGAACGCCAATGACATTACCATGTATTGGTGAGTCTTGTTCAAAATTTCTTAAAGCTAAACCGTAGAGAAAAGGATTGTTTGCTTGTAACTGTTGCTCATGTTTTTTCAGATCAGTTACAACTGCATTTAAAGTCATTTCTCTACCATCACGTTTAATAGTTATCTTAGCATCACTACCAACTCGTAGTAGACTGATTGTTGTTTTAACCTGAGTTGCTTGAGTGATTTTAGTATTATTAATTTGAGTAATAATATCACCAGCTTTTAAACCTGCTTTTTCAGCTGGAGAGCCTTCATTTACCTGAGAAACTAAAGCACCTTGAAAATCTTCTCCATAACCCATTGCTTGTGCTAATTCAGGCGTTAGATGTTGCACAAAAATACCCATAAGGCCACGATGGATAGAGCCAAACTTAATAAGTTGCATGACCACATCTTTGGCCATATTAATAGGAATTGCAAAACCAATACCTACATTACCGCCATAAGGAGAAATAATTGCAGTGTTAATACCTATTAATTCACCTTTGGCATTAACAAGTGCACCGCCAGAATTACCGGGATTAATTGCTGCATCAGTTTGAATGAAATTTTCAACGCCTTCAATATTTAGATCACTACGTTTCATAGCGCTAATAATACCAAACGTTGCGGATTGACTATTACCAAAACTATTTAAGCCAAAAGGATTCCCAATAGCAACAACAAAATCGCCGACTTCAGCTTTATCTGAATCGCCTATAGGTAAACTTTTAAGATTTTTTGCGTCTACTTTTAAAACAGCTAAGTCAGTTTCACTATCTGCACCGATAAGCCTTGCTTTTAATCGGCGACCATCATTTAAGGTTACAGTAATTAAATTGGCATTACGTATGACATGGTCATTAGTAATAATGACACCATTAGTCGGATCAATGATGACGCCTGAACCAATACTTTGAAATTTTCTTGGTTTTTCTGGAATTAATTGTTGATTTTCCGGAGGGCTATTCTTGTCATTATTGTTATTATCCTCATCTTCAACATTGGGTAAAGGTGTCTGAATAATACCTTGTACAGCAATATTTACGATAGCAGGCATAGCATTCTTTAACACTGGCGCTAAAGAGGGCATAGGTAACGATTGTTGTGAGGATGTATCAGCAAATAAAGAAAAAGGCAATAAATTTAATAGAAAAATAATCACTATGAGGCGAAGATAACGATGCATAAATTTATCCTAGTTAGTTTGTGAACCAAATTAGTGTAACCATTCTACCTGTTTGTCCTTCTCTACGATAGGAATAGAACTGTTTTTTATTCTCAAAAGTACATAAATGTGACTGATATACTTCTGAAATTGTCATTTTTTTGAGAATTTGTTCAGCAATACCAGGTATATCAATTAACCATTTTTGTTGATGAGATTTAAAAAAATTGTTAGAAAAAGGGTAATTCTCTTGATAATGTTCATAAACATCATCGCCTACTTCATAGCAATTAGCACAAATGGCGGGGCCAATCCACGCTTGCAAGTCTTCTGGTTTACTTATCATTTGACTAATCGTTTGTTCTAAAATGCCGTTAACTAACCCACGCCAGCCAGCATGAATTGCTGCGATTTCGGTGCCTTGACGATTACACAAAATAATAGGTAAGCAATCCGCTGTTAAGATTGCTAAAACCCGATTAGGTATGCGAGTAATCGCTGCATCAGCAGAACGTTTATTTGTATCTTCGACCACGACACAATCAATACTGTGTGTTTGTTCTAACCATTCAGGCTCAGAAGGTACTATAGAACATAACGTCTGACGATTTGCTTGAACATGTTCGGGAATATCACCGACGTGGTCTCCTAAATTGTTACTTGCAAAAACGCCTTCGCTAAAACCGCCCGTGCGTTCAGTTGTAAAGGCGAATACATTTACTGGTGCTTTCCAGTTAGGTCGCGTGTGATTCAATATAATTATCCAATAAAATTAATAAATACTCGAAATCATCAGGCAAAGGCGCTTTAAATGTCAACTGTTGTTCTTTAATAGGGTGTATTAAGGATAATGTGTAAGCATGTAAAGCCTGTCTTTTAAATTGTTGTAAAGCCAGAATTAATTCATCATTTGCACCTGGTGGAATACGCATGCGCGTCCCATAAAGAGGGTCACCAATAATAGGGTGTTTCTTATAAGCCATATGAACTCGGATTTGATGCGTTCTACCTGTAAAAAGCTCAATATCTAATAAGGTATAAAATTGATACTGCTTACGGACATTGTAATGAGTAATTGCTTCTTTACCCTGTTCGCGAACGGCCATTTTTAAACGATTATGGGGATGGCGCCCATAAAAAGTATTTATCTCACCACTTGCAATAACATGACCTTGTACTAAAGCAAGATAAAATCGTTTAATTTGTCGAGCTTGCATTTGTCTTATTAGATACGTATGCGCTGCAAGGGTTTTGGCAATGATAAGTAGGCCTGTCGTATCTTTATCTAGGCGATGAATAATACCAGCACGGGGTAGTGTTTCTAAGTTAGGGTTATAATGAAGCAGCGCATTAACTAACGTATGTGTAGGATTTCCTGCGCCTGGATGAACAACAAAATCAGCTGGTTTATTGATCACCATTATTTCATCATCTTCAAATATAATATTAAGAGGAATCGCTTCTGGTGTTAGCTTTGCATTTTTATTTTCTGAAACTAACTGAAGGTCAAAGTGAATAATTTCACCACCTAATATTTTATCCTTTGGTTTTAAAAAATTACCATCGACGGTAATTTTTCCTTCTTTTAACCATTGGCTTAATTGTGATCGAGAATAATCAGGAAATAGTTGCGCGAGGACAACGTCAATACGTTGTCCATACATATCTTTAGGTATAGTTATCATATTAAGCTGGAACGCTTTCCTCGATACGTGCGCGTAAAGAGTTAGGTAATGCCTCAGTAATTTTAACTGAAACAAACTGACCAATAAGATCATGCGAACCGTCAAAATTAACGACTCGATTACATTCTGTTCTGCCAGCTAATTGAGCAGCATCCTTCTTCGATTTCCCTGTAACAAGTAATTGTTGTTTACTACCAATCATAGATTGACTATAACGAGAGGCATTTAAAGTTAATCGATTTTGTAAAATTTGCAGTCGTTGCTTTTTAACTTCCATAGGAACTTCATCAACTAAATTAGCAGCAGGGGTGCCTGGGCGAGGACTATAGATAAAGCTAAAAGACGTATCAAAACCTATTTCATGTACTAAATCCATTGTATCTTGGAAATCTTTATCAGTTTCACCTGGGAATCCAACGATGATATCGGTAGATAAGCGAATATCAGGTCTTACTTTACGTAATTTGCGTATTTTTGATTTGTACTCTAGTGCTGTATAGCCACGCTTCATAAGTGATAAAATTCGATCTGATCCACTTTGCACGGGTAAATGTAAATGATTGGCAAGTTGAGGCACTTCAGCAAATGCATTGATAAGATTATCAGAAAAGGCAAGAGGGTGTGATGTAGTAAATCGAATTCTACCTATACCCTTAATGGCAGCAAGGTAATGAATTAATAAAGCAAGATCGGCAATATCACCATTTTCCATCTGGCCACGATAATCATTTACATTTTGACCTAACAAATTAATTTCACGTACCCCCTGTATTGCTAATTGGTAGCATTCAGCTAAGACATCATCAAAAGGACGGCTAATTTCTTCTCCACGGGTATAAGGAACTACGCAGTAACTGCAGTATTTACTGCAACCTTCCATAATTGATACAAAAGCAACAGGACCCTCAGCTCGTGGTACTGGTAAATGATCAAATTTTTCAATCTCAGGAAAGCTGATATCAACAACGGGTTTTTTCGTTTGCAACCGTTCATCTAATAATGCGGGTAATCGATGCAGCGTTTGTGGGCCAAATACTAAGTCTACAAAGGGTGCACGCTTAATAATATCGCTACCTTCCTGACTAGCTACACAACCACCAACACCTATAATTACATTAGGTTTAGCTTTTTTAAATTCACGCCATTGACCAAGTTGAGAGAAAACCTTTTCCTGTGCTTTTTCACGAATAGAACAAGTGTTTAAAAGTATAACATCAGCTTCTTCTACATTATTTGTCTTTTCAAGTTTATGTGAATGTAATAAGACTTCTGCCATTTTTGATGAATCATATTCATTCATCTGACAGCCATTGGTTTTAATAAAAAGTTTCTTAGACATAATTTCTCTGCTAGTTTGCTTTATCAAATAGGGCGGAAGTATACCTTAATTTTTATTTAATTTGCTTATTCTTGGTTATGAATATTATGACAGTATGTTTCTTTTATACAGGGTAGAATAGTTAAAGCTATCAAAATGCCTAAAGGTAAAATACCCAATGCTAAATGATAAGCTTCAATGGGATAAATTCTAATTTGATCGACTGTTTGTCCCTGCCACATTCTATCTAAGATAAAACCAACAAGGGGTTGGCTTATGGCGATACCTATCATATTCATCATATTCATAAAACTTAATCCAGTAGCAACATACTGCTTATTGCATAATTCTTTTGCTATGGCAAATGCAGGAAGAAAGGCTGCAGAAAAAACGCCAAATAATAGCAGGATTGAATGCATTAAAATGTCGGAGTTAATAGGGGCATAAATAAACAACAAACTGGTAATTAAAGCACCTACGCTTCCTATATATAATGGTGGTTTTCGTCTACCTATTCGATTAGAAAAAACACCCCACAAAGGGCTTGCAATAGCCCAGCCAATAAAAACAAAAGAAATATAATTGGCTGCTACGGCTTTGGTTAGGTTCATTTTATACATCATGAAAGGGACGCCCCATAAACCACAGAAAACAGGTGTAGCCATATACATTAGCCCACCGTAGATAGCTACTAACCAGAGTTGCTTGTTTTTAATCAATTGTAATAAGCTTGACCATACATGTTCTTTTTCATCATCTGCTTTTGCAGTTGATAACGATTTATTAGGTGAATCTTTGGCAATAAGTAAAATGAGAATTGCTAAGACAATGCCTACAGTACCCATAATAAACATGCTTTCACGCCAGCCATAGCTCTCTATAAGTAACGCTAACGGTGCTTCGCCGCCAATCGCACCAAGCATACCAATAGTTACCATGATCCCGGTTAACAAAGCAAATCGTTGCGCGGGAAACCAATTGGCTGCTAACTTTAGTGTGCCTACAGCGGCAAAAGCAGAGCCAAAACCAATCATTAAACGGGCCAAGCATGCTGTATAAAAGCTATCAGTATACCCAAAAGCAATTGTACTTAATGAGCAAATTAATGTAGCAATGGTAAGTAATCGTTGTGGCCCAAAATAATCCATTAAAACACCAGCGGGAAGTTGTAATGCTGCATATGAATAAAAGTATATTCCGGATAACACACCCAAGGTTTGGCTGGTAACAGCAAAATCACGCATAAGCTCATTACTCATAACACTAGGTGAAACTTGTAACAAACATTCATAAAAGTAAAAAATACACCCTAGGCCCCAAACTATCCATGGCAGCAGTGTAAATGTCTTCCTAGTCTTTAATCGAGATAGAATATTGGTATAGCCCATTTATATCTAAACTCCCTAATTTGGTACTTGCATTACTAGTTATTTGGTTGTAATCAAAATCAAATAGTTATTATTAAATCTTTTAGCCTTCATCATTTAAGATGTGCAATGTCTAAATAGTAACATTTTAAATACTAATTGTCTATTAAGTGATCAATATAAATTTTAAAAAAACAATAATAACGTTGTCTAGATTAAAACGCTATTAAATACTGATTAAAAATATATTTTTTCAGTAAAGAAGTATAAAATATAAATTTTATCTACCTAAGCTTATCGGCCTAGTTTATCCATGCTAGTTAAAAAATTAAAATTGTCGTATCTAAGTCATGGAGTATAGGGATTATAAATATTTTAAAAAACTGAATTTTTACAGACATTAGTGTATTTTGCAAAATATATAATGGAGCATTAAAACAAAGCATGTAAGTAGTTATTGAATAGCTTTATCACCGTAATACTTCCAAGGGTAAAAATATGATTGTAGAAATCTTATCTAGGGCACAATTTGGATTTAGTATTGGTTTTCATATTTTGTTTCCGACTCTAAATTTAGGTCTTGGTATTTTTCTAATCATTATGGAGGCTATTTGGTTAAAAACAAATAATCCTCTTTATTTAACTATCTGTAAGTTTTGGACTAAAATTTTTGCGCTAACATTTGGTATGGGCGTCGTGTCAGGAATTGTCATGGCTTATCAAATCGGTACTAATTTTGGCCCATTTATAACTCATTTTGGCAATGTGTTAGGCGCATTATTCGCTTATGAAACACTTACTGCCTTCTTTTTAGAAGCGGGCTTTTTAGGTGTGATGCTATTCGGTTGGAATCGTGTTCCCCCTAAATTACATTTTTTTGCTACCGTATTTGTTGGTGTTGGCACGGCAATCTCCGCCTTTTGGATTTTATCAGCAAACTCTTGGATGCAAATGCCATCCGGTTATGCGATAGAAAATGGCAAATACATTGTTAATAATTGGTGGGAGGTAGTCTTCAATCCCTTATTTATCCCACGTGTACTCCATATGATTTTTGCATCCTATACGACAACTTGTTTTGTGGTTGCTGGTGTGGCTTCCTACTTTTTATTACAAAAAAAACATGAAGATATTGCTAAAACATGTTTATCTTTTGCGATGTGGTCTGCTTTAATTGTTGTTCCTTTGCAAATATGGATAGGAGATACGGTTGGTTTGGCTATTCATAAATATCAGCCTCTTAAGACTGCCGCTATGGAAGGTGTTTGGGAAACGCAAAGAGGTGCCCCGTTAGTTTTATTTGCTATTCCATCGCAGCAAGAACAAAAAAATAAATATGCAATTGAAATACCTAAACTTGCAAGTTTGATTAATACTCATGATCTAAATGGTGAGTTAATTGGATTGCGTTCAGTTAGTTTGGCAGATCAACCAAAAGTAGCGGCTGTTTTTTTCTCTTTTCGCATCATGGTCGGTATTGGGCTTTTAATGCTAGCGACAGCAATCGTTGCTCTATTACTAAGACGAGGAGAGAAACTATTTAAATCAAAATTATTTCTTAGATGGTGTTTAATTACCGCACCATTTGGATTTATTGCCACTATAAGTGGCTGGTTTACTGCTGAATTTGGTCGTCAACCTTGGATTGTTTATAATTTACAACGGACACATGACGCTGTTTCAGATGTTGCTTGGCAAGATGTTGCTATTTCTTTCATGCTGTTGATTTTAGTCTATGGAATTATTTTTAGTTTTTATCTGTATTATTTATTTAAAACCATTCGTCATGGATTAGTTATGCTTGATAACCAGGCTGTAGATCATATGCCGTTTCAATATATGGCCGAAATTGATAAAAGTGGAGAGTCTAAATAATGTTACCTTTTCTTTTTGCAGGATTGCTCGCCTTTATCATCATCATGTATGTTATTTTAGATGGCTTTGATTTAGGTATAGGTATCTTATTTCCGTTTACTGAAAGTGAACTTGAAAGAGACCAGATGATGAGTTCAGTTGCGCCTGTTTGGGATGGTAATGAGACTTGGTTAGTTTTCGGAGGAGCCATGTTATATGGTGCTTTTCCCATTGTTTATGGTTTACTCCTTCCGATCTTATATATGCCGATAATGTTAATGCTTATTGCTTTAATTTTTCGGGGTGTAAGTTTTGAGTTTCGCTTTAAAGCATCTACAAGTAAGCCACTATGGAATTGGATATTTTCGCTTAGTTCAATTTCAGCCGCTTTTTTTCAAGGCGTCGTTTTAGGATGTGTTGTACAAGGTTTTCCAATTGATGAAGCAAGGCTAACTATAAATAGTACAGATTGGTTAACATCATTTAGCTTATTAACGGGCGTGGCTTTAATATGCGGCTATGGATTGCTAGGTGGGACCTGGATGGTCATTAAAAGTGTGGGTAGACTGCAGCGTAAAATGATTCATTATGCTAAAGGAATGCTAACATTAGTAAGTTTATTTTTAATTATTGTCAGTATTTGGACGCCGCTGCATAGTGATGAAATTTTTAATCGTTGGTACAGTATTCCTAATATTTTTTTCTTAGCGCCACTTCCTATTTTAACTGGCGTTGCTATCCTAATAACATGGTATAATCTTTCAAACTTATCCACTGGTAATGAAAACAAACCTTTTATTGGTAGTATTATTATTTTTCTCTGTGCTTATTTAGGTATAGCTATTAGTATTTATCCTTATTTAATTCCTCATCAAATAACGATTTGGGAGGCTGCAGCACCAGATTCAACGCTTATATTTATTTTAGTAGGCGTGGCAATTATGTTGCCAGTTTTGCTTGCTTATACTGCTTATTCTTATCATGTTTTTCGGGGAAAAACTTCTGGAACCTTTTATTAAAAATAAAAGATAAATTGCAGTTTGAATTCTCTAGTTCTTACTTGATTTTGAATTCCATATGTTGTAAAAGCAGGGTGCTTTTTAATATTAAATAGGCCAGCACTCAGAGTGATAAGTGTTAAAATAATAATTTAATATATGAATTTAAGAATAATGCAATTTAATAAAAAATTAGTTTTTACTTTTTATCGTGGCAATAAGCCCTCTTAACTCTTTAAACAGTGATTTAACTATGGATACAGGCTCAGTTTTCTATACTATTTTTTTAATTTTTGCTGGGGCTGCAGTATTTTCAACGCTTGTTTTATACACTAGGCAGTCTTTATTAGTTGCTTATATTTTATTAGGCGCGGCTTTAGGTCCATGGGGTCTTAAGCTTGTTACAGATGTCACTGTTGTTCAACAAGTTGGCGATATAGGTATTGTATTCCTATTGTTTTTATTAGGTTTACATTTACAGCCCCAAAATCTTGTTCATATGCTTAAAAAAATCACCGGGATTGCTATTATTAGCTCTGCATTATTTGCAGTAATAGCATTTTGTATAGGTAGATGGTTTGGACTTAGTGTTGGAGAGTCATGGGTTTTAGGTGCAACAATGATGTTTTCCAGTACAATTATTGGTTTAAAACTTTTGCCAACAACTATCTTGCATCATCAGCATACAGGTGAGGTAATGATCAGCGTCTTACTCATGCAAGACGTTATTGCCATTATTGTGCTTATTTTAATTAACGGTGCGCAAGGTGATGGTCTTTCTTTAAATGATTTTATCCTAGTTGGTTTTGCGCTGCCTTCTTTAACACTATTGGCTTTCGCTGTAGAACGCTATGTCCTTGTAAAACTCTTAGCTCGTTTTGATAGAACACAGGAATATGTGTTTTTATTATCAATTGGTTGGTGCCTTGCTCTTTCTTTTATAGCTGAGCAAATAGGCTTATCAGAAGATATTGGAGCTTTTGTCGCAGGCGTTGCGCTAGCATCAAGCCCTATTTCTCTTTATATTGCTGAAAGCCTTAAGCCGTTACGAGATTTCTTTTTGGTCATGTTTTTCTTCTCTATAGGAGCAACTTTTAACTTTAGTTTTGTCGCGCAAGTTATTATCCCTGCTTGTTTGCTTGCTCTATTAGTGCTGGTACTTAAGCCTTTAGTATTTCAATATCTTTTAGTCAAATCAGGTGAGAAGAAGCCAATTGCTAGAGAAGTAGGTTTACGTTTAGGACAAGCAAGCGAATTTTCACTTCTAGTGGCGAGCATTGCTCTAGGTACCAATTTAATTTCAGAGGTTGCGTCTAATTTAATACAGGCAACGACTATTCTAACTTTTATCGTTTCTTCTTACTTGGTCGTTTTAAAATATCCAACTCCCATTGCATTATCAGATAAAATGCGTAAGGATTAATAATGAAGTTATTGATTATAATATTAACTCTTTTAAGTGAACGCTATTTAATTCATACAGTTTCAGAAACACGCTTTAAATGGTTTCCTAATTATGTTGGGAATTTAACTAGTAAATTTTCTCAAACAGGATTACTTAAAAATTCTTACATAGCGTTAATCCTTTTTGTATTACCCGTACTTTTGGTTGTTTGGGTTGTATTCGTACTTGTAGGTCATTTACTATTTGGTCTTTTTGGCTTTTTAATTAGTTTTATTATTTTTTATTATTGCATTGGGCCAGAAAACCCCTTTTACCCAAATTCTACACCCGCCAATGAATTAGAAAATGAATTAAGTGCAGGAAATTATTTTGCTAAAGTCAATAATGAGCTCTTTGCAATTATTTTCTGGTTTATATTTATTGGGCCATTAGGTGTGCTATTTTATCGAGTAGTGTCTTTATGTATGCAATATGAAGTTACACAAAGGGCGGCAACAAATATAATTAATATTTTAGATTGGCCTACTGCTAGAATAACGCTAATGTTATATCTTTTTGTTGGTAATTTTCTGAAAGGATTTAACTATTATCGACAAATGTTTTTATCTTCACCCAAAAACAATGATGCTATGTTAAGTACAGGAGGATTACTTGCAGCCCGTGGTCAGGATGAAGAAGTAGTTACACTACCTTATGCCCAAAGCTTAGTAGAGTGTGCCCTGATTGTTTATTTAATTTTAATTGCCTTACTTACCTTGTCGACTTGGTTATAATAGGCTAAATATTATTATCATGAGTATACTTAAATGACTATTTTTATGCGTAGCGTACTGAGTTTTTTATTTATCTTTTTGAGCTCTTGTACGCATTATCCTGTAGGTCAAACGAAGGCTTCATGTAATTTATGTACCGTCGTTTGTGAGCAGCGAGCAGCGGCTTGTAATAAAGTTTGTCGAAACAGTTGTCCGCAATGTGTTGCTTTCGCTAAGCAATCAGCATCTGAAGCTTACCTTTATTATCAACATGAACAATACGTAAAAGGTGGAGAGATAATTCGTGATTTGAATTCTTATCGTGATCCACTACAATGCCGCAAAACAACTTGTGATTGTCGATCAGACTATCGCATTTGTGTACAAGCTTGTACTGGCGCAGTCTCTAAGCAGTTACGATCAGTGCGAGTTTGTCAATAAGACTTAAGATGAGGAACACATTCATGGCAAGTGAAACGTTTAATGATATTGATCCAATTGAAACACGTGAATGGCTGGATGCCTTACAATCGGTATTAAAAAATGAGGGTAGCGAAAGAGCAGGGTTCCTCTTAAAACAATTACAAAACCTGGCAAATGCAGAAGGTGTAAAGATTGCAAATACAATATGTACACCTTATCGAAACACTATTAAGCCTCATGAAGAAAAGCTTATGCCGCCTGATGAAGGAATTGGCAAACGGATTAGTGCCCTTATCCGTTGGAATGCTGTTGCAATGGTTTTACGGGCTGGAAAGTATGCGCCTGAGCTCGGTGGACACATTGCTTCCTATGCTTCAGCTGCTACTTTATATGAAGTAGGATTTAATTATTTTTTTAAAGGGCCAAATGGCAAGCATGGTGGCGATTTACTCTATATTCAGGGGCATTCGTCGCCAGGCATTTATGCGCGTGCTTTTCTTGAAGGCCGACTTTCTGAACAACAGCTTGCTAATTTTCGCCAAGAGGTTGATGGTAAAGGGATCTCTTCTTATCCTCACCCGTGGTTAATGAATAATTTTTGGCAATTTCCAACTGTATCAATGGGCCTTGGCCCCTTACAAGCTATTTATCAAGCTCGTTTTCTTAAGTATTTAGAAAACCGTGGCTTAATTGAACCTGAAGGTAGAAAAGTATGGGCGTTCTTAGGTGATGGTGAAATGGATGAACCGGAATCTGTTGGTGCCTTAACTATTGCTGCTCGTGAAAAATTAGATAATTTAATTTTTGTTGTTAACTGCAATTTACAACGGTTAGATGGTCCGGTACGGGGTAATAGTAAAATTATTCAGGAATTAGAAGGTTTATTCCGTGGTGCAGGTTGGAATGTTATTAAAGTAATCTGGGGTGCACGCTGGGATAATCTGTTTGCGCGTGATAAAAAAGGTATTATGCAAAAGCGTATGGAAGAGTGCGTGGATGGTGATTATCAAGCTTATAAGGCACATGATGGCGCTTATGTTCGCGAACATTTTTTTGGTCAATACCCTGAGCTAAAAAAAATGGTTGAGCATATGTCTGATGACGACATTTGGCGATTAAATCGGGGCGGCCATGATGCACAAAAAGTATATGCTGCTTATGCTCAAGCAATGGAAAGCCAAGGTGCCCCAACAGTTATTTTAGCAAAAACAATTAAGGGATATGGTATGGGCGCTGCTGGTGAGGGCCAGAATATTACCCACCAACAAAAGAAAATGTCCATTGAACACTTACGGGCTTTTCGGGATCGATTTAGTATTCCAATAAGTGATGATAAAATTACCGAAATTCCTTTCTACCGACCAGCTGACGATAGTCCAGAAGTACAATTCTTACGTAAGCAGCGTGAATCCTTAGGGGGATACTTACCTGCAAGAACGACAGAATTTGAGCCCCTTAAAATTCCTGAGTTATCTTATTTTGATTCTGTATTAAAAAGCTCTGGTGATAGAGAAATTTCAACTACGATGGCTTTTGTTCGTATTTTAACACTATTGTTGAAGGATAAAGAAATAGGTAAAAAAATTGTACCCATTGTTCCCGACGAATGTCGAACTTTTGGTATGGAAGGATTGTTTCGTCAGATTGGTATTTATTCGCCGGTAGGGCAATTATATACCCCTGTTGACCACGAACAAGTTATGTACTATCGCGAAGCACGCGATGGCCAAATTTTAGAAGAAGGCATTAACGAGGCAGGCGCTTTTTGCTCATGGATTGCTGCAGGTACATCCTATAGTTCTAATAAACTGCCCATGATTCCATTTTATATCTATTATTCAATGTTTGGTTTTCAGCGTATTGGTGACTTAGCTTGGGCTGCTGGGGATATACAAGCCAGAGGATTTTTACTCGGAGGTACAGCTGGTCGAACTACGCTAGCAGGTGAAGGGTTACAACATCAAGACGGTCATAGTCATATATTGGCATCAACTATTCCTAATTGTGTTACCTACGATCCTACTTATGCTTATGAATTGGCAGTTATTATTCAAGATGGCTTACGTCGTATGTATGTTGATCAGGAAAATATTTTCTATTACATCACCGTCATGAATGAAAATTATAGTCAACCTGAAATGCCTGAGGGCGTTCAAGAAGGTATTCTTAAAGGGATGTATCAAATACGTAAAAGTTCTAAAAAAGGAAAAGCTCATCTTCAGCTTTTAGGTAGTGGAACGATTTTACGTGAAGTAATTGCTGCTGCTGAGTTATTACAAAAAGATTATAAAGTGAGCGCAGATATTTGGAGTGTAACTAGTTTTAATGAATTACGTCGTGATGGTCTAGCGGTTGAACGTTATAATAGAATGCATCCTGAAGAAAAGACACCACGCCAAAGCTTTGTCACTCAGCAATTGAAAAATTGTCAAGGACCGGTTGTTGCAGCGACTGATTATATGCGTTTATACGCCGATCAAATTAGGCCTTTTGTTCCCGCATCTTATAAAGTATTAGGAACAGATGGTTACGGTCGGAGTGATACGCGAAGTCAACTAAGACATTTCTTTGAAGTAGATGCAAAATTTATTACTTTGGCAGCATTAGAAGCATTAGTTGAGCAGGGTGATTTGCCGAAGAGTGTGATTAGTGACGCCATAAAACGTTATAAAATTGATGCTGATAAGTTAGATCCAGCACTACAATAATAAAATATATCCCATGCCCTTTTAAGTCTTCTTGCAAAGGGCATAAGTTGTAAGAAATAAATGACATTAGGCTCAATAGCCTATGGCTGAGGATAAACATGACAGATGAAATTAAAATAAAAGTTCCTGATATTGGCGGAGCTAATAATGTAGATGTTATTGAAATTTTAGTGCATCCTGGCGATGAAATTGATGTTAATACATCTTTAATTACTTTAGAGTCAGATAAAGCAAGCATGGAGATTCCCTCACCTCAAGCTGGAAAAATTGAAAAAATACTAGTAAATATTGGAGATAAGGTAAGTGAAGGGGATGTCATTTTAACGCTTGTAGATGAAGATCAAAGCGCTTTAGAAGTTAAAGAAGATAAAAAGTCCTCTGCTGAAAAAAATACAGCAATCAAGGAATCTGCTGTTATAGAGCAATTAAGTAATAATCAAGTAAATAATTCTAAAGAGAAACCAAGTAATCTATCGGAAGGAAGCAAGTTGATAGACGTGGTCATTCCCGACATTGGTGGGGCCACTGATGTTGATGTTATTGAGGTAATGATTAAACCTGGCGATTCTATTGAAAAAGATCAAGCCTTAATTACCCTTGAGGGTGATAAAGCCACTATGGATATTCCAGCACCTGCTGCCGGCAGTGTAGATAAGGTTGCCATAAAGGTAGGTGATAAAGTAGCGCAGGGTACTTTAATTTTAACATTAAAAACGCAAGGATTGAGTCAAAATAAATCTGATGACTCCGCTTCTCCAGAGTCTAAAGTAGCCCCAAAAGATAACGAAAATGAGTCTAAAGAGGTAGATGAGCCATCACCCTCAAAAGCCGAACAAACTAAAGCTCTAGCGCCAAATAGTGAAGATTCAGAAACTACATCAGATGATAATGTTTTTGCTGGCCCGGCAGTAAGACGGATGGCTAGAGAGCTCGGTGTTAGTTTAACTAAGGTAAAAGGTACAGGTCGTAAAGGCAGAATTACTAAAGAAGACATTCAAGCTTTTATTAAAGCAAAACTAGTAGAGCAACCTGCATCAGGCCAATTTTCATTACCTCAGGCGCCTACAATTGATTTTAGTAAATTTGGTGAAATTGAAACAAAGCCATTAAATAAAATAAAACGCTTAACTGGCCAGAATGTTCATCGTTCTTGGATAACTATTCCTCATGTTACTCAGTTTGATGAAGCAGACATCACTGATTTAGAAGCTTTTCGCAAAGCTGAAACTGAAGCTGCCAAAAATACAGGGTATAAATTAACTATATTGGCATTTGTTACGAAAGTAGTAAGCAAGGCTTTGCTTGCCTTCCCACAGTTCAATGCTTCGTTGGATAGTACAGGCGATAATTTAATTTATAAAAAATATTTTAATATTGGTATTGCTGTTGAAACATTAAATGGTTTAGTCGTACCAGTAATAAGAGAGGTAGATAAATTATCAATTAGTGAAATAGCGCGTCAAATGGCTGAAGTGAGTCAACGAGCTCGTGATAAAGGAATAACGCCTATGGATATGAGTGGCGGCTGCTTTACAATTTCGAGCTTGGGAGGCATTGGCGGTACTGCGTTTACACCTATAGTAAATAGCCCTGAGGTTGCTATCCTTGGTTTATCCCGCTCAACTATAAAACCTATTTATATTAATAATGAATTCAGACCAAGGTTAATGTTGCCCTTATCCTTGTCTTATGATCATCGGGTTATTGATGGTGCTGAAGCTGCACGATTTACTCGCTATATTGCCGAGTTACTAAGTGATATTCGGAGAATTATTTTATAGTATGCGTTTATTGTTAAAGCGCATAAAAAATGTAATTAAAATTAACTAAACTTAATAGTGATTAATAATGAGGCCGTAATGAGTGAAAGTATTAAAGCAGATGTAGTCGTTATAGGTAGTGGCCCAGGTGGCTATACTGCGGCTTTTCGTGCTGCTGATTTAGGTAAAAAAGTTGTTTTGGTAGAAAGGTATCCTTCTTTAGGGGGCGTGTGCCTCAATGTCGGATGTATTCCTTCAAAAGCACTTCTGCATATTGCTAAAGTAGTGGATGAAGCCCATGAGATGACAGATCAAGGTGTTACATTTGGTAAGCCTAAGTTTGATAATAAAAAGCTAGTTGCCTGGAAAAATTCGGTCGTTGGCAAATTAACAGGTGGTTTAAAAGCGCTTGCTAAGCAACGTAAAGTAGAGGTAGTTACTGGTACAGCTAAGTTTACCGGGCCAAATCAAGTTAGTGTAGATGATAAGCAAACAATAGACTTTGATAATGCAATCATTGCAGTAGGTAGTGAGTCTGTTAATTTACCATTTATTCCAGAAGATCCAAGAATTTTTAGCTCTACTGGCGCTTTAGAATTAGCTGATATAAAAGGTGATTTGCTGGTTCTTGGTGGTGGTATTATTGGATTAGAAATGGCTACTGTTTATTCAGCTTTAGGGGTTAAAGTGACAGTGGTTGAATTTATGGATCAGCTTATCCCTGGCGCAGATACCGATTTAGTTAATGTGTTACAAAAGCGCATGAGTAAGAAAGGCGTTAACTTTTTATTAAAGACTAAAGTGACTGCTGTAGAAGCAAAAAAAGATGGTATTTACATAAGTATGGAAGGTGAGCATAAAACTGATACACCTTTATGCTTTAAACAAGTGCTTGTTTCTGTAGGTAGAAGGCCAAGTGGTAAAGCGATTGATGCTGAAAAGGCTGGCGTTCATGTCGATGAGCGCGGTTATATTCCTGTTGATAGACAGATGCGTACTAACGTACCCCATATTTTTGCCATTGGGGACGTTGTAGGACAACCTATGTTAGCACATAAAGCAATTCCGGAAGGAAAAGTTGCCGCTGAAGTTATTGCCGGAATGAAGCATGAATTTGCTCCTAAATGCATTGCCAGTGTTGCCTACACAGATCCTGAGATAGCTTGGGCAGGTTTAACAGAAAAAGAGGCAAAAGAAAAAGGAATTGCTTACGAGAAGGGTGTTTTCCCCTGGGCGGCTAGTGGACGAGCGCTTAGTATGGGACGAGAAGAAGGGATGACTAAATTATTATTCTGCCCAGATACTAACCGTATTTTAGGGGCAGGTATCGTTGGAATAAGTGCCGGTGATCTAATTGCGGAAACTGCTTTAGCTATTGAGATGGGTTGTGATGTAGAAGATATTGCCTTAACAATTCATCCGCATCCGACGTTATCAGAATCAGTGGGGCAAGCCGCAGAAGCATTTGAAGGGACAATAACTGACTTATATTTACCTAAAAAGAAGAAAAAATAAGGAGTAATTGTTTAATTAAGTTGAGTAGGCACCGCTTTATTGTGTAGTATTTTTGCGCAAATAATTAAAGGGTGTCTATATTAACCCTTACAAATTCTAAGTCATCACCTATAAATTTTTTATTATGCCTCTATTAATGCTTTGTCATCCCCGCGTGGCGGGGATTCATCCATTACTTAGCAATGAGGTTCATTTCCCCATTAATTCTCGTTAGGCGGAAATGCCATATGTTATCCAACCATTAAAGCCTCTAGATATTGACTAAGTGAAAGATTCGTTATGTTTAATCTAGATAATGATAATAAAGTAAAATAATATGTATAATTTAGCACATTACCAAAATATATAAGTACTTATTTATAAATTGATAAACCTTATAGTAGAATCTACAATTAGCTTTAGGGATTAGAGGCAAGGCAATTATATGTAAATAATTTACATGTTTATAAACGATTATTTAACTATTTTAATTTAAATAACTACTAAGGTGAGCCATTTATGTTTACCGTCCGCTCAATGCAATTCACTGATTTAGATGAAGTATATAGCATTGAACTACAAGGACATCGAGCGCCTTGGAGCCGGAATATTATCAGCGATTGTATTTTAGTGGGTTATGATTGTCAGGTGTTAGAGCACGAGACAGATAAAAAAAAAATTATCATTGGTTATATTATTTCGCGTGAAACATGTACTGTCTATCATATACTCAATTTATGTATCATGCCGACAATGCAAGGTCAAGGTTTAGGTAAGTATTTACTAAAAGCGGTTATTGACAAATTAAAAGGTAGCTTTATTGATAGTATTATTTTAGAGGTTAGACCGAGTAATCAACGTGCTATTGCTTTATATGAGCATTTTGGTTTTCAAAAAGATTCAATTAAAAAGGACTATTATCAAGATGTGGGTGGTCTTGAGGATGCTTGGTTATTAAGAAAAAATCTACGTCAAACTACACCTTATGAGTGAGATTTAAATGCGTCCTTTATTTTATGTGATCTAATTAATTCTTTTAAGCCATTTTACTTAAGAACTCTTGAAAATGTATTTTATGTGAATTATCAGCTAAATAATTTTTTAATTGTTTAATCGCTTCATCATATTGGTTCTGATTAAAAGTTCCGCGCATTAATTCAAACCGTAAATAAATACAGTAAGTATTTAGCACATCAGTTTCACAATAATCGCGAATCTCTTTTAGATTTCCAGCTAAATAACTGTCTAGAACTTTAGCGCCGCTCATGCCCATTTTGCCAGGAAAGCCTAACATACTAGCAATTTCATCTAATGGAGCAAAGGCTTTATTTTGATAAGCTGCTAAAACATCCATTAAATCTAAATGACGATAATGAAAACGATTTAAATAATTATTAAAGCGAAATGCTTGTTGATTTTCGCCATACTCCCAATAAGTTGGAGCACTTATACCATGTAGGAGGGCACGATAATGTAATACAGGCAAGTCAAAACCACTTCCATTCCAGGTAATTAAAGTAGGCATAAATTTATCAAGGCCGGTAAAAAAACGTGAAATTAATTCTTTTTCATCGGATTGCTCATTTCCTAAAGACCACACCTTAAGTTGCTGCTCTTGATTAAGTACTAGTGAAATTGCCACAACTCTTTGAAGATAATGAGGAAGAAAATCGTTTCCTGTTTTAGCTTTACGCAAAGCACCCATTGCAGTAGCTACATCTTCATCAGATAGATCATCTAAGCTATATAATCTTTTTCCTGTTTCAATATCAGGAATTGTTTCGATATCAAAGACTAAGATATTCAATTAAACTCTCAATAAGTAATGTAATTTAAACTTTAAGAATCACCAAAACCTTTAAATCAATGATAATTTTATAAGTAGACAAAATATTTAAATTAAAAAAATTCCTGTTTTCTTACCTGCTTTTGTTACTACTTCATTGTTTTTTGACTTGTGATGTTTATCCTAAACTTGCGAATTAAGATTTTAACATGTCCTTTTGCAGAAACAATCTAATCAATTAAAGAATTTTCATAAAAGAGTTTTATTTTTAAAGCTTTTTTGCTACTAATAAGTCTATTTTTATATTGGCTTATGTCCTAAATGAATTTTTTACGTCCCTTGCTACTTAGCTTGTTATTCTTATTATCTGCTTGCGCAACCAAACCACCACGCAATGTTGATAATCTTTGCTATATTTTTAAGCAGTATCCTGGCTGGTATAGGGATGCCAGAGAGGTGGCACATCGTTGGCAAGTACCTGTTTCTGTTCAAATGGCAATAATACATCAGGAGTCAAAATTTGATGGTCGAGCTCGTCCTAAGCGAACAAGAATATTGTGGGTGATTCCTTGGAAAAGGCCCTCCAGCGCGTATGGCTATACCCAAGCTTTACGTACAACATGGGCACTTTATAAAAAAAATAATGGTCGAGTTTGGTCATCACGTAGCGACTTTACTGATGCTGTAGATTTTATTGGCTGGTATATCAATCAAATCAATCTTCGGACAGGTATTCCTCGGAATGATGCTTATAATCTCTATTTAGCTTATCATGAAGGAATTGGCGGTTATCAACGGCAAACTTTTTTGAAAAGACCTTGGGTTATGCAAGTAGCAAGAAAAGTAAGTACCCGAGCAGATATTTATCACGCTCAATTAAGTCGTTGTCACTAATTAAAGATAAATTTTAATTAGTCGAGTTTATTCATAATTTATGCTCTAAAATTAATTTAGAAGATAAATGTAATTATATAATAGATCAGGTAATTAGCCTGAATCTTGGCGAAAAGTTGGATTTAAGTACGTTTTAGACGAAAATCATGCTGTGAAAGTGCAGTATAGCCTTCTACATGAGTATTTTGAGGCATTGTTATTGTTCAAAATGTGCCAAATGCAGCTTTTCGGTGCAGAGGAGGGTTCTATTACGTGATTATTTGCAGATTGAATTGAAGTTATAGTTAGGAGCTAATTAATGCGTTTAATGTTATTGGGTAGCCCCGGTGCTGGCAAAGGTACCCAGGCCCTTAAGTTGATTAAATATTACAATATCCCGCAAATTTCTACAGGGGATATGTTACGTTCAGCTATTGTTGCAGGAACTGAGTTAGGTAAAAATGCTAAAGCAATAATGGACGCAGGTAAGTTAGTTTCTGATGAGATAATTATAAGTTTAGTTAAAGAGCGCTTAAAAGAAGCTGACTGTCAAAATGGCTTTCTCTTTGATGGTTTTCCCAGGACATTGCCTCAAGCTGAAGCGTTAAAAAAGGCAAATATTAACTTAGATCATGTTATTGAAATTGCCGTACCAGATCACGAAATTATGAACCGACTGAGTGGAAGACGCGTGCATGTAGCTTCAGGCCGAGTTTATCATATTAAATTCAATCCACCTAAGTTTGAAGGCTTTGATGATGTAACGGGTGAGCCACTTATTCAGCGTGATGATGATAGGGAAGAAACAATTGCTAAGCGATTAGAAGTGTATCATCAGCAAACTGAGCCTTTAATTCATTACTATGAAAGATGGGCTAAATCCATGGAGCCTAATGCACCATTATTTCATCGAATAAACGGAACAGGTGATACTGATAGTATATTTAATAATATTCTTACAGTACTGAATAAGGCTACCGCGAGAAATAATATATGTTAACGCTAAATATCAATGCTGCAGAACTAGAACAGCTTATCAGTCAAAATGATATCGTTATTATTGACTTTTGGGCTGATTGGTGTGCTCCTTGTCAGCAATTTGCTGAGGTTTACGAGCGAGTTGCTCACGTAAATCCTAGTATTAAATTTACGAAAGTAGATGTTGCGCAAGAAACAGAATTAGCAGAAGCTTTTCAAATACGCTCTATACCTCATTTGATGATTTTTAAACAAGGAATCATTATTTATTCCGATTCAGGCAATTTGCCTGAATCTAGTTTAAAGGAATTGATTAACCAAGCTACTGCTGCCGATGTGTCAGGTATTCGTAAGGCAATCGAAAAAGATAAAAAAGATTAGAACTATTTATGAGAGTAAATAATTGTTTAGTTTTTCTTTTAATGGTTTCGTATAATAAAAACCTAGTTTAGTTCGTCGCCATAAAATATCTTCTATCTGTACTGCCCATTCATGTGCGCGTAGATAATCGACTTCTCTTTGAAATAATCCAAATCCAAAGTCTTGGCCCATATCAGCTAAATCTTTACAATTAGCAAGAAGAACTTCTAGGTTGGTACCATAAGTTGTAAATAAACGAGATAAGGTATCCGAGGGAAGCCAATTGTATTTATGGCGAGCGTAATCTATATATTCTTGATAGGTTATACCATCGTATAGGGCGCCTGGTAAAGGTGTTTTATAGGTGCTAGAAGACTTTAAGTCAGGAAAAATGGCGTTAAGTTGATCCACAGCGTCTTTGGCTAGCTGTCGGTAAGTAGTGATTTTACCACCATAAATAGTTAATGCAGGTGCAGGATTAGACGTGTAGTGATAAATATAATCTCTACTAAGTGCTTGAGGGGAGTCATTTTGTCCACCCAGAAGAGGTCTTACGCCGCTCCAAGTATGGACAATATCGTTAGATGTTAAAGCTACATTAAAGTAGTTATTAGCTAAATGTAGAAGGTAGTCTATTTCTTTATTGTCAATTTCAACTTGATCAAGGTTACCTGTAAACGGAGTATCAGTTGTTCCAATGACAGAATATTGATAATAAGGAATAATAAAAACAATTCGATTATCGTTATTTTGTAATAAATAAGCATGAGACCCATCATAAAGTTTAGGTACCACAAGGTGGCTACCCTTGATTAAGGACATCTGTTGTTGATTGGGTAGCGATAATAAATCATTAATAGAAGTAACCCAAGGGCCTGTTGCATTAACGACAGCTCGCGCTTGGTATAAACTTTTTTCGCCATGCTGATTTCTAAGAGTTAAATGCCAAATATTATTTTCAGTTCTAGCATGAATTAGCTCAGTATAAGAATAAATCTCAGCGCCATGTTTTTTTGCTTGTAATGCATTAGCTAGGGTTAACCTTGCATCATCTGTATGACAATCATAAAAAAGAAATCCTTTATTTATAGATGACTTTAATGGTGCAAAATAGGGGAGATAGGTTTGGCGTTTAATTACCTTGCTTTTAGGTAGTTTATTTTTACGGCTGATATTGTCATATAAAAATAAACCTAAACGTAATAACCACATAGGTCGCATAGACGTTAAGTAAGGTAAGACAAAAGGTAATGGGTTAACTAAATGTGGGGCTAAGGAAAGTAATAATTGCCGTTCATCAAGCGCCTTTTTTACTAAAGAAAAGTCATAATACTCAAGGTACCTTAAACCGCCATGAATTAATTTACTACTGTTTGACGATGTTTTTGAAGCAAGGTCATCTTTTTCTATTAAAGCAACTGACAAGCCACGTAAGGCTGCATCAGCAGCAATGCCACAGCCGTTAATTCCACCCCCTATTACAGCGAGATCAAAAAACTTAGTCATGTATTTGCCTTATTAAAAAAGCATGTAAAATCAATTAATACTACCTTTATATTTAGGAAATAGAAAGAAATGGAAAAATATCTTTTAGCAATTGATCAAGGGACAAGTAGTACACGCGCTATGATTTATACTCCATACGGTCAATTAGTAGCTGTTAGCCAATATGATTTAACTCAATTTTATCCTGAAAAGGGATGGGTGGAGCATTGCCCTGAAGAAATTTGGACGAAAACAGTGAAGGTTGTCAAAGATGTCACAGCGAAAATTGATATTACTAAATTACTTGCTTGTGGTATCACTAACCAACGTGAAACTACTGTTGTTTGGAATAAGCAAACAGGTAAATGTTTATATCCTGCTATAGTATGGCAAGACAGACGTACCGAAGCTTTTTGCTCTACTTTAGATAGAGCCTATATTAAGGCAAGAACAGGTCTATTTCCAGATCCTTATTTCTCAGCAAGCAAGCTCAATTGGCTCTTAAAAAACCTTCCTCAAGCCCATGCGCTTGCTGCAAAAAATCAGCTCGCTTTTGGTACGATTGATACCTTTTTATTGTGGCGCTTAACTCAAGGTAAAGTTCATGCTACTGATGTGACAAATGCTTCAAGAACTTTGTTATTTAATATTTTTAAGCAAGCTTGGGATGAAGATCTGCTTAACCTTTTTGAAATTAAAGCCAATGTATTGCCAGAAGTTAAATCTTGTGATGCCTATTTTGGCGCAATCGATAAAGCATTATTTGGATTCTCAGTGCCCATTACAGGTATTGCTGGCGATCAACAAGCAGCTTTAATTGGTCAGCGTTGCTTTGAAGATGGTATGGTAAAAGCAACCTATGGAACAGGCGCCTTTTTGCTCATGAATACAGGTTTTCAACCTATACACTCTAGCAATTTAATAACTACAATCGCTTATAAAATACAAGACCAGTTAGCCTATGGACTTGAAGGAAGTCTGTATCATGCGGGTACTATTATTAAATGGTTACGTGATGAAATGAAACTTATATCTTCTGCCACGGAGTCAGAACCATTAGCAAGCAGTTTACAAGATAATGAAGGAGTTTATTTAGTACCTTCTTTTACTGGTTTAGGAGCACCATACTGGCTATCCTCTGCTGGTGCTTTAGTGGTTGGTTTAACCAGAACAAGTAATCGTGCCCATTTTGCCAGGGCAGCCTTGGAAAGTGTTTGTTATCAGACTAAGCAGATTTTACAATGTATGGAAGATGACAGCAAAATTAAAATAGGTGTTTTACGTGTTGACGGTGGAATGACCGTAAATCAGTGGCTATTGCAGTTTTTAGCATCACAATGCCAGTTAACTGTCCAGCGTCCAAAAGATATTGAAACAACAGCGCAAGGTGCTGCCTTAATCGCAACTTTGGGTTGCGGAGAATTGACATCAATTGCTGAAATTAAACAGAGTTGGCAACAAGAAGGTGAATATTTACCTGAAAATCATTATAAGCAGATAGAACGTAATTTTACGGGGTGGCTAAAAGCTGTCAATATGCTTGTAGTTAATAAAGTAAATTAAAATAGTAAGTTATTAAACTATAATAAAGAAATAAAATTTAAAAAATTTTAAGGGAGTTTGATATTTTATCGTATTAAATATCAAATATAATGACATTAGGATAAGGAAAGGCATGTATGCAACTGCGAATTAGGTTGTTAGGTATCATACTTTCTTGGTTCATCACGGCGCCTGGCTTTGCCGATATTAAGGTAGGGACATTATTATTTTATCCACCTTTTGTTCTTTCACCAGACAGTGGCTTTGATATTCAACTAATTAAAACTATCTGTAAGAATTTAAATCAAGATTGCACCATTATTCCTATGGATTATTATCGTTTATTTACAGCCCTTGATAATGGCAGTATTGATATTGCAGTAGGTGGCATCACCGCTTCAAAAAAACTTAAAGAAAATTATCTTTTTAGCCTACCTTATATGCTTAGTAAAGGTCAGTTTATCCTTAAAAAGGGCTCTTCTTATAAATCAATAAATGATTTAAAAGGGAAAATAGTAGGTATTCTTAAGACCCAAGAAAAAGAAGGGCCTTATTATGATTACTTAATACAAAACTTTCCTAATCTCTTTACCATTCAGCAATTCAATGACATTGAAGACGTTATGAATGCTTTGAATAATAATCAAATTGACGCTGCTTTTTTAAACTATATAACTGCTAATTATTGGGTAATGACTTGTGGGGATCAGTTGCAAGATTTAGATAAAGAAACTGTGCTTGGCGAGGGAATTGGTATCATGTCGGTTTCTAATAATAGCAACTTAATTAATCAAATTAACCAACAGTTATTGCAAATGGAAAAAGATGGCAGTTATTTAAAAATTTATAATACTTATTTTCCTACTCCACCTTAATGTAAAACAATTAAAAAGTAAGAATATAACTATTTTTATTAAAATAGTGAGTTTTAGCTAGGCAGGTCTATAAAATTAAGTTAAATTGATTATATTCTTGCAAGAGGCATAGAAACGGAGTGCTAGCCTTTATGAGAATTAAGCTACTAACTTTTATTATTTGTTTAAACTCTTGTTTACTTAGTACAGTTTGCTTTTCTGAGACTGAGCCTTTGCAAGATGAAGAAACAGTACTTGAAAAGCAGGTGACCGAAAAAAAGGAAACTGCACGCTATATAAATATTCTTAATCTATATCATCCTAATTATATTTTACCTTATTATCATACAAGAAATCCTTTTCAAGAAATTTATTGGCAAGCGACCCCGGATAACCAGTCCGTTATGCAAGATGAACTAAAAGCGCAAATTAGTTTTTTAGTTCCCCTTGTTCATCATTTAATTAAAGATAAGCCAATGTCATTGAATTTTGCTTATACTCAATTGATGTATTGGCAAGTATATGCTGATTCGCAATATTTTCGTGAAATTAATTACGCACCAGAATTTTTTATTGAAAATTATTTTAACCCCACTATTGCTGCGCAGTTTGGTGTTAACCACCAATCAAATGGGCGCGGGGGGCTACTTGAACGCAGTTGGAATCGTCTTTTTCTTCAACTGCAATTTTCCGGCTCACGTTGGTTAGCTCACGTACGAGCCTGGACTTTAATTGATGAAGAAAGATCAAGTGATGTGCATAATCCAAATATCGCCTATTATTTAGGGTATGAAAATACCTTTATTTCTTATCAGTTTTCTACTTTAAAGGCAAGTTTAGAAGTTCAAAACCTTGCTAGCGGCCTCAAAAGAGGTTTTATACAAATGACTTTATCCTATCCTTTTCTTAATACACTCTCACTTTATACACAGTTTTTTAGTGGCTATGGGCAGAGCTTAATTGAATATAACCATAAAACTACAAGTTTTGGTATTGGACTGGCTTTAAATAATTGGATAAGTTAAGTTACAGATGATGAGTTGTATTTAGTATGGATTTTTAATTTTATCATCTATTGGATGCCGCGAATAAGTCGCGACACGTAGGAGATAGATGAATTGTTACCAGATCCTAATATTTTTTTAATGAACGGGCTTTCTTAAACAATAATTTACAGCAAAGAAGCCAAAACAACATATAACAAATAGCATAGCTTAGGGAGGCATTTTGAGCAGAGAACTTATTAAAAAGGCTATCGGTTATGAATGTTTTTAAATTACTTTGCGTTCCATGATAAGAAATTTGAATCAGCACTTGAATTTTTAAGAACACAATGTGTAAGACATAGACTAATAAAGCAGTTATACCAAAGATTCTAAAAGGGTATGACCAGGCTTTTAACTTTCTAATTTCAATCAACCAATAACATCCTGCTAAAGCTAGCAAACTTATACCGCCTGTCCATAATACATAAGAGCTTGTCCATAATGTTTTATTAATAGGAAAGTAAAAACTCCATAGCCAACCTAACAACATACTTAAAAATCCCGCTACTATTAACCCATAAAATTTTTGTCTTTCATTACAATAAGATAAAAGCAAGAAGCCTGCAAGATTGCCTAGCAATGCAGTTGCAAAGGATGAAAATGTACTTAATAGGCCTTCAGGATCAAAATATTTACCATATAAGTGTGCAGATGAAAATAACGTTCTATCTACTTGGGCTGGAATATTAAACTCTGCAGTTAAGTTAGGGCCTGAGTAACCTGGAAAGCCAGTATTAATAAGCCAATAACTTATTAATATTAAAATAAAAATAATAAATTGTGTGCGTATGCTCGTTGTTAGAAATAAACATGCTGCAAAAAAATAGCAAACTGCTATACGTTGAAGAACACCATAAAATCTTAAAGTGCTTAGATCAAAGTGGTTTGGAAAGGCATTTAATAATAAGCCAATGGCAAAAAGAATAAGGCTACGTTTAAAAATTTTTACAATCAATAAATTAACTGGCAATTTTTCTCTAAGAATTGATAGTTGAAAAACACTTGATACACCAACGATAAAAATAAACATGGGAAAGATAGCATCAGCTAAGGTACATCCATTCCAAGGTGAGTGTTCAATCCACGTATAAGACGGTTGTTTTCCAGGGCTATTAACAATAATCATTAAGGCGACAATAATCCCTCTTAAGACATCCAAAGAGATTAAGCGAGGAAATTTAAAATTTTTATTATCCATTAAATCCTATCATTGCACTCTCAATTGGTTGAAATTCTGTTTAACAGCGGAGTAATTTTAACTCCTTACTTACGGAAACAAAAGATGCACACCAGTATTTGCCAGTTGTACGCCAATCACACTTGTAATTAATCCCATTAATCGACTAATAATAGCTAAAATATCCTGACCTAAATTTTTATTTAAAAAGCTTGCGAAGTGTAAACAAAGCCAAACAATTAACGCTAAAATAAAACAAAGTAGACTTAAGCATAAGCGCTCTAAAATAGATTGCACATGATATTCATGCAAAATGACGGTCGCTATTGTGCCTGGGCCTGCAATGAGAGGAATTGCCAGAGGTACAACAGCGATTGATTCTTTTCTTATGCTGATTTTGGGCGGAGTTGAGTGAAGATTAATTTGCATTAATTGCAGACCGATTAAAAATACGATAATGCCGCCAGCAGTAGTAAATGCCCCTATCGAAATATCAAATGCTTTTAGCAAAAATGAACCAATCCATAAACTAATTATGAGGATAATAAATACGGTTATTGCAGTAATAAAAGCAATATTTTTTAACTTTTTTTCTGAATGTCCTTCCCCTAAGCTAAGTAAAATTGGCACTTTGCTCAAAGGATTAAGAATAGCTAAAGTACTGATAAAGAAAGTAAAATAAGTGATGTTATTCATAAGTTTTATAAACCTTTAGAAAATATCAGCTTTTTCAAATTAAATTTTAAAAGCATAAGACATAAACAATGTCTGATTTTTTTATGCAAGTTAGCTTCGTGGATAAAGTACTGGCTCTACAAACATGCTAGTAATCTAACTTTCCTATTTAAAGATAAAGTATAGTAGATTAAAAATTAAACACACATATTACTTATAAACAAAGTAAATATACTCTCAGGATGACTGATATTAAATTAGGGATGAAAAATAATATTTTCTTTTGAATTTACTATTATTATCCTTAATTAGTAGTTTATTTCAGGCGCTGTTTTTACCCATGCCCGCAATACTTCAGCAACACTCCAAGCTTGCGCTAGGCAGCCACGGGGCGTATAGGGTTCTGCAGCATCAAATACTTCACTAATGGAGCCCACCCCTGAGTCTTCTAAATGCTGTTCAAAGCCTATTAAAAATTCGCGTGCTTTGGTGCGTTCATGTGGATAGGCTTTAATCCAGGCATCAATAAAGGGCCCAATTAGCCATGCCCAGACTGTACCTTGGTGATAGGCAGCATCTCGTGCTCTTAAATCCCCATCGTAACGGGGTTTATAATCAGGATGGTTAGGCGCTAGGGAACGTAGCCCATAGGGCGTTAATAATTCATCTTTACAGCGATGTATGACATCTATCCAACGTTTTCTATCCAAAACAGGATAACTTAATGCAATTGCAAAAATTTGATTGGGACGTAATGCATCATCGTGACCAACTTCACCTTCTATCACATCATAAAGGTAGCGCTTATTAGTGATCCAAAATTTTTGATTAAATGTTTGATAAACTCGCCTAGCTAATTTTTTATAATGTTGACTGGCTTGTTTATCATTATGCTCAGTCCATTCCTCCATTAATTTTAGCGCATTATACCATAAGGCATTGATTTCAACGGCTTTACCACGCCTAGGTGTTACCACCCAATCACCTACCTTAGCATCCATCCATGTCAGTTGGTAACCTTCTTTTCCTTGTTTGATTAAGCCATCTTTAGAATCCATTCCAATATTGAAGTGAGTTCCTTTCTCATGACATTCAATAATTTTTTTAAGGGTAGGTAGAAAGTAAGGTAATTCGAAATAATCATTAGTAATTGCTAAATAACGGTCAATAGCGTGAAAAAACCATAAAGTTGCATCGGCTGTATGATATAACCCTTCATTCTCGCCTTCTGGAAACATATTAGGAATAAGGCCGTCTTTTACATAATGGGCAAATGTTTTTAATATCCATAATGCTTCTTTATGACGTCCTGTACATAAGGTTAATCCTTCTAAAGAAATCATGGTATCCCGGCCCCAATCGGTAAACCAATGATATCCCGCAATAATGGTATGTACTTCATTCCCTTCCGCGTGGGCTAAAATGCTATCTTTAGTGCGGGTTAGTGGTGTAATAATAAATTTATCAGCTGCAAGGATTAGTTCAGCACCCATGCCATCTTTAGCGGTTTGTGAAGCTAATGCTAATAAGTGCTTGCGCCGCGAATATTCAGCAGCAAAAGCCATATCCGGCTTCAGTGCAGAGATAATTTCCCAGCTCTCCGTTGACGCAACAAAGGTCGCCGAATTTCCTTTAGCTAAATCTAGACTAAAATAGCCAGGTGTCCATAAGTTCCCCAAAAACTCATAACCTCGTGTTTCTTCCATTCGAAAGTAAGCATCGGGGATTAAGTAGCTTTGTAAAATGAATTTAATATTTTTACCATGTAAAAAGAGCCGTACATAAAGGTAATCATCGAGGGTTATTTCATAACGGTTTTCAATAGTAAAAATTCGGTATGGAGATTGAGTCTGCTGATTAACAGGCGCTTCATGCGAGCGAAAATGAAAAGAGGGTTGAATCTTTAAGCGAATATTATTAGCCCCTTCAATGAGCCTATAGGTGATTTGTACGGTATTTTGAAGATAAATAAGGATAATTCGCTTTTCAATAACAATACCATTAATATTGTAACGCCATACAGGTAGGCCGTAGTCTAAGTAAAACTCTTGTAAGTAGCTCATGCCAGTTAATGATATATTACCGTTGCCTCTTTCATGGCAGCTAATTATAAACAGTTCACCGTTTTCTGTTGTAATTTCTTCATGAAGATGATTCAACATGATTGTCCGCCCATAAGGAGGAGGTAGAGCAGCAATTAAATAGCCATGATATTTACGAGTAGTAATACCAGCTACGGAATTAGAGGCATAACCACCTAAGCCATTGGTTATAAGCCACTCACCACGTAATAGCTTCTCCGCATTATTTATTGGGCTATCTTTTCCCTCATACTTAGCAATAGGGTGATGCCTAATTATCTGCTCCATTAAGTTAACTCTTTAGGCTTTAAAATCATTGTACAAAACCCAGGTATATACCAATTATCTTTAATATTAGGACGAATTGTGCCATGGCCACCATATTTAGGATCCTCGCTGGACCAATATAATTCCCAATAGCAATGAATTGGCGGAGCCAATAAGGGCTCTGGTGCTGGATCTAAATTTAAGTCTGTGCCTAAATTTATAATCATTAATCGGTCACCTTCACTGCTAAAAAAACGAATAACAAAAGCCTGAGGTGATAATACAGCACCATCGATTTGTTTAGTCGTATGGCTATTAAAAACTTTATCACTTTTTCTAAGCGCAATTAAATCTTTATGGAGTTGATACCAAGTAGCATTTTTTTCTCTTTCTGATAAATCTAATTTGCTGTTAATAAAGGTTTCTTTAACAATTGGATTAGGTAGAGAAGCGCGTACTTCAGGAGTACGTACGCTAGGAAATTGTCTGAAAAATTCAAGACGGCCTTGATATACTTTTTTTGCTATTTCAGGTTTATGATCGGCAAAATAATTAAAGGGACTGGAAGTTGCAAACTCTTGGCCTTGAAATAACAAAGGTGTTTGAGGAGAAAGCAATAAATAAGCTGTCATAGCACGCAATGAGGAGGGATTAGTTTTTTTATGAATTCGCTTTCCATAAACAGAGTTTGCGATTTGATCATGATTTTCTAAAAAATGAATAAAGCAAGTTGGCGCTAGATCAAAAGTTGGTTTACCTCGTGTTTTTTTTTGCCATTTATACCATTGACCTTGATATAAAAAGCCATACTTAATAACTGAAATAAATTCTTGTGGACAACCAGTATAATCGGTGTAGTAAGCTTCGCGCTTGCCAGTTAGAAGCACTTGTGCGGTATGGTGAAAATCATCATTCCAGAGCGCATCAAAGCCTAACCCACCTTGCGCTATTGCTCTTAAATAATCAGTATCTTGAGGCTCATTTTCAGCAATTAAATAAATAAAACGTTTAGGTGCTGTTTGTCTTATAACTACATTTATTTCTTGTAAGATATGTATTTTGGAGGTGTCATAAATATTTTGTGAAGCATCAATTCTTAAGCCATCAAAATGAAACTCATCTATCCAATACTTCGCATTGGCAAGGAAGTATTCTCTTACTTCTGCCGCATCCTCATCAAAATTAATGGCTTCTCCCCAGTCAGTACTGTATTTATTAGAGAAATAGCCATCAGAAAATTGCCTTAGATAATTACCATCTGGCCCTAAATGGTTATAAACAACGTCTAAAATAACGCTAATATTTAATTCATGAGCACGATTAATAAAATAACGTAAATCATCAGGTTTTCCATAAGTATGCATAGGTGCAAATAAATCCACACCATCATAGCCCCAGCCAAATTCACCAGCAAATTCTGCAATAGGCATCATTTCTATCACTGTAATGCCTAAATCGGCTAAATATTCTAAATGGTTAGCTGCACTTAAAAAGGTCCCTTCTTGAGTAAAAGTCCCTATGTGCATTTCATAAATAATAGCGTCTTCCTTTTTTACTCCTCGCCAGCGTTGATCCGTCCACTTAAATTTTTTAGGATTCACAATTTCCGAAGCGTTATGAGGGCCTTTTGGTTGGTATTTCGATGCAGGATCGGGGTATATTTTTGTGTCCTTATCAAGCTGAAACCCATATAAGTCACCTTCTTTAGCTTCATTAGTAAAAATAGAAAAATAGCCATTGCCTTCAGAGGTTAATTGAAGTGAATGATCCTTATTGTTATTTAATATGAGGCTTATTTTATTTCTTTTAGGCGCCCAGACTCTAAAATGAACACCTTTGTTGATAAACTCTGCACCGATTGGCATTCGTCGCTTGTCAAGGTATTCTCTAGGCGTCATCAATATCCTTATTACTTTAATTAATTAAAATTATAAACATTTTTTTATGAGAAGGGTAACCTTAGCCCAGGCATTAAATTTGACAAAGATAGCGATCTTTAGGCTGCCTGCATTAAGAAATTAAGTGCAAGCAGACCTTATAATGATTTATGGAATGGTAATACTATTTTATAGAAAAGCCTCAACTATTAATGTATATCATTATCCATACGTCTTTTACCGAAAGATTTTTGCTTCATCATTTTCCATAAAAATGCTAATAATGCTAAACGCATTGAATTTCTTGCCCATCGCATCATGATAACCTCCAATGTTAAGAATATATCAACCTAGCTGTTGATATTTTTTCTATCTCCTTTAAAAAAATAGGTTAGGATAGAGGAAATTGCAAATTTTGCCCTATGTAATTTGTTTCTCTGATTTAACAAGATATATCTACTTAGTTTAGAGAATAAGTTGTTGATGGCTCTATTTGAATATTAATTTCATTTGCTGAAATATTCGTTAAATAAAGGCAGGCTTCATCAATAAATAAAGGTTTATGTGGCGTTGATTTTTCACTACTTGTTTTTTCTTGCTTAGGAGCTTGTGCTATTTCAGATTTAGCTATATTAAGGTTTTCTACCATTTGTAAGTAGCTTTCAGTTAAAGGGCAATCTGGTTTATCCTTGGAAAGGTTTACGCTTGCCCAAGCATTTAAGGATTGAATACTAAATATTAAACTAATTATGGCCGCACTTGTTAAGATGGCGAAGCCAGATAAAGGAAAAATCATGCTAAAAGTAATGGATAAAGCTGTTACAAAACTAGTGGCTGTAGTTAATAAAGCATATTGTAAATAGTTTGCTTGCCTTTTTGCTGAATATTCTTGATCTTGTGGTGGATGTTTCCATTTATGATATTCTGCAATACACCAAAATGTATTACCGGCTGCATATAGCCAAACTGCTGGAATAGCGACAAAAGGCGAGGTAAGAGCAATAAAAAAGCAAATTATTGCAGCTGCGCCCAATGTAGCAGCAACTTTATGTTGGGTTGTAAATGATGTAAATCCATACCAAAAGCCAGAATGCTTGTCTGAATGTGGATTAATAAAACTTGCAACCAACCAAAGTAAATATCCTGTTAAATAACAAGCTAATGAAAAAATAGACGTAATAAATGAGAAAAAATAAAAAGGAAGAAGTTGTAACTTAGCTGTAGCGAAACCTAGAAAAAAAAATAAACTGCTAAACTTATTTAAGTATTTTCCATAGCTCATTTAAAACTACCCTGTAATAAAAGCTTTTATTGATTATTGATAATAGCTTTAGCATATAAGTTCCTTAAAAGAAAGGAGATATGCGCATATATTGCTAAATTAATGTAAGTTCAACCTAAACGATTCGAAGGCTCTTTTATGTCGCTAAACGTTGTCCATTAAAATGTGAAATATTTGTAGAGGCTTCAAGAGCCAGCCACCTCACGGGATCTTAGCTACCAGCTGCGGAAAGTAGGTATAAATCAGCTTTAATTATTTAGGGCAGCTAACTATTTTAATTTCTACCAAACTTTTATTCCTGGTAATAGCTCAGATAACAATGACAACTTAAGGATTTTGTCATTTCCGCGAAGGCGGAAATCTGTCTTTACACTTGCACTGTGCCTACATAGAAATGGATTCCCGCCTACGCGGGAAAGACAGGGCTGTTTGTTAAGTTACCGCCATTAAGTGATCATTATTATTGCCTTGCTATCGCTGCCTTAAGCCCTTTAATCTTCACCTACGTTTCCCGACTTGTTCGCGGGATCTAAATTAAACATAAATAAATTCTGCATAAAATATAATTTTATAATTTTTCTTTAATTCATGAGTAAGCAAGAGTAGGCTTAAGGGGTAAAGTAACATGAACTCGCAAACCACCTTTTGGTCGATTAAGTGCTATGATAGAGCCCTGATGTAATTGTATCGCTTTCTCAGCGATAGACAAACCTAGGCCATAACCACCTGTCTTCTTTTCTCGGGATGTATCAACTCGATAAAATGGACTAAATATATTTTTTAATTGGTCCTCTGGCACGCCTGGACCGCAATCATCAATATCAATAAATAGAGCTGTTTTTTCTATGTTAGTTGATAAAGAGATAGTTACTTTTTTATCAGGAGGTGAGTAACGCATAGCATTTCTGACTATATTTTCAAGCGCTCGATGCATAAGGCGTTCATCGACTAATAATTCATAATTTTCTGCAGAAACTAATTGAACTTTATCCTGATCTTCACCAAATTCAAAGTTAGCATCTTCGATAATTCGATTCACTAAGTCTAAAATATTAACATGTGTTTTATTAAGTTCTTCTGTTGAGCGATCAAGTCGAGCAAATTGTAAAATCTCACCAATTAAGTTATTTAAACGTAGACATTCAACTTCCATACGGCAGAATTCAATATCAGCCGTGGGTGATGCTTTTTTTCGGCCTAATTCAATAGCAATTTGTAAGCGGGCTAAAGGTGAGCGTAGTTCATGAGAGATGTCTTGTAACAAACGCTCCTTAGAGCTAATTAGGCTTTCTAATTGTTCTGCCATCCTATCAAATTCATTGCTTAATTGAGCAATTTCATCGCGATAATGCCCTTTAAACTGGCCAACTCGGGTATTTAATTTCCCCGTTGCGATTGATTTTGCAGCCATTCCTAAAGAGCGTAAAGGTTGGGTTAAATAGAGCGAGAGTAGGTAGCAAATCAGCCCACTAATGAAAATAGCGATAGTTAGACGGATAGTTAAACCTGCCCAAGGTATAACAACAAAGTGAGAAAGCGGTTTTTCACTAACAGCGGCTAACCGATAAGCTTTGCCTGAGGTGGATAAAATCTCATGACTTATAATTAAATTTCCAAATTTAAGTAATCCTTCATCAAGCTCTTCATTAACTAAATCAGACGCAATTTGTTTAATTTCTAAAGGAGGCGCGGAGTTACCTATTATTTCACCGGTACTGCATAATAGGTACAAAGTCATTTTTTTAGAAGCGCCAGTTTGAGCAAGCCATTTCTTTAAGGCTGCGTGTTGTCCTGATTCAAAAGTAGCTACAGCTGCATTAGCATAGCTATCCATAAAGACATGTTCACGTGCTGGTATCGAAGATTTTTGGGCAATTTCACTGGTTACCCAGGCTGTTGTAATAATGATGAGAATAGTTGCTAGCCAAAAAGATAGAAATATTTTCCAATATAAACTACGCATTAAACATATATCCAAACCCCCGGACAGTTTTAACGAGGGGCTCACCTTGATCATTATCACCTAACTTATTGCGAAGATTACTGATATGAACGTCAATACTTCGATCATAAGCTGTATACTTTCGACCTAGTGCATATTCAGTTAACTCTTCTTTCGAGAATGCTTGACCTGGTGATTTTATTAACATTTCTAAAATATTAAATTCTGCATTAGTTAACTCCATAGGTTGCCCATGATGGGTTGCTAATCTTTTAGAACAATCAACTACAATATTATGTAGCTCAATAATGGGTCGTTGTGCGGGTATTTTTTGAGTTCGACGTAAAATTGCCCGTAGTCTGGCAACTAATTCCCGTGGATTGCAAGGCTTAGGTAAATAATCATCTGCCCCAATTTCTAAGCCAACGATGCGATCAATATCATCACCACGAGCAGTAAGCATTAGTACAGGTGTTTCCAGATGTTCACGGATAGCCTTTAACACTTCAAAACCATTTAACCTAGGTAACATCACATCTAAAATAATCGCATCAAAAGATTGATTTAAAGCTTTCTTGACAGCACTTTCTCCATCATGAACACAAATAACGTTAAAACCTTCTGGTTCAAGATATTGTTCTAATAAATCAGTAAGCTCTATATCATCATCAACAATTAAAATGTTACTGTTCATTTAATAATTAACCCTCGGTTTGATTTAGTTTTAACGAGAAATATTGGACATTTTATCCTTTCTGTTTGGAAAAGGTAGGTAAATTGTCTTGATATAAGCTATCTGTTGTATCAACAGTATTAGTGCGTTTATCAAAACAACTTAATAATTTAATTCGTCTTGCATCCGCATTAATAACTTTAAATTCAAATTGATCGATGATAGTTACTTCGCCTCGTTTAGGTAGGTAACCAAAATTAGCCATAACAATACCGCCAATTGTATCATAGATTTCATCACTAAAGTGTGCACCTAAATACTCATTAAATTCTTCAATAGGCATGTGAGCTTTAATAATATAATGTGAGTCGCCATGTTCCTTAATATAGGCTTCTTCGTCAACATCAAACTCGTCTTCTATATCGCCAATTATTTGTTCAATAATATCTTCAATGGTTACAAAGCCATTGACTGTACCATATTCATCAACCACCAAGGCCATATGATTACGATTGCTTCGAAAGTCACTTAAAAGAAGATCTAAACGTTTACTTTCCGGTACGAAAGTTGCTTGTCGGACAATATCACTTAAGTCAAACTCACCAGCATTATTTGCATAAAACTTTAACAAATCCTTAGCATGTAAAATGCCGATAACATCATCAGGATTATCGCCTGTTACTGGGAATCGAGAGTGGCCAGAACTTGTTACAATTTCTATTACCTTTTCAAAATTATCATCTTGTGAAATGGTTGTCATTTGCTTTTTAGGCAACATAATATCTCGTACTTTCATTTGCGAGAATTGAATAACGCCCTCAATCATGCCTAATGTTTCAGCATTAATAAGTGAGCGAATTTGAGCATCACGTAATAAGCTAATTAATTCTTCCTGATTTTGTGGCTCAACTTGCAGGAATTGTTTTAAACGCATAAACCACGAATTAGCATCGTCTACTTTATTCACAAATCGCATCCTCTTGTTGATAGGGATTAGCATAACCTAAGGTTGCTAATAATTTAATTTCCATCTGTTGCATTATATGAGCTTCTTTCTCTTTAATATGATCATATCCTAATAAGTGAAGTACACCATGGATGACAATATGTGCCCAGTGAGCTTCTAGCTCTATTTCTTGCTCTTTACTTTCTTGTTCTAAAACGTCTGGGCAAATGACAATATCGCCTAAAAAAGGGCATTCTAATTGAATTTCTTTAGGTAAATTACTTGGAAAAGCCAAAACATTAGTTGGTTTATCTTTTTTTCGATAATTTTTATTTAATTCAGCGATTTCTTGTATTTCAACAAGCCGTAACGTTAGTTCTGCTGTTTCATTTAATTCTCTTAAAGTAAGATTAACCCAATCACATAAAATATTTTCAACAATAGGTAGAGGTTTTTTGCAGGCAACCTGAATGTCAATATATTTGTCTAAATCTAAACAACAATCATCCATTTTTCCCCTCCGCTTCTTCATCATAACTCTCTACAATACGAGAAATTAATGGATGTCTGACCACTTCACGACTAGTAAATGTATGAATGCTAATTTCATTTAAATCTTTAAATAGGTTAACAGCATGGGAAAGTCCTGATTGAGTTCCTTTGGGTAAATCGACTTGAGTCATATCACCCGTTACAACTGCCTTAGAACCAAATCCCATTCGGGTAAGAAACATTTTCATTTGCATAATCGTAGTATTTTGCGCTTCATCTAAAATTATAAATGCGTCGTTTAACGTTCGTCCGCGCATAAAAGCAAGGGGAAGAATTTCAATGACATCATTTTGAATTAATTTTTGTGCCTCTTTAAATCCTAACATTTCATAAATTGCATCATAAATAGGCCGTAAATAAGGAAGAACCTTTTCAACTAAATCACCCGGTAGAAAGCCCAGTTTTTCACCTGCTTCAACTGCTGGCCTGACAAACACTAGACGTTGTACTTCGCCTTTTTCAAAACATTCTATTGCTTTAGATACAGCGAGATATGTTTTACCAGTACCCGCAGGCCCTACAGCAAAAATTATATCATTTTTATCAATACTGGTTAAGTATTCAGCTTGTTTACTATTCCTAGGTAAAATAACTTTTCGACTTAATTTAATAGAATTAATTGTTCTCATAATAGTTTCATTGTCCTCAAAAGTGAGTAGAGACTGTACAGTATCTGGGCTAATTGGCTGTTCAGCAAGGCGATATAACTCTTGAATAATAGATTTTGCACGGAGTAAATTGGCAGGAGAGTTAGTATGTAAAATCAATTTGTTTTGCTGAATTTTTATAGATAATTGCAGAGATTTCTCAAGTAAAAGAATATTTTCATGCAAAACGCCACATAAATTAGCCAAACGCTGCACATTTAAGTGAGGTAAGTAAACGTGTTCGCTTTGCGTTGTACTGCTCAATGGTATGTTAAAAATGGTTAGTTATTTACCTAAAGAATAGTTCAAAAACCTCCTTTTCTGCAAGTATTGAATAACATATTAAATATAAATTGCATAATAATGTAATGTATAATTACACTTATTCTTAAAATTAAAAACCAATAAGATAACGAAATCTTCTAATATTAATGTATGAAATTTAATGAAATAGATCTATGATTGACCTGCACTGCCACAGCTACTTTTCCGATGGTCTTCTTTCTCCTAAAGAGTTAATTGAGAAGGCTAATTCAATTAACTTGCGTGTGATGGCTTTAACTGACCATGATACTATTGAAGGTGTAAAGAATTTATTAAAAATAAAAAATGATTATTCTGTAAAAATTATCACCGGTATTGAATTTAGTACGCGCTGGAAAAAATATGATATTCATATCATTGGCTTAGGTGTAGATATTGCTAATTATTTCTTTAATGATTTAATTAATAAGCAAAATAATAACCGCATTAATCGAGCTAAAAAAATTTCAGAAAAACTAGCTGATATTGGTGTTAATAATGCTTTTGAAAGAGCTTGCCAGCTTGCTGGTCATGATAGAATTGGTCGACCACATTTTGCTAGATTATGCGTTGAAGACGCTAAAGCGATTGATATTCAAGCTGCTTTCAAGCAGTATTTGTGTCGAGGTAAGCCAGCTTACGTAGAAACACCATGGATTTCTGTTGCTGAAGCAGTAGAAGGAATAATTAAAGCCGGCGGGCAGGCTGTTTTAGCGCATCCATTAAAGTATCAGTTAACTCAAACTAAATTACGAGAGTTAATTAAAGAATTTAAGCAAGCAGGTGGTGAGGGATTAGAAGTAGTATCAGGAAATATAAGCTTAGATCAAATGAATAATGTTGTTGCCCTTTGTAGGTATTTTGAATTATTAGCCTCAACCGGTTCAGATTATCATGGTGATTCCTTATCTCGTATTTCTCTTGGACGACAACCACAACTACCGCTAAACTGTACGCCTATTTGGCATAACTGGAATATCTGATAGGGGACTATATGAGCCAATTTTTTGCAATTCATCCTGATAATCCGCAGGCACGTTTATTAAGACAGGCTGCAAAGATTATTGAAGATGGGGGCTTAATTGCTTACCCAACCGACTCGGGTTATGCATTAGGCTGTAAGCTGGCTAATAAAAGTGCTTTAGAGCGAATAAGGCTTTTAAGGCATTTAGATAAAAATCATAATATGACCTTAGTGTGTCGTGATCTGTCGCAATTGGGTACTTATGCCCGCGTTTCAAATCCTATATTTCGTTTATTAAAAGCCTTTACTCCTGGTTCTTATACCTTTATTTTACAAGCGACCCATGAGGTTCCTCGATTAATGTTACACCCTAAACGACGAACATTAGGTCTGCGTATTCCTGACAATACCATTACATTAGCATTATTAGAGCATTTTCATGCACCCCTAATGAGTACATCATTAATCCTACCGGGTGCGCAGGCTCCCTTAAGTCAACCTGAAGCTATACAGGATATTTTAGGTAGTAGAATTGATTTAATTATTGATGGAGGGAATTGTGGTTATGAACCAACTACCGTGGTTGATTTAACAGGTGATTACCCCGCCATTTTAAGGGAGGGTAAGGGTGACCCAGAACCTTTTAGATAAAATTAATTTTCGCTGTACTTTAAATAGTGCTATTTTGAGGTTTTATGTCTGCTTTATTTAATTTAAATAAAAGAGTGGTTTCCGGTATGCGTGCCAGTGGTCGTTTGCATCTTGGTCATTATCATGGCGTACTGAAAAATTGGCTTACTTTACAACATCAATATGATTGTTATTTTTTTGTTGCTGACTGGCATGGTTTAACAACTCATTATGATGATCCTGGTTATATTGAGACAATCATCTGGGATATGATTATTGATTGGCTAGCCTGTGGAATTAACCCTAGTTTATGTAAGCTTTTTATTCAATCCTGGGTTCCAGAGCATGCCGAATTACATCTCCTCTTATCTATGATAACACCCCTTGGTTGGCTAGAGCGTGTTCCAACATTTAAAGATCAACAAGAAAAGTTACGTGATAAAGATCTTGCTACTTATGGATTCTTAGGGTATCCCTTGTTGCAAAGTGCAGATGTGTTACTTTATAAGGCATCGTATGTTCCCGTAGGAGAAGATCAAATATCTCATATTGAGCTTATTCGTGAAATAGCTCGTCGTTTTAATTTTTTATATGGTCGTGAACCTAATTTTGAAGCGTTAGCTCAAGAAGCCATAACAAGAATGGGGAAAAAAAATAGCAAATTATATACTGAATTACGAAAGCAGTTTCAGCAAGATGGTAATTTTGATGCATTAAATACAGCACAAGCGCTTCTAACTAATCAACATAATTTATCTTTAGGAGACAAAGAACGACTTTTAGGCTACTTAGATGGTTCTGGTAAAATTATATTGCCCGAACCCCAGCCCTTATTAACTGAAATGCCTAAAATGCCCGGAATTGATGGGCAAAAGATGTCAAAATCCTATAATAATACAATTAGCTTGAGAGAAGAGCCTGCATCTGTTGAACGTAAAATTTTGACTATGCCCACAGATCCCGCTCGAATCAAGCGAACTGATCCAGGTGAGCCAGAAAAGTGCCCAGTCTGGCAATTTCATAAAATATATTCTTCTGAGGACGTTAAAGATTGGGCTCAAACGGGATGTCGGACTGCTGGTATAGGATGTATAGAGTGTAAGCGGCCAATCATAGATGCTATTAATCAAGAATTAAAAACAATTCAAACATCTATTCAAGATTTTGAATCCGACTTTGGCTCAGTAAAGCAAATTATAGCCGAAGGTAGCGATGCGGCACGAGATGAGGCAAATAGAACACTAAAGGATGTACGTGAAGTGATGGGCCTTGATTACTAATGATTGCTGATAAAGAACAATTAGCGCCCACTATTGCAACTGTAAGCGGTAAACCGTTTACTCAAATGCCAGCTGACCTTTTTATTCCACCTGATGCTTTAGAATTATTATTAGAGTCATTCAGTGGACCTTTTGATTTATTGTTATATTTAATTCGGCGACAAAATATCGATATTATGGATATTCCAATTGCTATAATAACAGAGCAATATATGCATTATATACAGCTAATGGCGGAGAATCGCTTAGAGTTAGTAGCTGAGTATTTAGTCATGGCAGCCATGCTTGCAGAAATTAAATCAAGGCTTTTATTGCCTAAAAATCCTAGTTTGGTTGAAGAAGCGGAAGCAGATCCGCGACTTGCATTAGTACAGCAATTGCAACGTTACGAACAATTTAAGCAAGCTGCTGAACTGTTAGATGCTTTACCACGTTGTGAGCGTGATAACTTTCGTTTTGATATAAAATCGCAAGGATTATCACATGTTATTTACCATCCTGAAGTTTCCCTGCTCAATTTAATGAAAGCGATGCTAGGGTTAATCGAACAACAAAACCATAAAGGTACGCATCGTATTACTAAAGAGACACTCTCAGTTAAAGAACGCATCCTCTGGGTTTTAGAAAAAGTACATAAAGATAAATCTACTACCTTTGTTGAACTTTTAATTTTTAAAGAGGGGCGTATGGGGATTATAGTCACTTTATTGGCTATTTTAGAATTAGCTAGACAAACGCTCTTAACTATTACGCAAATAGAGAACTTCTCTTCTATCCGGCTTGAGAGGCAAAGTAATGACTAATAATGAATTAAAAAACATTATTGAAGCCCTGTTAATGAGTTCGGAAAACCCTTTAACACTTGATCAAATCATAGATACTTTTGAAATTTGGCAAAAACCTGCTCACAATTTAATTAAAAAAATTTTGCATGAATTAGATTTAGACTATGCTAACCGCTCAATCGAGCTAGTAGAACTTGCAAGTGGTTATTGTATTCAAACTCGAGCACAATATGGCCCCTGGATAAGTCGTCTCCAAGCTGATAGACCACCTAAATATTCAAAGGCTTTATTAGAAACCTTAGCCATTATTGCTTACCAACAACCCGTGACTCGTGCTGATATAGAAGCAATTAGGGGCGTTAGTGTAAGTACTTCAATATTAAAGACATTACTTGAGAGGGAGTGGATAAGGGTTGGTGGTTATCGGGATGTACCTGGAAAACCAGCTGTTTATATAACTACCAAGCAATTTTTAGATTATTTTAACTTATCAACGATTGAACAATTACCTCCTTTAGAAGACAATACCGCGCTTACAGATAGCTCACAAATATTTGCCAAAGAGTACACTTAATTATGACCGCTGAAAGATTACAAAAGATATTGAGCCAAGCAGGATTTGGTTCTAGAAGGGAAATGGAACGCTGGATTGAACAAGGATTAGTTCGTGTAAATGGGCAAATAGCAAAATTAGGAGATAGTGCTACAGCCAATGATAAAATTAATGTAAAAGGTAAGTTAATTAATAATCCTTTAAAAAGACAATTAAAAACTAGAGTTTTAATTTATCATAAGCCAGTTGGAGAAATTTCAAGCCGTCATGATCCTAAGCATGAACGAACTGTGTTTGATAAGTTACCTAAATTGCGCCAAGGTCGCTGGGTCCAGGTTGGCCGGTTAGATATTAATACATCAGGATTATTATTATTTACCACTAATGGCGAGCTAGCTAATAAATTAATGCATCCTAGTTTTGGTTTAGAAAGAGAGTATGCTGTGCGTGTACATGGACAAGTAAGTCCAGAAATAATTAATAAATTATTAAAGGGAGTAAAGCTTGATGATGGATTTGCTCAATTTAAGCAAATTGAATTTAGAGGCGGGGAAGGGAGTAATACTTGGTATCACGTTACTTTAACCGAAGGCCGTAACCGCGAAGTAAGGCGGCTATGGATGTCACAAGGGGTTGAGGTAAGTCGATTAATACGTATTCGTTATGGTAATATTATTATGCCTCGATTCTTATCACGTGGTAGTTACCATGAATTATCAGCTCAAGAAATTGACTCTTTATTGAAATCGGTACCGAATTTATCAATAGATTAATTACTTTTAGATTAAACGAGTAAGTTTGATTAAAATTTAGTTATAATGCTGAAAAAAAATTGTTTATTTGATGTATGGTTATAATTGAGCCTAATTTTACAATTAAATCATCGCTTTAAAGTAGAGTTATAGAATGGGAAATAAGCGTCACTTAACCCGGGCACCTCAAGTCGCTCAAATTGAGAAATTTAGTCATGATGGGCGTGGCATTGCACGTATTAATGGTAAAACGACCTTTATTCAAGGTGCATTACCTGGCGAAACAGTCAACTTTCAATACACTAAAATAAAAAAAGATTTTGATGAAGGTAAAACGTTAACGGTAGTAGCTGCGTCTGCTATGCGTGCTGAGCCTCGTTGTCCGCATTATCAGGTTTGCGGTGGCTGTTCGTTACAGCATTTAAATGAGCATATGCAAATACAAGAAAAGCAATCATTACTACTCGATTTATTACAGCGTATCGCTCATATTAAGCCAGAAATTATTCTAGCTCCTCTTGCAAGTACGAGCTGGAATTATCGCAGTAAGGCACGTTTAAGCGTGCGTTACGTGGAAAAGAAAAAAGCTACATTGGTTGGTTTTAGAGAAAAAGATAACCCTCGTTATATTGCGGAGATTAATCAGTGCCCAATTCTACATACTAAAGTAGATAAACATATTCCTGATTTAAAACAATTAATTGATTCTTTAGATAACCCACATAGTATTGCTCAGATTGAAGTGGCTGCAGGTGATAAAGAAGTTGCTTTAATTTTACGTAATTTAGAGCCTTTAAGTGAAGCAGATAATGAAAGATTAAAACTATTTAGTAATAGCAGTGGCTTTACTTTATTTCTACAACCCGGTAATGCTTCGACAGTTACGCGTTTTTACCCAAAAGCTGATAATGATTTTTTAACCTATAGTTTATCTAATGAAGAAATAAAGTTTAAATTTCATCCTACAGATTTTACGCAAGTTAATGCCAGTTTAAATCAGTTAATGATTAACCAAGCCATGCAGTTAATGGATTTAAACGAAGATGATGTTGTACTAGATTTGTTTTGCGGTTTGGGAAATTTTTCTCTACCGCTTGCTAAGCGGTGCGCACGAGTCATAGGTATTGAAGGCAGTGAGGCTATGGTCTTAAGAGCAAAATTAAATGCACAAAATAATAGTATTACTAATACAGATTTTTACTGTGCTGATCTTGATAAGCCAGATAGTTTAAGGCAATTTCCGATAGGGAATGCTAACAAAGCATTAATTGATCCGCCACGCTCAGGTGCATTGGAAATTATTAAACAATTTGCTAATTTTAAAATTCACCGGCTAGTTTATGTTTCCTGTAATCCTGCAACCTTGGCTCGTGATAGTCATGTTTTGGTTAATGAGTTAGGTTATCATTTAAAAGCTGCAGGGGTTATGGACATGTTTCCACATACAGCCCATGTTGAATCTATTGCCCTATTTGAGAAAAGGTGAAGTATGGTTAAGGTTAAAGAAAGCACACCATGGATTACCGCAGATGGACAAGTTGACGTTGAGCAATGGTTATCTCAATTAGGGTCAAAAGGCTACTTTCAAGATTTAAATAAAATAAGGAATGCTTGTACCTTAAGTCAATTAGCCTGCCTTGATCATGCAACAGAATCAGGTTTTTCCTGTTTACAGCAAGGTTTATTAATGGCTGATATTCTAGCAGATTTAGAAGTCGACCAAGATACTCTAATTGCGGCTATTATTTTTGTTAGTGTCCATTATGCTGATTTATCCTTAGATGATGTAGAAGAACAGTGTGGTGCGCCCATTGCTAAGTTGGTTAAAGGCATTGAAAGAATGAATGCCATTAATATTTTGAAGCCTTTAAATGCTTATCAGCAAAATAAACATCAGCTCGATAACGTTCGTAAAATGTTGTTAGCAATGGTTGATGATGCGCGGGTTGTATTAATCAAATTAGCTGAGCGATTGTGTTTGTTACGTGCTTCTGCACAACTACCTGAAGCTTTATGTAAACAGATAGCTTCAGAAGCGATGGATATTTATGCCCCATTGGCTAATCGATTAGGTATTGGTGCTATTAAATGGGAGATGGAAGATTTAGCTTTTCGCTATCTCCATCCGGAAGAATATAAAGCAATTGCGAAAGGATTAAAGGCAAAGCGTTTAGAACGTGATAAGTATGTTGACGTCATTGTAGACGAACTTAACAAACGGATTAGAGAAGCAGGTGCAACACATTTTGCAGTGTATGGCCGGTCTAAGCATATTCATAGTATTTATCGTAAGATGACTAGAAAAAATGTCTCCTTAGATGAAATATATGATGCTACAGCAGTAAGGGTGCTGGTTGAAACGGTTGACCAATGTTATGACGTTTTAGTTATGGTTCATTCTTTATGGAAACAAATTCCTGCAGAGTTTGATGATTACATTAGCAATCCAAAACCAAATGGTTATCAATCTTTACATACTGCTGTAGAAGGGCCGGAAGGCCGTGTATTTGAAGTACAAATTCGTACATTTCAAATGCATGATTTAGCGGAAATGGGGGTTGCTGCGCATTGGAAATATAAAGAAGGCGGGCAAACTCGTAAAGAAAGCCATGAACGTAAGATTGAATGGTTACGCGATGTATTAGCTTGGCATAAGGAAATGGCAACCTCAAGTGGTGTATCTGAAGCCATGGAAAGGGAATTCTTAGAAGACAGAGTCTATGTCTTTACACCCGATGGCGACGTATTGGATTTACCAAATGGGGTGACGCCACTTGACTTTGCTTATCATGTTCATAGTCAAATTGGCCATCGTTGTCGAGGTGCAAAAGTTAATGGTGCTATAGTTCCTTTAACCTATGCCTTAAAAACAGGCGACCGTATTGAGGTTCTGACTGGTAAAGAAGAGCGTCCCTCTCGTGATTGGATTAACCCGCATCTTAATTATTTAAAAACCTCGAGAGCTAAGGCTAAGGTACTGCATTGGTTTAAGATGCAAGATTATGATAAAAACCGTGCAGAAGGTCAGGAAATACTAGATAAAGAATTAAAAAATTTAGGCATTAAAGCAGAGCGGCTGCATGATGTGGTTACTGCGTTTAATTTCAAGCGATTAGATGATTTGCTCGCAGCATTAGGCAGAGGCGATATTAAATTAGGCCAAATTTTACATCGCTTATCGCCGATAGAAGATATAGTGCCTGAACAAGTCATTGTAAAAGCAAAGCCACAGCCTATTCCAGAAACACGAGGCAGTGATTTAAAGATTGAGGGTGTAGGTAATCTGCTTACCACTATGGCTCGCTGCTGTCAGCCTTTACCGGGTGATGAAGTTGTTGGCTATATTACTATTGGTCGTGGTGTCTCTATTCATCGAAAAGATTGCCCCAATATTATTCACTCTAGCGAAAGGCAGCGTCAACGTTTAATTCAAGTTAGTTGGGGTAGTTCAACAAGGGATCATTATGTCGTTGATATTTTAATAAAGGCCTTTAATCGCCAAGATTTACTGCGCGATCTTACTGCTGTATTAGCTAATGAGCGTGCACATGTCTATGCTCTCCAAACTCAAAGTAGTAAGCACGATAACACAGCCTTTATTACCTTGACAGTCGAAATAGATGGATTAAATAGTTTATCTCGTTTATTAAATAAACTAGAGCGCGTTCCTAATGTGCTTGAAGCGCGCCGGCAAGTAGGTAGCTAAATTTAAATTATGGTAGAATAAGTCCTAAGGCTACTTCACGTTGCTCATTAAGTAAAATGTTATAAGTACGACAGGCTGCACCGATTGACATTGACTCTAAACTAATACGTTGATTAGATAACGTTTGTAGTAAGGAAATAGGGGCAAATTTTCCCTCTAGAGCGTGACCAATAATAATTACGTTAGGTGAAAGAGTTAATAAGGGTTTTAGACTTTCCTCGGTTAAATGCTGAATACAAGTTAGAGGCCAGTCTGTTATAACACCATATTTACTGACTATGATATTGTGCTCATAAATAACAGAATCAATTTTGACTTCTGTTTCGCTATAACCTTGAATAGCGTATTGATCACTATTTTCTAAACTGATATGCATCGTTTTGGCCATTAAATAATATTAATTGATTATAACACAGAGGTAAAATTATGAGTCAATTTTCGCGTATTAAGCGCTTACCGCCTTATGTATTTAATACTTTAACCCAATTAAAGGCAGAAGCACGAGCGCGCGGCGAAGATATTATTGACTTTGGCATGGGAAATCCAGATCAGCCTACGCCACCTCATATAGTCAATAAATTAATTGAAACAGTGAAACGTCCCGATACACATCGCTATTCTATGTCTAAAGGAATTCCCCGTTTACGACAAGCTATGGCTAATTGGTATAAGAAAAATTATGATGTTCATTTAGATTCTGAAAAACAAGTGCTTACTACAATTGGCTCAAAGGAAGGGTTAGCACATTTGGCTCTCGCAATTAGTGGACCGGGTGATACAGTCTTAGTGCCTGATCCTGCTTATCCCATTCATACCTATGGTTTTATTATTGCAGGTGCTAATGTTAAACAAATCCCTTTAATTGAAGAAAAACAGTTTTTATGCGCTATTGAAGAAGCTATTGAGCAAACATGGCCGCGTCCTAAAGCATTAGTTATTAACTTTCCCGCGAATCCAAGTACACACTGTGTTGATTATGCTTTTTTTGAAGAAGTTGTTTCTTTGGCAAAGAGGCATAAAATTTGGATTATTCATGATTTAGCATATGCAGATATTGTTTTTGATGGTTATAAAGCGCCTTCTATTTTACAAGTACCTGGAGCAATTGATGTTGCTATTGAAACTTATTCTTTATCTAAATCTTATAACATGCCTGGCTGGCGAGTCGGATTTGCATGTGGTAATGAGGAATTAGTTGCAGCGCTAACGCGTATAAAGTCTTATTTAGATTATGGTACATTTACGCCCATTCAAGTTGCGGCAATTGCTGCTTTAGAAGGGTCAGATGATTGTGTTAAGGACATTTGTAAACTTTATGAATGGCGACGTAATGTATTGTGCGAAGGCTTACAAGATTTAGGGTGGCAAGTAGAAAAGCCCAAAGCCACTATGTTTGTTTGGGCAAAAATTCCCCCCTTTTATCGCCATTTAGGATCTTTAGAATTTTCAAAATATTTATTGAAAGAGGCTTATATAGCTGTATCTCCAGGTATAGGATTTGGGCCGCAAGGAGATAGCTTTGTTCGTTTCGGATTAATTGAAAATAATCAGCGCATAAGACAAGCATTAAGAAATTTAAAAACTCTTTTTAAAAGGGACGGCTACGCTGAGGCAATTTAAACCCTAGTTGCTTTCTAAGTTTCTTAATTCAAGACAAGATTAGCGAAACTAAATCCTGGATTCTGCGAACAAGTCGCGGAATGTAAGCAAAGGTTAAAAGAGCTTAAGGCTGGAAGAGTAATAGATTACTTAATGGCAGCAACTTAAAACAATGCTGTTCTTCCCGCGTAGGCGGGAATCCATTTCTATGTAAGTACAGTGCAAGTTTAAGGATAGATTTCCGCCTTCGCGGAAATGACAAAATTCCTAAGTTGTTGCCAGTATCTAATCTATTACTAGGAATAAAAGTTTGGTAAATAGTTAACAGATCTAAGTGATTAAAGCTGCTTTATATTTACGTCCCGCAGCTTGTTCGCGGGCTTCAGCGATGTGGCTTAATGTTAGAACTTACGAACATGCTGCCGGATTTTAGTATAAAAAATAAATCATTAGATACTAAAAATAATATTTCTGCTACAACAAAACTGTTTTAATTGAAGGTAATTTAATATGGATGTAATTCTAGATGATAATAATTTCTCAACAGCACCACCAATTTCTAAGTCTTTAATTACGCAAGGTAATTTTGAATTAAACTTTTTAACAGTGCTGGGTTACGAGTCCAGCTCGCCTCCTTTAGGAGCTCTGCTAAAACAGTATTACCAATTAGAAGGAGAATGGCTTGTAGCATCGCCTATTTTCTGGCAAGCCAGCCATAATGATGCATTTGTTGTTGCAGCAAATAATGGATTAGAGTTAAGCGATGAAGAATCTCATGCTTGGTTTAAAGAAGTTGAACAATTTCTTCTGGAAGAGAATTTTTCTATGCATTACCATAATGCCTATACATGGTTAATTAACGCTACTAATAAACCACAGTTAAATAGCCAACCTGTACATCTTATAATGCATAAATCTTTAATGCCTTTTTTAGAGGAAATGGATAGCACACTTTATTGGCAGCGTATATTTACTGAGCTACAAATGTTTTTGACTAATCATACCTATAATTTACAACGAATGAATAAGCCTATCATTAATGGGTTATGGTTTTATGGTGGTGGACAGTTTGCACTAAATTCTAAAAAATTAATTATGACTAATGATGTTCAATATAGATCAGCTTTTTCTCAGTATATAAAACAGTTAGAATTAAATGAGCCTATTGATAACAAAAGTATTTTGCTGCTAAAAAATATAAGTCATAAGGATATTGAGCAGGTTGCTGAGTTGCTAAAAAATCGCACAGTGAACTGGTTTTGGAATAATACTGCATATCAAATAACGAAAAAGTATTGGTGGAATAAGTTATGGCGAGGATTAATGAATGCTAATTAAACAAAGGACTTTACCAGATTCATTGCCAACATTAGGCGGCATCTCACCAGTTTTGCAACGAATTTACGCAGCGCGTGGTATTACTGATGAAACTCAATTAGATAAGCGTCTACAGACTTTACTACCTTTTAGTCATTTAACTGGAATAGATAAAGCTTGTTTACGTCTTAAGACTGCCTTATATGAGCAGCAACGAATTTTAATTATCGGTGATTTCGATGCAGATGGCGCAACATCAACAGCTTTAGCCGTATCGGCCTTACGTAGTATGGGTGCGGCAAACGTTGAGTATTTAGTGCCGAATCGCTTTGAATATGGTTATGGTTTAACACCAGCTATTATTGAAGTAGCTAAAAAATGGAATCCAAACTTAATTATTACTGTTGATAATGGCATTACTAGTATAGAAGGTGTTGATGCTGCAAATGCGTCTGGCATTAATGTTATTATTACCGATCACCACTTACCCGGCGAGCTGTTACCACAAGCTTGCGCAATTGTTAACCCTAATCAGTTAGATGATCCATTCAATAGTAAAGCAATTGCTGGTGTTGGCGTTATTTTTTATGTCATGCTTGCATTGCGTAGGTATCTTGTAAATCATAATTGGTTTACAGAGCAATCTTTACCTGAACCTAATATGGCTCAACTTTTAGACTTAGTAGCCTTAGGCACTGTAGCAGACGTTGTTCCTCTTGATCAAAATAATCGAATCCTTGTTAATCAAGGTTTGGCACGAATTCGTCAAGGTTTATGCAGACCTGGTATTAAGGCATTAATAGAAATAACTAGGCGTGATTACTCACGTCTTCGCGAAAGTGATTTAGGTTTTGCGATTGCGCCTCGCTTAAATGCAGCTGGCCGTCTAGATGATATGTCTTTAGGCATTGAGTGTTTATTATGTGATGATTTTAATCAAGCGAAAAAATTAGCAGAGCATTTAGATGAATTAAATCAAGAAAGACGAGTGATTGAAGCTGAAATGAAAGAGCAAGCTTTAAGAGCAATTGAACAATTAACTCAGCAAATAGAATACTCGCAACAATTGCCTATTGCATTGTGTTTAATTGACCCTGCTTGGCACCAAGGCGTTATAGGTATTTTAGCTGGAAGGTTAAAAGATCGTTACCATCGTCCAGTTATTATTTTTTCAGTTGTGAGCGAAAATGAGATAAAAGGTTCGGCTCGTTCAATAGCAGCTTTAAATATTCGCGATGTATTGGCAGCTATTGATAAGAATCATGCAGGGCTTATTAGTAAATTCGGTGGGCATGCCATGGCTGCTGGCTTAAGCCTGCATCCTAACAATTTTAACACTTTTCGCCAAGCTTTTATTGCCGAGGTTGAAAAGCATATGGATGTCTCTCATTGTGAAGGATTATTACTAACAGATGGGCCCCTTGATATTCATGATCTTAATCTGGAAATGGCTACCTTACTTCAGCAAGCAGGACCTTGGGGGCAACAATTTCCTGAACCTTGTTTTGATAATGAATTTGAAATATTAGAACAACGTTTAGTGGGTCAGCATCATCTTAAATTAACGTTGGTGCACCATTTGGGCGGTGAACCTATGGATGCAATAGCGTTTAACGTGGATTTAGCAAATTGGCCCAATCATCGCGCAAAGAAAGTTCATGTTGCCTACAAATTAGATGTAAATGTTTTTCAAGGACGCTCAAAATTACAGCTTCTAGTAACGGCTTTGAAAGCTATATTGTGAGTTTTGCCAATAAATCAACATTTAAAAGCAAAATAATTAAACAAATTTCAGGAAAAAGCTCATTTTAAGTAGAATATATATTATAATAGGCCCTTATAATTTGCTGTAATCATAACTCATGGTTGATGCGCTTCTTTCACCACTAGCAATAGCTCCAATGATTGATTGGAGTTATACACATTTTCGCGTTTTAATGCGTCTTATTGCGCCCGCTGCATTATTATATACAGATATGCAGACCGTTGGTGCAATCAAGCATAATCCAAAGCGATGCTTAACGTATGCGCGAATGGAACTTCCCTTAGCCCTACAATTAGGGGGTGCTGATAAAGATGATTTAGTTTTTTGTGTAAAGCTTGCCTATGAATATGGTTATAGTGAAGTTAACCTGAATTTAGGCTGCCCAAGTGATAGAGTTTTGTCAGGGCGTATGGGTGCTTGCTTAATGGCTGAAGCACCGCATGTTGCAGATTGTATTGCAGCAATGAAAGAAGCAGTAAATATACCAATAACCGCCAAAATTAGAATTGGCATCGATCATCAAGATAGCTATGATTTTTTTGCTAATTTTGCCCATAAACTTGTAGATGCTGGGTGCGATAAGTTAATTGTGCACGCACGTAAGGCATGGTTACGTGGGTTAAGTCCCAAACAAAATCGTACTATTCCGCCCCTGCATTATGATTATGTTTATCGTATAAAAGAAGAACTCCCAACTATTCCTATGATTATTAATGGCAATATCCTTGATTTATCGGCAATCAAACACCATATGAATTATGTAGATGGGGTTATGTTAGGACGATTAGCATGTAAAAATCCCTATGCATTAGCAGCCATACATCAATGGTTTTTCCCTAATGTAGAGATTAAAACACGCAGTCAGATTATAGCGCTCTATCTTGATTATGTTATTGAGCAATTTGAGCATGGGGTGCCATTAAGTATTTTACTTAAGCCTATTTTTAATTTTGCACATGGGTTGCCTTTAGCTAAACAGTGGAAGGATAAGCTTGTTTTGGCGCAACAAAAAAAGGCAATTTTTTATTTAAACGAAGCATTAAACTGGCTTAGAGAGCAGGAACATACCGGGATAGAAACGAATGAAATTGTGGCTGATTTAGCAATTAATTAACTTATTTTAGCTAAGTCTTTGTTTCATGACTAAATGAAGAAATAGATATAGTTATTTAATTTATTGATATTGATGAAAAAATGAAACATACATGGCAATTTAGCTAGAATTCTAGTAAATTAAACAGTTTTGATGCGAGACAGTTAGAGGATTATCGAGGCAATGCTAAATACGTTGATTAAAAAGATGTTTGGTAGTCGGAACGAACGTACCTTACGACGCATGGAGAAAGTTGTCGAATCAATTAATGCATTTGAACCCTCAATGCAAAGTCTATCAGATGAAGAACTGGCTGCAAAAACAAATGAGTTTAGAGCACGTTTTGCAGAAGGTGAAACCTTAGACGAAATGTTAGCTGAAGCTTTTGCTGTCACGCGTGAAGTAGCTAAGCGAACATTAGGACTTAGACATTTCGATGTTCAATTGATAGGTGGTATGGTTTTACATGAAGGCAATATCGCAGAAATGCGTACTGGTGAAGGTAAAACATTAGTAGCTACTTTACCAGCTTATCTCAATGCTATTAGTGGCGCTGGTGTTCATATTGTAACTGTTAATGATTATCTTGCTAAGCGGGATAGTGAATGGATGCGTCCTATTTACGAATTCTTAGGTTTAACAGTAGGGGTTATTATTCCTGATATGCCCCACCCAGAGAAGAAGAAAGCTTATTCTGCTGATATCGTTTATGGAACTAATAATGAATTTGGTTTTGATTATCTGCGCGATAATATGGCGTTTAGCTTAGAAGACAAAGTACAAAGAGAACTTAATTTTGCCATAGTCGATGAAGTTGACTCGATTCTTATTGATGAGGCTAGAACCCCTCTAATTATTTCTGGAGCTGCTGAAAATAGCTCTGAACTTTATATTAAAATAAATAAATTAATACCATTACTTAAAAAGCAAGCAAAAGAAGGTGATGATGGCGACTTTACGATTGATGAGAAGCAAAAGCAAGCTCACCTAACAGAAGTTGGTCATCAGCATATTGAAGAATTGCTCGTGCAAGAAGGCTTATTAAATCAAGGTGATAGCCTTTATCATGCTAGTAATATTATGCTTATGCATCATGTTAATGCGGCACTTAAAGCGCATGCTATGTTTCATCGTGATGTTGATTATATTGTTAAAGATAATCAAGTTGTTATTGTTGATGAGCATACTGGCCGTACTATGCCTGGTCGACGCTGGTCTGAAGGATTGCATCAAGCAGTTGAAGCAAAAGAAGGCGTTGCTATCCAACAAGAAAATCAAACGCTTGCATCCATTACTTTCCAAAATTACTTTAGAATCTACAATAAATTGGCGGGTATGACAGGTACAGCGGATACAGAGGCTTATGAATTTCAACAAATTTATAACCTTGAAGTTGTTGTTATTCCAACAAATAAGACTATGTGTCGAAAAGATGAAGCTGATTTGGTCTATCTTACTCAGCAAGATAAATATCAAGCCATCATTGAAGATGTAAAAGATTGTATTGCTCGTAAGCAGCCTGTTCTAGTGGGAACTGCTTCCATTGAGGCCTCTGAATTAGTTAGTCATCTATTAAAGAAAGCAGGTATTAAACATCAAGTACTTAATGCTAAGTTTCACGAGAAAGAAGCACAAATTATTGCTGAAGCGGGCCGTCCAGGGGTAGTAACCATTGCGACCAATATGGCTGGTCGGGGAACAGATATTGTATTGGGTGGAAGTCTTTCTGCTGAGTTAGCGCAATTACCAGCTGATGCTTCTGAAGAAGAGCGGGCTAAAGTTAAGAAAGCATGGGATGAACGTCATCAAGAAGTTCTAAATGCTGGCGGGCTACGAATTATTGGTTCCGAGCGTCATGAATCTCGCCGAATTGATAATCAATTACGTGGACGAGCTGGCCGACAAGGTGACCCAGGTAGTAGTCGCTTTTATTTATCGCTTGAAGATAATTTAATGCGAATCTTTGCTTCTGAACGTGTTGCTGCAATGATGCGTCGCTTAGGTATGCAACCAGGTGAACCCATCGAACATAGCTTAGTTACAAAAGCAATTGAAAATGCACAACGTAAACTTGAAGGTCATCATTTTGACGTTCGTAAGCAATTATTAGATTATGACAATGTTGCTAATAATCAACGTAAAGTCATTTATACACAACGCGCTTCTATTATGGCTATGAGTGATCCTAAAGAAGTTGTAGAAGCTATGCGAGAAGATGTAATAACGAGCTTGGTTGATAGCTTTATTCCGCCGCAAAGCTTAGAAGATCAATGGGATCTCAAGGGCTTAACAAAAACATTGGCTGAAGACTTTCAAATCAAAGCTGATATTGAACAATGGGTAGAAGAAGATCACCATATTCAACCAGAACAAATACATGAAAGAATCTTTAATTTAAATAAAGAACAGTATGCAGAAAAAGAAAAACAAGTAGGGCGTGAAGTGCTTGCTCAGTTTGAAAAATCAATTATTTTACAAACCATGGATAATCACTGGCGTGAGCATTTGGCTGCTATGGACTATCTGCGTCAAGGAATTCATTTACGCGGTTATGCGCAAAAGGATCCTAAACAAGAATATAAACGTGAAGCATTTTCGCTGTTTTCAGAAATGTTAGAAGCTTTAAAATATGATTTAATTCGTATCTTAAGTGCGGTTCAAATTCAAAGTGAAGCAGATGTAGATGCGGCTGAAGAGCAGCGACGCGCTGAGCAGATTCATAAAATGAATTTTGTACATGAAGATGAAGCTACTGATGAAAATGAATCTGATACTGGCAATTTAATTCCATTTCGTCGACGCGAAGAAAAAGTTGGCCGTAATGACCCTTGTCCATGTGATTCAGGCAAAAAATATAAAAATTGTCATGGCAAATTAGCTTAGCTTTAGTTAATCCATCAACCGCCTATGTGTCGCGGCTTGTCCGCGACATCTAGATTGATCTCAATTATTGGCCAATTTTTTTATACAAGTCACGCTATTATAGATTAAGCATATGTCTAGCCATTGTAAACTCATCTTAAACTTGGTAGCAGAATCATTATATTATGATTTTGCTCTTATTACTCCATAAATAGAGTTAAAATTGATTTTAATTTGATCGCCAACTGAATACCGCGGCCAAGCCGCGACACGTAGGCAATTGATAAATGTTTATAGACTTTAATTATTAAATTTTGATTTAAAAGAACATAGAATATGTCAATTATAGTCGTTGTGGGCGTTATTATTAATGCTCAAAATAAAGTCCTTATTACTAGAAGGCCTACGCATGTCGATCATGGGGACCTTTGGGAATTTCCGGGTGGTAAAGTAGAATACTTAGAAACGTTCTATGAGGCATTAGTGCGCGAAATTCACGAAGAGGTTGGACTAGTTATAGAAGCTGCTGACTTTCTAACTGAAATAAATTACCAATACCCTTCTAAAAAGGTCACTTTACAGGTATATCAAATAAAAAAATTTAAAGGAATTGCTCGATGTTTAGAAAACCAAGCAGATTTACGTTGGGTGGATTTAGAAGCATTAACAACATATTCTTTTCCAAAGGCAAATCATGCCATTATTAATTTATTGGTGTCTTCTTAAAGTTTATTCAACTTTAATATTTATATTGCGCGCATCAGAAAACCCATGATCATCAACAACACGAACTACAAAATTGCCTGGCTTAGCTTGCCAAAAATAAGTCTCATTTGAACGGGTCTTTGTTAAAAAGGAATCATTTATAAACCAGTATAAAGTCTTAATATCTGCGTCAGTTACAGCAGAAAATGGTATAGCTGTTTTTTGTAAACCGCTGATGCGAAAGATGTAATGGAGATCAGTCTGTGGTGAAGTAATTTGAGGCTTTAAAGTATTAGTGGACGTTAAGGCACAATTAGCTTCAAATCTAGGAGGTATCCGGCGAGCAATGCCTGCTTGTCTAAAGATAGCTAACAAATCAGAGGGCCAAAACTCATAGATTTCAAAGCGAGTATTTTCGTTAAAATGACATGTTCTAAGGCCGGTTAATTTATTAATAGCGACTTCTCGATAAATATTATCTGTTTGAATAGGCGACTTACCAGGAATAAACCATGTTTGTTCTGTATCGCGGCAAAATCGGGTTGGCAGTAAGCCAGAGGCTTTGCATACATCAATTTTTGTTAAGTTTAAAGCATTTATATTTTTAGGTAGAGAGGAGAAATTTCCTCTCACATGTTTAATGGCATCTATAAGTTCGAAAAATAATGGCGCCGCAATATTTTTACCTACGAAAGCTGGGTTACTTTTGTTATCAAAATTGCCAATCCAAGTTACTAAAACATAAGGACCTACTATACCCGCAGTCCAAGCATCACGGTAACCTGATGAGGTGCCTGTTTTCCAAGCAACTTTATTATATAAATTATATTTAGTCGCATAAGTTGTTGAATAAGGCGTCTCTTTTAAAATTTCTAAAACTAAAAAGCTTGCCTCAGGACTTAGCATTCTTTTACCAGGATGTATGTTTTCATCTTGATAGCTACGTATTGGACGCCATAAACCGTCATTAGCAAGCATAGCATAAAGACTCGCTAATTCTCGCATACTTAATTCAGCCCCACCCAAAGTGAGCGCTAGTCCATAAAATGATTCTGATTTTAAATGGGTAACATGCGCTTCATTAAGTAAATCATATAAAGTAGGATGAGTAAGTTGATTAGCTAAATAGATGGCTGGAATATTACGACTAAAAATCAACGCATCTTTCGCTTTAATTGGCCCCATAAAATCATAATCAAAATTCTCTGGATTATAATGGCCAAAACTCGATGGTACATCTTTTAATACTGTATGAGGGTGGATTAAACCTTGATCAAAAGCTAAGCCATACACAAAAGGCTTAAGCGTTGATCCGGGCGAACGTTTGGCTTCAGTGCCATTAATTTGGCCACTTATAGCCTTATTAAAAAAGTCAGCAGAGCCTACCGAGCCTTTAATACTCATGTCACGTACATCGACTAGTAATACAGCAGCATTATAAACACCAAATTGATATTTTCGTTGAATATAGTTTTTAGTAATACGTTCTAAGAGCTGTTGAAGATCACTGTTTAACGTTGTGTGAATAGCTTTTGAGCGAGGTGAATTATTGCGTAATATTGAGTTTACAAAATGAGGTGCTAAAAAAGGTAAAGAATGAATAGATCTCATTTCTAGAGGTAGATTAATTGTTATTGTATATTTCTTATCTTTAGGATGAAGAACTAACCAGCGATGAAATAATTTATTTCGAATCTCTATTAAATCTTTATTCTGCGGTGTTCGTTTACTAGGATTTTGTGGCATTACAGCTAATGTTAATGCTTCAGGCAAATTAATCTTATCTGTAGATTTATTGAAGTATATTAAACTTGCTGCACCAACACCCTCAATATTGTTTCCATAAGGCGCAAGATTTAAATAAGCTTCAAGTAATTGGTCTTTACTATAATGGATTTCTAATTGTAAAGCACGGATAATCTGTATGACTTTTCCCGATATTTTTTTTGAATTGATACCAAATCTTAAACGTGCAACTTGCATAGTGATAGTTGATGCCCCTATACGTCGTGACTTTTCAAAGTAAGTTTTCCAAGTAGCTTTAATAAGAGCAAGTGGATTTATGCCATGGTGAAAATAAAAATATTGATCTTCTTGCAAAAGAGTAGCAGCTACAAGCGTAGGCGCAATTTGCTTTAGCGGTGTAAAAACTCGATATTTATCTTCTTTATTAAGTGTTAAACGTAATAATTGTTGCTTATCATCATAAACTACAGTTGAGAAATCTAAGTGTTTTAATAGAGGAGGAGCAGGTAGAAAATATAGGAAAGCATAGCCCAGGATGAGAGAAAACAAGAAGATTAAGCTAAAGCGCGTAAAAAAATATTTCATAATGCTTGAAACTTGACTTTTAAAAAAATAAAATACCTGGCAACATTGGGCGCCTTCTTGTGCTTGCAAATTTCTTTACTGGCTGGATTATATATGAACAACCCGCCGATTGCTAAAAAAAAAGCTAGAATTAGCGCTTTTTTTATATTTTTACTAGGTCAAATACAATGGTCAAGCCCGCCGTGGGTTACATATCTTAAAAGAAAAGCAAAGAATCAACCTTTTTTATTTTGGCCTATTTTTATGCTTTTAATTGTTTTACTCTTAACAGCTTTTGCCAGTTATGTCTGGTATAAAAATTTGCCTAAATCGCATTTAATTACCGCAACAATTACGACACCTAAAATTACGCCAATTTCAGATACTTTGGAACCAGATAATTTAGTCATTAATTTTGGCTTGCAATTAGAAAAAGAATTTATTCCTAAGCCGGTTGCACCACTCGAATTGGTAGGCCAAGAAGTGTCTAAACATATTCGATTAAATCCCCAAATAAAGGGTGCCTGGACTTGGGAAAATGATCATCAATTAATATTTAAGCCCGAACAAGATTGGCCCGCAGGTCAAAACTTTACTATTCAATTTGATCGGGCTTTTTTTGCTAAAGGAATGAAGCTAGAGCGGCTAACCTATAAATTCGCTACCCAACCATTCTTAGCTAAAATTAATGAATTTAAATTTTATCAAGATCCTATTGATCCTAAAGTAAGGCAGGCAGTAGCCACTGTAGAATTTAATTATCCCGTTAATCCTGTTAGTTTAGAAGATAAAATTGCGCTGTTTCTGCAAGAAATAAAAAATGACAAACTTAACTTAGCGGCGCAACAATTCAAATGGACGATAGATTATGATGAACAAAAGCGAATTGCTTACATTCACTCTGAAAATTTGCCTATTACCAATGTAGAGCGATATTTAGTATTAAAAATTAACAAAGGGGTTAAGTCCAATACTGGTAGTGATGCAACTACTAAGGAACTTAGTCAAAATCTATTAATTCCTGATGTATCTAATTATTTTAAAGTGTTAAATGGCGCTGCCTCTATTGTACGGAATGAACAAGATAGGCCAGAACAAGTATTAACTTTAGAAACTTCAATAGGGGTTACTGATGAGCAGATTAATAAAGCTCTGCACGTATACCAGTTACCTGCTAATTATCCAGCTACTCGTTTTGAAGCTGAAAAGGAAAATTATGCCTGGCAAAATCCTGGTGAAGTAACGCCAACAATTTTAGCTTTAGCTAAACCTGTATTACTTCGCCCTATACCTACTGATAGAAATTACTCAACTTTGCATAGCTATAAATTAAGTGTAAAAGAACCTTATTACTTGTATGTTAAGTTAGATAAGGGTACTTCTGCATTCGGGGATTTTAAATTAACTAATGATTATAAAGCTGTTATTAAAGTACCGGAATTACCGCAAGAAATTAGTTTTCTGCATAAAGGCGCCTTGCTTGCTTTAAGTGGTGAAAAAAAACTATCGGTTCTTGTTCGTGGCGTGCCAGGTGTTAAATTTGAAATAGCTCGGGTATTGCCAGGTAATATTAACCAATTAATCACACAAACTGAAGGTAATTTTAACAGCCCAAATTTTATAAACTACACCTTTAATCAACAAAATATCAGTGAGATTTTTTCCGAAGTACAATCATTCGCTGATGATTTAACCAAACAGCAATATACTGCTTTAGATTTAGCAAAATATTTAGCAGCTCCTCTTAACCAGGAAGGTATGCAAGGCTTGTTTTTACTAAAGGCAACTGGTTGGGATATTGTTAATAAAACGCCATTAGATATTAAAGCAAACCGTTTAGTTTTAATTACTGATTTAAGTATGTTAGTTAAAGACAATAGTGATGGCACGCATGATGTTTTTGTTCAATCTATTGTTGCAGGTGCACCTGCAAGCGGCGTGGAAGTATCTGTTTTAGGTAAAAATGGCCTACCCATTGTATCTGGGATTACTGATAATCAAGGTCATGTTAATTTTCCAACGCTTAAAGATTTTATTGATGATAGGGAGCCTGTTGTTTATTTAGCACAATTAGGCAGTGATGTTTCTTTCATACCCTATAGCAATGCTAATCGACAGCTTAATTATTCACATTTTGATGTGGGTGGTATTTATAGTAATAATCAAGAATTACCAAGCTTAAGTGCCTATCTTTTTTCAGATAGGGGTATTTACCGACCTGGCGATTTAGCGCATATTGGTTTAATTATTAAAAAGGCTTATGCACAAACTCAACTTCCTGGACTTCCATTAGAAGCTGTTATTATTGACCCGCGCGGAACGACTGTTTACGACCAAAAATTTACTCTTGATAAAATTGGATTTTTTAATTTTGACTTTAAAACTAATGCCACTTCACCGACAGGACAATATTCAGTTTATTTATATACTATAAAAGATAAACATAAAGAAGCTGTTTTAGGTAGCGCTTCGTTTAAAGTTGCTGAATTTCAACCAGATAGAATGCGTATAAAAACAAAGTTATCACCTTCTAATCAGTCAGGATGGGTATCGCCTGAGTATATTAATGCACATATTAACTTATGGAATCTTTATGGCGCTCCAGCTGAGAATAGACGTGTTAGTGGAAAAATATTATTAACGCCACAACGCGTAGAGTTTGAGAAATATCCAAGCTATATTTTTGTTGATCCTTTGTTTGATCCTAAAAAACCAGCGAAGGTTTATACAGAAACGCTCCCAGATACTCAGACAAATGATAAAGGCGAAGCGCAATTTAATTTAAATTTAAATCGATTTGAACAATCGACCTATCAATTAACCTTCTTCGCTGAAGGATTTGAGGCAGAAGGGGGGCGAAATGTTACTGCTCAAATTAAAACATTAGTAAGTCCATTGCCTTATTTTGTAGGTTATAAACCTGATGGTGATCTTACTTATATTAAGCAGCACAGTACGCGAAATCTAAATTTAATTGCTATTAATCCCGAACTTAATACTCAGGCAGTTAATAACTTAAAAGTGCAGTTGTTATCACTCCGACCTATAACAACGCTTGTTAAAAATCCTAATGGGACTTATCAATATCAATCTGTCATTCAAACAAAAGTGATTGCTACGAATTCTTTATCTATTACTGAAAATGGGACAAATTATTTGCTTCCTACTAATGAAATTGGTGATTTTGCTTTGAGTATTTTAAACGAAAATAATATCGAGGTTAGTCGAGTTAAGTTTTCTATAGTTGGAGCGAGCCAATTGCCATTGGCTAAAAATGCTGAGCTTAATGTTAAGCTTAATAAAACAGAATTTAATGCAGGCGAGGATATTGAATTACAAATCACAGCGCCATATACAGGCACGGGTTTGATTACTATTGAACGAGATAAAGTATATGCCTTACAATGGTTTAAGACCGATTTAACTAGCTCTGTGCAAAAAATTCATATCCCTGACAACTTTCAAGGCAATGGTTATGTCAATGTCGCTTTTATTCGCGATTGGGATTCACCAGAGCTTTTCATTAGCCCTCTTAGTTATAATGTTATTCCATTTACCATTAACCATGATAATCAAAATGTTCATATTCAGCTTAATACTCCTCAACTAGCTAAACCAGGTGATAATTTACTTATTAATTACAGTACTGATAAACCTGGGAAAATTATTGTCTTTGCTGTAGATGAGGGAATTTTACAGGTAGCTAAATATGTAACACCTGATCCACTTGCTTTTTTCTTTCAAAAACGCGCCCTTGAAGTTCTTACTCAACAAACGGTGGATCAAATCTTACCCAAATATATTCGCGAACGAGAGTTATCAACGGTAGGAGGAGATGGCGGTGAGGCTCTTTTAGCACAACATTTGAATCCTTTTAAAAGAAAAACTGAACTTCCCGTCGTGTTTTGGTCTGGTATTCTGGCTAGTGATAGTACTCAACATCAACTTACGTATCAAATACCAAACTATTTTAATGGTAGTCTAAAAGTTATAGCGGTTGCTGTAGCAGATGATGCAGTGGGTTCAACAGATAAGCATGTTGTTATTCGTGGTGATTTTGTGATTACGCCCAATGTACCCCTGTTTGTAGCGCCTAATGATGAATTTGAGATAACAGCAAGCATTGCAAATAATGTTCGAGGTTCTGGTTTAAATGCGCCTATTACAGTTAAATTACATACTTCGCCTGGCCTTGAAATTCTTGGCTCAAATTCAACTATCATTCATATTAATGAAGGTCATGAGCAAAAAGTTCGTTTTAAATTAAAAGCTAAACCTGAGTTAGGTAATGCAAAAATATTGTTTGAAACTTTTCTAGGTGATAAAGTTAGTAAATTAGATAATACATTAAGTATAAGACCAGCTAGCAATTTCATAACCAATATTGACAGTGGTGTAACTAAAGAAACGACCAAATCATTTATACTTAATCAAAATTTTTATCAAGAACATCATCAAGCAGAAATTGCTTTGTCTGCTAGTCCACTGATTTTAGTGACTGGTTTAGAACGTTATTTAAATAATTTTCCTTATGGTTGTACAGAGCAACTTACCAGTAAAGCAATTCCTCTATTAGCAATAGCTAACCAGCCCTGGTTTATGCAAGATAAGAATAAGATTAATGATAAAATACAAGATACAGTTCAATTACTAAGACAGCGACAGCTATCTAATGGCAGCTTTAGTTACTGGCCAGAAGTAAACAACGACTTAAATGATACTTTTGCAACGATTTACGCCATACATTTTTTAACTGAAGCAAAAAATCAAGGTTATGCTATACCAGCAGAAATGTTGTCAACAGGCATTAGTTACCTAAAGGATCTTGTATCACGAAATGCTAATAACGATGAAACAGCACGTTTACAGGCTTACGCTATCTATATTTTGACACGTAATGAAATTGTGACAACCAACTATCTAGTCAATTTACAACTGTATCTAGATAATGATAAAAACCTTAATTGGCAAAAAACAATTACTGGCGCTTATATTGCTGCGACTTATAAATTACTGAAAAATGATCAGGTTGCTTTGCAATTAATTAATCGTTATCAAATACAAAATTCCGATATAGAAAATAATGACTTTTACAATACTAACCTTGCCGATGCTCAATACCTATATATATTAGCGCAACATTTTCCTAATCAGTTAGCAAACCTAGATGATAAATTAGTTTTATCATTGGTTAAGGCACTTAATAGCAGTGAAATAAATACTTTATTTTCAGGATATATGAGCTTAGCATTAGCCGCATATAATCAAAGTGCTGAACCTTCTACAAACATACCCATAAGTATAATTGGAGTAGGGGATAATAATCAGCAAAAACTACTGGATAATACGAACAATGTTTTTAAGAAACTCTTTTTAACTGATACCTTAAAACAGATAGTGATTGATAATCCTAATAATCAGCGTTATTTTTATCAATTAACTGAAGAGGGGTTTAATAAACAACTTCCAACCCATGAAATCAAACAGGGTATAGAAATTTATCGGGAATATCTTTCTTTAGATGGTAAACCAATTACCCAAATTTCTCTGGGTAATGAAATACAAGTCCGTATTAAAATAAGAGCATTAGACAATCAATATTTTAATAATATTGTAATATTAGAATTATTGCCTGGTGGTTTTGAAGTAAATACTGACTCTATTAACACAGAAGAGGTTGATTATGTTGACTTGCGTGAGGATAGGGTGGTTTTATTTACGAATGTAGGGAGTGAAACAAAAAAAATTCATTATCGAATTAAACCAACTAACATAGGGCAGTTTATTGTACCGCCTATTTTTGCCGAATCTATGTATTATCCAGCTATTCAAGCACAAGGAAAGCCAGGCAATATATCAGTAGTAAGGCCATCGCCATAAGTTTATTTATTTTTATGTCGGTTTGCGCAAATTACAAGCATAATTTGTGGATATCTATATAATTTAGTTTGTATCTATAAATTCCATTTTTAATTTAGCACATTACCCATATTTAAAATAAAAAAAATAAAAGTAAGAAGAAAAAAAATATATATACTTAAAAGATTAATAAACACAAAAAACTCAAAGCTTAATAAAAGAATATTTCTACGAATCTTAAAATTAGAAAAATAATTAATTTAACTCTTAATTTTCTCTTAAGTTTTTTAAAATAAAATTACGTTTTTATTTTTCAAATTATTTTTTATGGTTCATATAGTTATAGCTGGAGGAGGTCCAAGCGGATTATATTTAGGAGATAAGTTAAGTAAAAAGGGAATAAATGATATTTTAATTTTGGACCCGCGAGCGGGCAATTATAGCAGGCCAGGCGCTGTGGACGTTAGCATATTTACGCAAGCTGAAAAAGGACTCCAAGCTGTGCTTCCACCAGCAAAGTCAGATCATATTAGAAATATAGAAAAAAGTTTATATCAATATTCACTTTCTCAGAATATTAGAATTGAGAGAAAACAATTCGTTCGTTTTTCAGAAGGAACAAAAGGAACAAAGGGTGTTATTGTTGCATATAAAAATAAAGATAATAAATTAATAGAAGAATTAATTCCTTGTGATTATGTATTTGACTGCACAGGATCTAAGCGGGTATTAGTTTCTGAGATAAATAAAATACATGAATTAAGAGGAACTGCGAAGCCTTTTGAATTAACTCCTGTTTCAAAGGATGTAGCAATAAAAAATCATTTAATAGCCTATATAAAGTTAGATCAAAATACTATTTCATTAGCAGATCATTCAAAAATCTCTCAAAATAATTTATTGTTTAATAGAACAACCGTCGAGTATACAAGGGCGATAGAAAAGTTACGCCAATTTGGTTGGACTGAATTTGCTTTTCCTTATTGTCACAATACGCCATTTAAAGATGGCAAAACGTGCGTTTATATTGAGTGTCCAGATAATCTTCCAACGAGTCAACAAGAAGTGTGGCTAACAACAGTACTAGAAATTGTTACTAATCAGCCTATCGTGAATATTGAGCACTTAATTTCAAAAAGCAATCATCCTAAACCTTACTTTTGTTCTTTTGCTGTAAACCCGCAACGTTTAAATACCTTTACATACCAAGAACCTGAATTACCTAAAGTTGTTGTCTTTGGGGATGGGCAAATTGAACCTAATTATATTTTAGGTCATGGTATTAAAGGAGCATTTAAACGTATTGATATATTTGCTGAAGAAGCGATGATTTATAAGGAGAAAATAGTTTATCTAAATTTGGCTAATTATGATCGCCACGTTAATAATGCTATAAAAAAACATGAGCAAGAAATAATTCGACATTATCAACAAAGAAAGAGTTACCTTGAACAAACGGTCTTTGCAGCAAAGGACTATTATAAGCTTGCTATTTCTCAAGCTATTAATCAAACAGAGATAAACTATCTATCAAAAAGATTAAATGAAATTTTAGCTCGTACTGCTTATTACCTTATAAGAAATGTGACAAGTTCTAAGACAAAACAAGAAACGTTCAATGAGCTTCTCACCAGGCGTAATTTGATAATCATGCATATAGGGAAACTAACTCAATTTGAACAGCAGGAAGCAAGAGACCAATTGCAACAATTAGTAGGTACTTTTACAAAACTTGGTAAAGAATATTTTCAAAAAGGAAACTTCTCATTTGCAATTAAAGTTTATGAGGAAGCTTTAGCAATTTATTCAATGTACAGAGAAATGAAACAACAAGATAAATTTAATTTGTATGAAGAAATTGTTCTTATTTATTGTAAATTAAATCAATTAAAAAACGTTTTCGCAAAAGTGAGCGAAGCCCTGAATCAAGCAGAAAAGCCATCGGAACTTACCAAGAAAAGAATATTATTTCACCTTGTTAAAGCAACTTATAAAAACTTAGGCTTATATCAGTCACCAATTCAACAATTTCAAATATTAACTGATTTCGTTAAAATTTATCAGCCTCAGCAGAATTTTATAGATAATCATCTTGCACTTAGCTTGAAAGTTGAGCTGGAGATGATAAAGCAAGCCCTGTTTTTTCATAATTTTAGTAATCTGACACTAGCAAGCGCAGCAGGCCAAGAAAATTACATGAATACAGGGCCAAAATAAATCATATTAAATATGGAAATATTTTAGGGTTTAAAACGAGGATTATTATTTTCAAATTTATCGTTTGAACTTTTTTGTCTTGCTGCTTTGAAATCATGAAGGGCATTTTTAAATTGGGTTGTCTTGCCACGCATCATTTCGATCGTCTCAAACGTTTGTACTTGTTTTTGTAAAGAAGCAACGATTTGCTTTTTAGCTCTTTTTTCTCTTAAAAGTTTTAAAATCTCACGTCTTGCTTTAGGTGTTTTTCCTTTGTTATATTTGCTAATAGCTTTTTTAGCTATTTCTTCAGCTTCTCTGGCCTCAATTTTCGCTCGTGCTAATCTTTTTTCTAAAGGATTCCTAATGCTTTGCTTTTGGGTGATTTCTGTTGTTTTAGCTAGTTGTTTATTAGCGCCAGATTTAAAAGAATTTGCGGGCCTAGTTGGTGACTTTTGTTTGGGTACGTGTGTATTTTGAGCTGCAGTTTTGGCTTCCAGGCTCATGTTTGAAGAAGTCGCTCGACTTAGTGCTCTACTTGGTGCTTGTAAAACCTTATAATTTGCTAAGCATTGATTAGCTTGGCGTATTTGTTCAAATAAATTTGGTTTATCTTTTCCTTTAGCGTCTAACATCTTAGTGTTAGCGATTTGAATGGCCATTTCTAGATTATCAATTGATTTTCTTAAATTATCTGCTGTTCTTGCGCCCCTGACTTCTTTTTTAGCTTCTTTAAGATTTTGTAATGCTTGCTGCGTTGTTTTTTCAGGCAAGCCCCTTAATTTGTTAGTTTCTTGTCTTAACTCTATACTATTTTTATTTTCATTAAGTTCTTTTATAAGTAAAGATGCTTGTGCTATTTTTGATTGCAATTCTACTTGTTTAACAACATCATCTATTTCATGAGATTTAGATACCAATTTACGTATTAAATCATTTAGCTCTTGGCTACAATTTTTAATTGTTTCCGGCGTTGTCGCTGCTTTAGCCTCAATTTGAGCTATCGCAAGGTCTTTTAATAGAGTTGACAGAGTATCATGAATACCGCTACCAGCTAATCTAGATAACCTTTGTTGAATATCGTCATCAGTAGACATTGTTAGCCCTTTACAAAGAATTATTCCTTTGAATTCATTATATCTTATGAATATTAAGGAAAACTGATATTTATAATTACAAAGAATTAACTAACTAGATCTATTGCAGCGAAACTTGGGAGCCGGATAACTAGGGCTCCCTTCATTTACTAGTACTTGCAAATACAACCCCGTGTGCCTCGGTGACAACGAACACCATTTACATCACGGCACCACTTGCCTATTTGATTTTTTTGGCAAACGCAATTTTGTGTACCTGAGTTACATACTTTTCCATCTATTCCTACACATGGGCTTCCTGGCATGCCACTAGAAAAGGCTAAATTAGTCATGGTGAAACATGAAATACCCAAAATTGTTGATAGAAGTTTTTTCATTGTGATTTCCTTATCTTTATTGACCATAATAAATACACTTAAGTTAAATTGTAGCCAATAGACCACACAAATCAATATTTTGCTTCTCTTGCTACAAAAGTTAACTCTACACCAAAGGTTTGGTACACTTCAGGTGAATTATTGTGTCTATGGCGATAAGTTAGCGAAATTATAACTATTTAAATAATTTTTTTAAGTTCTCAAATTGCTCACTAATATGTTTATCTTTATGTTTAATAAGAAAAATTTTTTGATTAATGTTAATTTCATTGGGTATAGATTTTTCAATTAATTTTTTATTATCGTTTAGTGTTTTATTAATCTTTTCTGCAACAAATTTTGGAATAAAAATAGCACATAAGCCTTGTAAAGCTAATTCAATAGCCGTAGAAAGCAGATTAACCAGATATTTTCGTTTACGGGGTATTATACTTTCAATCCAACCATCACGTTCCTTTATTCCTAAAGGGTTAACTGGAATAGCCACTGCTGGAACAGCAAAAGGTATTTCATTAATATTCATATTTGAGAAATAGCCTTGTAAGTGATAACAGCCTAATTGATATTGGCCAAGGGTTATAATATCAATTTGCTCCATGGGGAAGGGCGTATAGGTTATGCCATAATCTAATTCATGATTTGCAACCATTTGTTCAATTTGGCCTGGATTGAGATCCAGCAATGTAATACTTTGATTCTTCACTTGTAAAGAAGGTAAGTGTTCACAAATTAAAGGAATAAATATTTCCACAGTGCCAATTCTTGTGGTCAGTTTTGTTGTATGGGACCCGCTATGAAACAGAAGATGTTCCATTTCCAGAAATGATTTGGCATGTTGATAGATACGCATACCATCTTCAGTAAGCGCTATACCTCTGCCTGCCGGCCTTAACAAGCTAATCTTTAGTTCATCTTGTAATATTTTCATGGACTTTGATAGTCCTGAATGAGTGATATGCAATAATTCAGCTGCCTTAGATAAACTGCCTGTTTCAGCAATAACACAAAATTGCTTTAATCTGATTGTTTCCATAATGGAACATATTATAGAAATAGTTTCAATTTTATTCAAAATAAAAAAGCATTATGTTTACCTTAAAAAGGAATGATGATTATGAGTAAAATTCATAAAATGTTGCAAAACATACCGCTTGAACGGGTATATACAAAAGCTGGTAAGGTAGAGGAACAATTTGAACTATTAAAATTGGGAGTATTTAAGGTAGAAAAATCAATTCTTCTAACCATCTCAAACCATAGCCTAAGGCCTTCAAATGAAATTGTTGAGTTAGTCAGATTAAAGCCTAGCTCCAAATATCAGCCCCATTATCATAAACAAAGTTCTGCTGTTATTTATATCATTTTAGGTGAAGGATTTTTTTTATCTGGGAAAAATGAAATTTCTTATCAACCAGGAATGCGCTTTGATTTGCCTGAGAAAACGCCGCACGGCTTTTTAACTAATACGGAAACTTTATTTTTAAGTATACAAACTCCGCCTATTCTTAATTATCAAACAGGGGTCATGGATTTATATTATGTTGAATAAAAGAAATGGGATTCCAACAAATATGGGTATGGATCATATTGGTTTAGTTGTACCTGATGCTCAACTTGCTGCAGACTTTCTTATTGATGTGTTTAATGCTGAATTTGATTGGGAAGTTAAGAGAGAGCCAAAACCAACTGCAGGTGAGCGTGGCTGGTCAGCACTTTTTGGTGTACATCCTGAATCTTATTTATCTCACGTTATTATGCTTAAGTGTGGTGAACAACCATTGACTCAATATGTAGAACTATTTGAATGGAAAGCGCCAGATCAAGTTCAATTACAAGGGGAAAGAGGTTGGCATAAATTCAGTGACATTGGCAATAGTTATATTTCTTTTACTGTTAAAGACATGGATGCTGTATTTAAGCATATCCATACTAATGTAATACCCAAATATAAAGGTGTGCGTTTCATACAAGACCCACCCATGCGTTTTCCATTGCGTGGCGAAATATGCACATCAACGTTTCTCGTTTCACCCTGGGGAATGTGGATTGAATTAACAGCTTGGAGTGAATCGCAACATAAAGGCACTGTTATTCAGGCTCAAAGAAAGCCAGAGATAAGTCCATATATCAGCAAACCGATACAAGCGTTACCTACGCCTGCTTTTATGATTGATCTTGATATTGTTGATCATAATTGTAAGTTATTACGTTCACGTATTGTCGATAAAGGTTATACCTGGAGAATACCTTGCAAGGCCCATAAATGCCCCAAACTTGCAAAGTATATTTTACAGCGTGGCGCAACAGGTATTGTCGTATTAACGTTAACTGAAGCAGAACGCTTTGCTGAAGAGGGAATTAATGATATTTATTTAGCCAACCAAGTGGGCAGTTTGGATGAATTAAATCGTTTATCATTATTGGCGAAAAAATTAAAATACTTACGGGTTGCTGTTGATAATGGTGAGTATTTACAACAGCTTGCAATGAGCATTCGCCAGTGGGAAATCATTACACCTATAGAAGTGCTAGTCGAATTGAATATTAACCATAATCGCTGTGGGGCAACAATCGAGGAAGGCGTTAATTTAGCAGTGTTAGCTAAAAAGATTGAAGAAGAAACCCAGACGATTAAATTCATGGGTATTACCGGATATGAGGGACATACGCCCATCATGCCACCTGCTGAAAAAGCACAAGAAACAGCAATTTCACATGACATTTTAGCTCAAGCAAAAAAATTAATAGAAAAAAGCGGTATTCCTGTTGAAATTGTTAGCGCTGGGGGTAGCTGTAATTATATAGACGCTGTAAACAATAAAATTGTAACAGAAATTCAGGCCGGAGGAGCAGCTATTGGTGATCAACTTTATTATCATAAGGCACATTTAAAAGATTACGAACATTTAATGGGAGCATATTTACTCACTCAAATTATTAGCGTTCCTTCTGATAAAAGCAGGGCAATTGCTAATGCTGGTTTTAAGTCAATAGGCTTGCACCCTATGGGAGGATTGCCTGGATTTCGTGATCGAGATGATTTGCAAGTTGTTGGCTTAAGTGCTGAGCACACGAGAATTATTTCTGCTAATGGGGTTAAAGGTGTTTCGTTAGGCCGAGGCGATAAACTAGTTTTGATTCCAGGCTATACAGACGCCATGGGATTTTTGCATAAGGAAATCTTTGCAATACGTCATGATAAAGTTGAGTATGTTTGGAAAACAGTATAGTTTTAAAGGGAGAATAAAATATATATTTAGCAAATCCCTTTGCCTTAATTAACTAGGAAATATAAATATCACTAAAATACCAAACAGTAAAATTAGCAATTACTGGAAAGTAGATGTGGGTGTGAATGTAGGATTAGCATCTTTTTTACGTGCTTCTTGTAATGCAAACACACCAACCTGACTTGCGGTTTTGGCACTACCAGGTAATACAAAAGCATCTCTTGTTTTATCCTTGGCAATCGACTTTTTATCATCAAGAAGTGTATTACCATTACCATCCGTTATCGTTAAATGCATGATTTCATCATTTTTAAATTGACTTGCCTTTAATGCTACAAATTGGCCCGACATATCATACGAGCGAAGATATTCTTCTGATCTAGTATTTTGTTGAGAGTTAGTAGTTACCTCTAGACGACAGGTAAATAATTCACGTGCAGCCGCCCATTCTTGTAATTTTCCTTTTTTAGATAATGCTTCTGTAAAATCAATCGTATCTGTATAAAGAATAGGAGAAGAAAAAGTTTCAGCAACTTTCCTCAAAATTTCAGGCTGAGTTACTCCATAGCTTAAAATGAAAAATTTATTACGTACGGGAATTAAAGCAGATCTTTGTTTTATAGATGTCACAGTTTTATTCAGTGACTGTGTCTCATCATCATCATTTCCTACGGTATTTACGCCATCAGTAAATAATAAAACATTATTATGCTGGTTTGATTGCAACAGTTGAGCTAATTTATCAGAGACTGTTCCATAAAGCCGTGTAGTTCCTCCAGCGTTTAAATTATTAACATCTTTAACAAGCTGCGACAAATCTGTCTTTCGATAACTTCCCCTACCTACTTGTTTGGTGTTTATATTAAATTCTGTAAGATTAATCACCGCATCAGGTTGAAAATCAAATAAAGCATCGGCAAATTCGTTGACACTTTTTTTCAATTTAGCCAGTGGCTCTCCTTCCATACTAATACTTGTATCTAAAACAAAATGATAAGTAGGTGGTGTGAGAGTATCGGGGACAAAAAAGTAAGGCGTTACTTCGGTTGTATCCTTGCTTAATTTTTTCTCTGCATAAAAAACCTTTTTATTTTCAAAAGAATCTGAATGAGCGAAAAGAAGTGGGGAATTGCCTGTCACTAAAATAATCTCTTGTTTATGATCATTTAGAAACGCTTTAATATTAAATTTTATCTCCTCATTTTGTATACTCATATATTTATAATTTAGAGAATTAAATAAGGGAGCATAAGCAGCAGATGGAAGTTCAATGTTCAAATATTCCTGCTCTTTATCAAGCGTGTAATTAAGTCCTGTCATTTGTAAAACATTTAAAACAGCCAAACAAGATTTTTTGTGTGTTTCAATCATGAGGGCGTTTAAAGAGGTAGCTTGTGCAATTTCATCAGCAATAAGATCCGCAATACTCACTTGCCTAATCTGAGGTTTGACAACATCTTTTTGCAAAAGCCCCTGTAAATCAAACGCTAGCTTCTCACTTTGTTCTATATTTTTTGTAGTAAAAATAACACGCTCATCTTTACAACTAACAGTGTTGTTATCGAGAGAAATACCCATTGCTCGCAATAACTCTACCATATTAGTTGTACGTAATAGATTATTAACAAGATGCTTCATAAATTACCCCTCTTATTAAAAAAAATGCATAATAGCTGGATAATACACGAAAGATAACAATAGGCAATTCGCTTAAAAATAAACTTGAAGAAAGGAGGTAGAATTTAATATATATATTGCTGAAAAATCTTATTTGAAAAGGCTTGCAATATAAAACGAGCGTCGTCTTTATTAGCCTTAGCTAATTCAATATCATTTTGCATATATTCTATTAATTGAGTTCTTATATCAGTATTATCATCAATAATTGTTAAGCCCATATTCCATCGCCAGAATGTTCGATTGGTTATAGGTTCTTTAACAAGTAAAACAATATCTTTATGCCTTTTATCATTTAGAATACTATTATAAATACTCTCAATTGAATCAAGCCTACCTTCCAAAATTTGAAAAAACTCTTGGCCTGAATAAATTAAAAGTCCACTAACTTGCTGTGTGAAGTTTTTAAAACGAGCAATTTTAGCTAATTGAGTCAGTTGACTTGTATTAAAAGGCATTTTTGCTTGGCTTTTATAAATAAGATGGTACAACTCAGACATAAGTGATTGGGAAATACTTAATTAATTTAGTCTAATATTATCTTATTAAAAAATTTTTTAAGCAATAAATAGATTTAAATTAATAACAAATATTATAAAAATAAAGGCTGAGAAAGACATGTTTATAGAATGAGCATTATTCAGCCATATTATTTGTTATTTTGTTATAATCACATTAAGCATAATTTAATTCATCGAGTTGCTCTTGCACTTTAATTAAATTAGACCACCATACCTCCATCGCCTCAATGGCTTCAAAAGCACCGTCTAGTACTTCTTTTTCTTGCAAATAAATATTAGGATCAACATTTTCTTTAGTATGATCAATAAAGATACCTAATTCATCTTTATGGGCTTGTTCAACGCCATCTAAGTGCAAATCATGAAATTGTTTTAAGCGTGAATTAGTAAAGAGTAAGCCATGACGTTGATATATCTCATCACTAATTTTTTTAAATAAAGTATGTTCAAAGATTGCAGCAGTTTCGGTCGCATACATAACACCTAAGGTTCTCGATGCATTACACTGAATCATAGTTTCTAGTTTGGTAAAAAATTGTTTAGTTGCGGCAAAAGGGATACGCTTGCTAACATCTAACCCAATTTTTTTTAGGGCATGTTGATACATTCTAGCGTGATTTTTTTCTTCATTGTAATTATCTAACAATGCTTTCGAAACACCCTGATCGATAAGCGATTTAGTTTGCATGTGTGAAGTCATTAAAAAGCGCGTGTTGTTTAATGAAAACTGATAGTGCTCCATGCTTAACCATTCAAGGTAAGGTGTTGAATAAGGTTTAAGATCATTAAAATAATTTAATATTTTTGCGGTAAATTGATTATTGCGCTTATCCAACGTTATTCTTTGCATAAAATCTCCCTTTTAAAAAAACTAACCAAACGTACTTTAATCAATAAAATGCACGAGGAATAATATTATTATTCAATGAGTCTGATAGTTTTTTTCTATGATTCAAATTGGTTCGCTATAAAAGGTAGAGACAAGTAATAAAAATGAATAAGAAGGAAATGTGTTTTATAAACCGCATTATTAATCATATAACTGGTTTCATATATTTGGATTAATTTGACTTCCTTGTTTAATTCCTTGTTCAATGTACATGCTATACCCAGCAGAAAAATAAATAACTCTGCCATCCCATTTTTTATTAAATTCATTAAATTCAATGAAAATATTTGAGCCAGCCCAAGGATCATCAATTATAACTTGATTATCTATAATTCCTTTGAGTAGCACGAAATGCCCACCAATTTCATTAGTTCTAGCAATTACAGGTCCATATCTATATAAGTAATAGGTAAGATGGCCAGGCAATACATCTTTAATGAAATCTTTTACATTAACGCTATTTAAAAAATCACTATAGCTTTTTAAATCTGAAGAATTTTTTCCTGAAAATAGTTTAATTTTTCTATTTTCATAGTTGCGGTTTAGCTCTTGACGCTGCTCTAAAAAATCAGTGTAATTTTGCTCATTACACTTCCATAGATGATATCCCTTTAACATTTCCATTGCCGTATCTGCACAATCAGTTATACGTCGTTGGTGAGAATAAATAACACCATCGTAATATATGTCACCCAAACAAAAATCTCTTTCGGTCTCTAAACATGGTTTTAATGCCTGTTTATCAATATGCTCAGCCAAATGATTTTTTGAACTTTTACCATAAAATGTGGCGGCTGCCTTATTTAGAGCCCGGTGAGTTTTGGTATAGATTTCTTCTTTTATACTTGGGCTTTTTGCAGGTATAATGAATTCCTCAGTACAGTAAATCCACTCAAACTCATTATCACCTAAAAGGTTATTAGCATCTGTATACTTAATAATATGTAGCGGCGATTTTTTATTTTCAGTAACGCAAGCAATAAATGTAGAGGATTCTATAGGAATTAATTCAAGGGCAGATTTTCTAAGTTTTTCCAAAGAATTTACCATGGCAATGCAGGTGCATTGATTTATTGATTTTGCAGTAATTTCTTCAAATTTGGTAATATTACTGTTTAATTTAATTTTTATGATTGCGTAAAACATGTTTTCAATACCTAAAATTAATGTTTCTTTATTTCCTTATAAATTATAGCAGCCATAAATTACCTATAATGAAGTAATATATTAAAGTCGCATCTTTACCTTTTTATCACTAATATGAATTCTAGATAAATTAATTAACATTGAATGATGACTACTCTATCTATACGAGCGCTAAAAGAAACAGATATCCCTAGTATTGTTAATTATTGGTTTGAAAATACCGATGCTAATTTTAACCGTATGGGGGCAGATAAAACCAAATTTAATTCAAAAACCAACTTTGTAGACTCTTTGAAAACTATTTGTAACGCCTCACTTGATCAAGTAACAAGCTATTATTTAATCTGGCTTATTGATGAAAAAGCTGTCGGTTATAGTGCTTTAAAGGACATTGTAAAACAACAAATTGCTCATATTCACTTGCATATGTGGGATGAAAAAAATAGAGGAAAAGGGCATGGCGCAAAATTATTTTGCATGGCTGCACTTGAGTTTTATAAGATCTTTAATTTAAAAATGATGTTATGTGAACCTCGTTCGTCTAATAATATGCCAAATAAAATGCTTACAAATATTGGTTTTCAAAAATGGAAAACCTATCTTAGCACTTCTTCAGAGCTATCATTAACCTGTGAACTTAATAGTTATATTATTGATTTTAATGTGGCTAATCAATTTTTACTTAAGAAGTAAGGGCATGAGCCAGTAGCAACTGTTCACCCAACCTACGTCCTGCGGCTTGTCCGCAGAATCCATTGATATGGCTGATGTCTAAATTCCGTAAACAAGTCGTGGAACGCAGGGCATGAAGGGATTTATTAAATAGTTAGATTAGATCCCAATTATTAAAGGTAGGGAGATGTTCTAATCCTGGTTTTGCAAAATAAAAGCCCTGCATAAGAGAAATACCATTTTCTTTTAACCAGCGAGCTTCTGCAACTGTTTCTATTCCTTCAGCGATAATTTTTATATTAAGTAAACTTCCAGTTAAAATAATACCTTTAACCATTGCTTGTTTTACTAAGTTTACATTAATATCACGTACTAATTTAATATCAATTTTAATAAAATCTGGCTGAAAATTGGCAAGCAAACTTAGTCCCGCATAGCCTGCACCAAAGTCATCAATAGCCGTACAAAAACCTCGCTCACGATAATATTGAAAAATAGAAAGTAGTTTTTGAGGATCGTTGATCTGTTCACTTTCAGTTACTTCAAAAATAATTTTTTGCAGGGGAAAATTTGTTGCTTCAGCAGCAGCAATGGTTGTTCGTATGCAAAGGTCAGGAGAATAAATAGCGTTAGGCAAGAAATTAATAGAAATACATTCTTTCATATTCAATTGCTGCGCTTTGAAAATACTTTTTATTCGGCATTCTTGATCAAAGCGATAGCGATTCTTATCATTTACCTTTGCCAGAATGTCTGCTGCTCCTTCGCCATTTAATCCTCGTACTAAGGCTTCATAAGCAAAAATTTCTTTTTTGTTAATGTCGATAATTGGTTGAAAAGCAAAGGTAAAATCAAAGTCAAGCTCAATATCACAAACCTTGCAGCCAGATCTGTTTTGCAAAGATTTTTTTGCCAAGCTAAAATTCCTTTTTAATTAATTTAAAATGTATTTATTTAAAAATAGGTATACATAATAACAGCGTCAAGCATTAACTAGCCTTAAATTATCTGCAGCCTTAATGAGCCTATTAAAATTTCTACTTCCAATAGTTAAATATTAATCCATCTGCGCCAAAAATTGGATCAGCTTTTGGTAAACCAACTTTTTTAATATTCATATCAACCATAGGATGTTCGTCTGCTCTGCCATAGTTTACATCATAATCAACATCATTAGGATAAGATCCTATGCATTTAAAATCTAGCGAAGAATTAATATTTTTGTGTGAAACACCAGCCGGAAAAATAATAACATCTCCCTTAGAAATATTATAAATATTGCCTAAATCACCACCGATTTGTACGCTACAGTTTCCTTCAATAATAATTAATGCTTCGTGGGTATTACTATGATAATGGTGATAACTATAAATACTATCCACCCATGAATTAATCCAATAATTTTGTTTTAAATACTCTTGAATTTCCTCTGGATTTTGATTAGCAAAGTTAAAGACTTGCTTATAAATTAGCAAAGGATATTGAGAATTATTCGGAAAATAATTTTGCGGCAGTATTAAATCATGGATTATTTCTGTTGGGTATTGTGGGAATAACTTTTCCATTTTTAAGTAAAACTCCTCGGATTAATTCATGGGTGGATAGTATTTATAATTATCACTATTTTAGAAATTAAATTTCAATTGAGGAAATAACCGTTAAATAATCAAAACAGGGGCTTCTCCCCGGGTAACCGTAACTTCCATATTATCTAAATTGAGCGTGTATTTTAGAAAGCAATGTTCTCTAACATTTGATAACACATTACTTTTAAAAGCCACAATATTGATGCCTTCAAGGTGTCTGGCTGATCTCACCCGCAATAATGGGTGGCCTTCTTTGGCAACACGTTTTCCTACTTCTTGGCATCTTGAGTAATTGATTGGATCTAAGAGCCAAGGATATTCTTCTGTTTTAGAAGACAAGTCGATAGTTATTCCAATGCAAGCAATTTTAGCTATCCGTCTATCTACTGGAATTTGCTTTTCGCCATTAAATGCCTCAGGTGAATCAGTAATTTCTTTTTTAAAATGATAAACTGTTTCATATATAGTCGTTTCTAATGTTTCAGATGCATACCAGCATGGATTTTGTCCATCACTAAAACGAGATGCGGTTAAATTTTCAAAAGGATAATCAATGAAAGAATTTTCACTATATTCAAAACCTCTTTGTATTAATTGACTATTTTCCAGTGGCAGGTGGGTAATAGCCTCTAAAGTATTCGCAGCCTCCCAGTTATCTGCATCCTCACTTAAGTCATCAAAGAGATTTTGCGATGGTTTTACAGAGCGAATATTGCGAAAAACATCTTCAGAGTAATCAACTATTACTGCAAACAATGACATTAAGTTCCTCTCATGTAATCAGTTAATTTTCTTACTTGCGCAATACCAATATAGCCTTGCGATAACATCACATCTAAAGGCGTTAAGTTATGAAGCTTTTTATTTCTGGCTTTTATCCATCTGTAGACAACTGCTCTGTTATAAGGATATAAAATTCTTAGACTCTTATGTATGCCGAGCAGATTGCCAACACGCTCTATTGTATCTCGGCCTGAGATATGAGCTTTACCATTTTGGAATTTATTTAACTGTTGAGGACTTATACCACCCAATAAATTACACTGCTCATCAACTTTTAAATCCCAATGCTTAAATAGTTGTATTATGTTTGCTGTATTTCTCTTTAAATTATCAACATTATTATGATCAATAGATTGGCTGTTTTTTAAAACAGTAGAATTACTCATGACAGTCTCTCATAATAATCTATATATGTATTAATTTAGTCTATAAATAGAACATAGTCAATAATTAATCTATTAATAGGCAAAATAAATATAAATATGGATAATTAGTAAATCAATATAAAGCTATGCTAATCTTAATAGCTACGCTTGAAAACCTACAGTGAGGCGTTTCATTGGAATTTAATCTTAATAAGTTATTATAGTGATTTTAATATTAGATTAAACTTTATGAAACCTAATTCTGCATTAAGAATAATTTTAGCTAGTGCCTCGCCAAGACGATTACAAATATTGCAAGAACACGGATTAAATGCCGTGGTTATGCCTGCTAATATTGCAGAAATCCAGAAAAAAGATGAAGAGGCTAAAAAATACGTCACTCGCCTGGCCCAGGAAAAAGCACAAACCATTCTGTCACAAATTGAAGTAAATAACGCAGATTTGATTCTAGCTGCCGATACTACTGTTGCTTATCAGCATCATATCTTAGAAAAACCACAAGATAACGATGACGTATATAGGATGTTAAGTATGTTAAGTGGCAACTCTCATGAAGTCTATACAGGTTATGCTTTAATTTTTTTACCAGAAAAAAGGTGGCGGATTAATTGTGTAACGACGGAAATTACTTTTAATACACTTACGGAGCAACAAATACAAAGCTATATTGCTTCAGGCGATCCTTTTGATAAAGCTGGGGCATATGGTATTCAAAATGTATATGATATTTTTGTTAAACAAATAAAAGGTTCTTATTATAATGTTATGGGTTTACCTATTGAGGACATTTTGAAAAATATTTCATTTTTAGATACGAAATGATTCTAAATTTAAATGAAGGAAAAGCAAGCGTGGAAGCTAAATAGCTTCCACTTATAATTTAACGGCTAGTTTTTTCAACTTGTATCATTGTTTTAAGGAAATGTACTACAATTGGGTAGTTCATCGAAAAGGTTTTCTGGATTTTTATCAGATTTGTTATTACCTTCAGCAAGATTTTTATTCTCCTTGAAAAAAAGAACTGGTGAATTTGCCTGTGAAGTTTTGTTAGTGTGTATATCATAGAGTGCAAGAAACTCTTTATCTGCACGATTAATTGAGGCCACTTTAATTGCAAACTTATAGAGAACAAATAATGATTTAAGCTTTTCAATTTCAGTATCGTTACCATCAGTAAAAATTGATTTTAAATTTTCGCAGTCATCAAAAACTTCATGTCCAATGGATACAATGTTTTTTGAAATGAATACCGCTTCTAAGTTTGGACATGTATGAATTGCTCCTCGTCCAATTTTAGTAACTTTTTCAGGCAAAATGATGTTTTTTAAGCTGCGACAATTATAAAAGGCGCCTTTCCCAATAACTGTGACATTAGGTGGTATCCTGACTGTTTCTAAACTAGTGCATCCATTAAATGTACACTTGGCAATTTTAGTAAGATTTTTGGGTAGAACCACATTTTTTAATTGAGTACAATTCCAAAATGCAAATTTTTTAATGTCAGTGATGTGTGAAGGAATGACAAGCTTTTTTAAATTAGTACATTCTTCAAACGCAGACTCGCCAATAGTAGTAATGTCATTAGGAAATTTAAAATTGCCATCGGAATCAATATCTTGATTGTCAACTTGTAGCAATATTTTTCCATCTGTAGATAATTTCATGATTTTATTTCTCAGTGTTAATTAGTAAGACCACTACCATGATAGGTCCATTATCTATTTAGCGTGGGTAAATTAAATATAAATAGAATAAAAATTTAAACGCAATTTTTAAATTAAGTACAAAATGGCGGATTTTAAACTTTTTAATGATGCTGTCAAGATTATTTACAAAGAGTTTGCTTGGTTTTCAATTAAGGCGTTTTTATTTAATAAAAATTTCTATATGATAGGTAAGGAATTAAAAGAAAGAATAACTATATTAACTGCTTTATAAACTAACTTAAAAAGATTTTTATCATAAAATTAAAACCCCCAAACTAAATCTTCTAGCTTTTTTAATGAAGAAATTTTGTTTTTCCAATTAGCAATTCGCACTTGAATTTCTAAATTACTATATTTATGAAGAAGCATTAGTGCAGTTAGCTCATGACTTAAATTTTCATTGAGTTCATGAGACAAAAAACCATAAGCAGTTAAAAAAGCGTTTAGTAACTCTTTATCACCCTGAATTAAAAAAGCACCTGGACCTAATAAGTCATATTTATAGTGGCCTAACATAGCATCACCAAAATCGATTAAACCTGAAATATGCCAAGCGCCTTCAATATGGGTGACTAAAAAATTCATTGGGGTATATTCACCAGTTAAAATAACAGGCCTGTCAATTTTAACTAAGGATGGTTTAATTGTTTCGATGTAGGCTGGCATTTGTCGCAATAATTTTTCAGGTAAATTTTTACTGCGATGATTTTCTATGCAGTTAGCTATTTGATTTTCAATAAAGGCTTGCCAATAACAATCAATAGATTCCAGGCCATGTGTTGGTAAGGAATGAACTTCCCGTATTAATAAGCCAAGCTCACTTATAATAATTAATTTATTATTATGATCTAAGGTATGCCAAAGTGTTTCTAAGAGTGTGCCTTTTAGTTGAGTCATTATTAGATAAGGCCATCTTGCTATTTCACCTTCGTAATGAAGGATAGGGGTTGCAACCGTTAGTTTTCCGGCAAGTGCTTTAAGCATTAATCGTTCACTTTCAAACTGATCTTGGTGAAAAGGAGGAAATAATTTAATAACCAAATGATTATCATAAGAATAGACAATATTAGTGCCTTCAGAAAAAAGAGTTAATGATTTAAGAGGTATATGATAGCGAGCAAGAATTTCTTTAATTGTTTCTTCAAATACATTGCTGGATTGTTTTAAATCGTTAACTTCGTTAAAGGAGGTAATTGCTGCTAATGTACTATCTATAATATTCATCATTATTCGAAGTTTAGATAAGAAAAGGGTTTAATCGGTAAGAATAGAGTTTATTTTTTTTAATTGCTTGCAAAAGTCATTTCTTTCGCAAAAAATAGTAATTAACTGGTGTTTATTCAGCATACCAAGATTATTTACAGACCAAAGAGTTAGCATATTAGGCGTAATAACGCTTACTTTCAACCAATATAAAGTTTCAAACAGACATTCTTTATCAACAAGTCTGCAATATAAGTAAAAAGTTTTTTCAATGCTTTATAAGCACCAAATTTAATACGACCTGCAGTTAAAATACGAAACTTAGGGTTATTAAACAGTTAAAGGAAATAACAATGTTAATAAACATGAATGTCTTGACAAGGTTTTACAATAGTGATCTTAAGCCAAGTGGTACTTTTGATATCCCAAGCAATATTGATACTGTGGGTAATGGTATGTATATCGGCTGTACTAAATTACGAACACTTATTGTCCCTAATAATGTTATTAAAATTGGTCTTTGGGGTTTTAGCGGCTGCCGCAACTTACGAACGCTTACTTTGCCAACTAGTCTTATCTATATCAGTAATAATGCGTTTACTAATTGCGAAAGTTTAGAGGTTATCATCATTGATAGTAAAAAGCCTGAGGAAATAGAACGAATTAAGGCTTTATTGCCTAAAGATTTACAAAACAAAGCACTCGGTATTGAATTAGCGCACGAAGTGTTTCGCCTTCGCAAGTTGCAATTAGATGAAGTTACTAAAGTTCCGAGTAGTAATCCATTCTTTCGTTTTTTTGATCGTAATCTTCGCCATATTGCCAAAGTAAATACAGAAAATGATGCCAACCCAAGCTTAGAAAAAAAAGAATACCCGAAACTTAAGGATAAAGTTTATAAAGATATAAATCGTTTTTTACTCAATAAAAATCCCAATTATCAAAAAGCAAAAGTTTTAATTCGTCATGAGCCATTGCCTCATAATCAAAGCGAGCTAGAACCCTATGCAATCAACTTAAAAAAGATAACTACCAATTGTAATACTCGCGTTAATCAAAAGAAGATGAAAACCACCACATGCTTTGAACATGAACCTGATACGCAGCATATACTTCGTTAAGAGTTGCTTAGGTTAAAATAGTAGGAGAAATTAAAAAAAGTTGGGCTTTATTTGAGCCCAACTTAATCATTATTTAGCTTCACAACTAATTACAGTCACGGTTGGATCTTTAGTCATTGCTCCTGAGACTTGGAATCCTATACCTTGTTGTTGCCCAGGAGGTAGGCCGTTATAAGGGTCATAAGTATTCGCGCTAAAAGTAAAGACGCCACCATTCATTGAATAAGTTTGATTGCTACCAATCCAATAACTTACAATGGTTGGGTTACTTATTTCACTGCCATTGAAGCTAATTTTAAAGGTAAAACTCTTAATTGCAGCGTTGGTGCTTGTATTGGTAATACTACCTTGAAAAACAGCACCAGAGTCCCAACGGTTTTGCAAAGTAAACTTCACATTACAATTTTGTTGGCTAACTGCACCCGTTTGATAAACCGCATTTAACTGTAATTGATTAGCTGTACCTGTTACGGTTAAACTCCTAGCGCTTTTATCCGCTACGAGGCTATAAGTTTTACCATTAAAGGTAATGGAATTAGGTAGTCCAACTTGATAAGTTTCATTGCTAAATGCACCTGTCTTACTATTTATATTTTGGTTATAAATTGTTGAACTACATACTCCATTTTGCGTTGTGCAAGTTAAAATATTTTGATTATTTACATCGGAAGTGAACGTAAGTTGTGTTGTTAAAGCCTGCGTACTTACAGGATTTCCTTTTT